>NZ_BAAAEN010000007.1:0-217569 GCF_039523035.1 Pigmentiphaga daeguensis | reverse complement strand
CACAGTTCGCTCGGGTATCTGACGCCCAAGCAGTTTGCAGACAGTTTTTTAACCGCAGACTCTAATTTGGTTTCGTACTAAATTGGGGAGCAGGTCACATCTATCCCATTGATGATGGTTAACTAGTATGGTTACAGGGCCGATTTCTCGACCGGCTTCGACGCCGAAGACTAGGTTGGGCGCTTCCCGTGCCGAGTCCGCTGCGGACGAACCGGATCCGAACCTGGTCGGTGCGGACGCCCGTCGATCTCAAGCGAAGTGGTCCGGTGGTAAGCGCAAGAGTGCTTGCAACACGGCGTCGAATTTCGCCGAATCCGTGTGGATCGCATCGTAGGCGTCTGGGTCCGGCATCTTGTTGTAGGAAGAAGCCTTAGCGAAGAGCGCAAACCGTGCCGGCTGAACGTACCGGGTGACATATCGGGTGCCTAGGGGGAAGGACTCGCCGCGGCCCTGCATCGAGTCCGCCTGAAAGTTCTGTCGAGAGTCATATGTGCCGCTCGGGAGCTGGGCAAGCTCTTCCCTGCCGCCATGGACATTGGCGGGCCTTTGGGCCTCCATCGTGCCGCATTCGAGAATCACGTGCGCCAAGTCAAGGCGTCCCGGTGGGCACCGGAAGCTCGCGATCGTGGGGCGCATCACGTTTACCGCAAGCTTGAACCCGTCGTCAGAATCGTGGCTGGTATGCCATTCGATCGCGTCATCGTCGAACGGCGAAACGCGCGCCCCACTGATGTCATGACCGCCACGGTCTGGCAAGAAAAAATGCACACACCCCCTACGGGACAGAGCCGTAAGCAGGTTGGCGATGTTGGCCGCTCCGGTAAAAACTGCCGTGTTTGGGACGGCAGTCGGAAAGGCCTCTTGTACGGATGCTTCCCATTCGTCCATCAGGGATGTGCGGCTCATGGCGTACCTCGTGTTATGGGCTAGCGCTATTGTGCCCCGGTAGAATTTCGGCGAGAAGGTCGTGTAATCCCGGTTTCGCTCCGGTTCTCGCGGGCGCTTTCCGTTTGACATTTTCTTGACATGAATCGGTCGATTTAGGGCCTAAATCGCGTGAAAGTGCTGCCGTTGATAGGGGCGGATGTCGCTGTAAGCGATTGATTTTGCAGCACTTTTCGCTATTGTCTTTTACAAAAAACGCGTCTCATAATCCGTTGGGGCTCGGTTCGACTCCGAGGAGGCCCACCAAAGAATTACTCAGGTATCAAGCACTTGGCGCCACCCTGACCGGTGGCGTTTCTTTTTGCGCGATGCCGTTTGACCAAAATCGATCCGTTCCCTGCCGCCAAGCTCCTTGAGCACCATGAGCGGCGTGCCGCGCTGAACGTGCCAGCTCGGCCAGGTGTGCCGCAGGTCGTGGAAGTGGAAATCCTCGAAGCTGGGCCGGCTGGCGGACCACCGCGACGTGCATAGGAACACCGCTACCAAACACAACGGGCTGATCATGTCCCGGCTACGGGGACTGCGGGGCAAGGGCAGCGAGCGCGCCACGCCGAGGGTGGAGAACCCAGGCCATGCAGACGATTACCGAGGCGCTGGATGCGGCCGGGCTGCTAATCGTGGAATGGTGGCGCTGTAGCTACAAAAATAGATTGCCACTCCCTAATTATGTAGCTACAATAATTAAATGGAAATCACATTCGACCCTGCCAAGGATCAAATCAACCAGAGCAAGCATGGCGTGTCCTTGGCGCTCGCAGCTCGGATCGATTGGCCCGAAGTGATGTCGAAACCTGATACCCGGCACGACTATGGCGAACTTCGAGAGATCGGGTATGCGGTTATCGAACAACGCCTGTTCTGTGTCGTGTTCACGCAGCGTGGCGATGTGATGCATGTAATCAGCCTGCGCAAGGCGAACTCCAGGGAGGTGAAGGCTTATGCCGAAGCTTAAGAAAGGGCTCATCATGCCCACCCCAGACGAGGATGCGGCGATCAACGCCGGCATCGCCGCGGACCCTGACACCTACGAGCTGGGCAAAGAAGAGTTCAAGCAACTGCGGAAAGTTGGGCGCCCGCGCGCGGCTCAAACGAAAGTCCAACTCACGGTCCGTTACGATCAGGAGGTTGTGGACGCGTTCAAATCCAGCGGGCCAGGTTGGCAGTCGAGGATGAATGACGCGCTGCGGGACTGGCTCCGGGATCACCGGGCACGGGACCTTGTGCAAAAGACGTAAAAAACGTGGTCATAGGTCTTGGAGCCATCGACGTTCCTGTACCGTGCGCTCCCCCGAGTGGCGGCGAGGATTCCCGCACATCCAGCAGCTACATGGCGTTGGGGTATCGATGACCTTGCTCCGCTCAGCTTCCCCGGTCAGTTTGTGACCCCACCAATAGGCCCGCTTTCGCCGCAGCCTGGCGCGTGCGGCGCGCCGTTCCGCTTTTCCTGACATGGTTTTCCTCGCACATTTTCATACGTTGAATGTGCGAAAGCCCGCTCAGGGGCGGGCTATGGGCGGAATGCTGGCTTTGTTGTGTCGGGCAGCCAGCGGCCCCGCGTCGGCAGCCCATCCCGGTTTCGCCATGGCGGGGGTGGGCAGTTCGCCGTGCTTCTTTTCGATCGAAGGGAAGTAGGACGCCGGACCGGTGACTTTTTCTTGGGTTGCCATGTTGGCCTCGGTAGCATATATCGAGAGCCGGCCAGCCTGTGAGGCGACCGGTGTCACCGGTACGACGAATGAAGGCGGCCGGAATCGACAGCTCATAGGGCCGATTCCGCGCCTTGGCTCCTGTAGCCTCGCGCCAGCCACCCCGTGGCCAACTCATCCCCATTCAGCGCCGGCGAAAAATAAAACCCTTGTCCCAAGGTAAACCCGATCTTGCGCAGCTGGTTGCGCTGGACCTCGGTCTCGATGCCTTCGGCGACCATGTCCAGGTGCATCGCGCTTCCCAGCCCATAGATTGCCTGGCAGACGATTTCGGCATCGTCGCTGGCGCCCAGGTCGTCGATGACGCTCTTGTCGATCTTGATGCAGTCGAAGGGCAGGGCTTTCAGGTGGCCGATGTTCGAGGCGCCGCTGCCGAAATCGTCCAGGGATAGCGGGAAGCCCAGGGCCTTGAGGCGGTTGAGTACGTTGATCGACAGGTTGGGGTTCGTCATCACGGAGGATTCCGTCAGTTCGAACTCGATCTGCGACGGGCTCAGGCCGTGGCCCAGCACGCAGCGCAACGATTTTTCGGGAAAGTCGTCGTCCAGCAGTTGTTTCGCGGAAAGGTTGACGGCCGTTACTGGCGGGACGAAGCCGCGCCGGCGCCACTCGACGAGCTGGCGACAGGTTTCATGTAGCACCCAGTCTCCCAGGGGGACGATGAGGCCCGAGGTTTCCGCCACGGGAATGAATTCGTCGGGAGCGACCTGGCCCAGCGCCGGGGAATGCCAGCGGCACAATGCCTCGACGCCGTGGAGCTTGCCGGTATCCAGGTGGACCTTGGGCTGGTATTGCAGGAGGAATTCGTTGCCGGTCTCGACCGCGCGCCGCAGTTCCACTTCGAGTTTCATGGGGCGGACGGCTTGTACGACGGTGTTTTCGTCGTAGACCTGCAGCCGGTTTTCTCCCAGCGTGATGGAGCGCGCCAGGGCCTGGTTGCCGTGCGCGATGAGTGTCTCCAGGGCATCGTGGTCGCCCGAGGACGAACTGATGCCTATGTTCAGGCTCAGGTGCAGGTCGCGGCCATGGAAATGGAAGGGGCGGCGGAAGGCGGCGAAGACGTCGTCGACCAGCGCGACGGTTTCGTCCAGGGGATCGGCCATGACGAACAGGCCGAAGGTGCCATCGTCGAAGCGCGCCAGGGTCGGGTTCTTCACCACGGCTTCCAGCCTGCGCGCTGCCTGGGTCAGCAGGGATTCGGACAGGCGCGGGCCCAGCGTCACGCTGACGTTGCGCAGCCGGCGGATGGAAATGAGCAGTACGACGATCTTGTCGTCGGAGCCGGCGAGTTTTCGAAGCGCGGCATCCAGTTCGAGCCAGAAGCCGGCCCGGTTGAGGAGGCCGGAGGCGCGGTCCCGGACCAGCAGCGTCCTGACCAGGTCCTGCTGCTCGTTGAGTTTGCGGCCCAGGTTGGTCTTCTGCTGGATGAGTATCAGCATGCCTCCTGCGATCATGGTCACGCAGAACTGGGTGAGCGGCATGACGATGAGCAGCGCTCCGGCCGCATGGGCCAGCCATAGCGCGGCGGCCTGGTTCAGCGAGGCCCAGGCGCCCATCGTGGCGAGGGCGCGCGCCGAGACCGCGCCGGGCTCGGGCACGAGCCGGTCGGGCCAGCGCGCCAGGAGGAGGATGCCGAGGAAGATGGTGGCCAGGACCGCCACGCCTATGGGGGCCACGGGGCCGCCTATCCAGCTGCGCGTGATGGCGCCGATGACCAGGGACACGAGCGCGGGTATGGGGCCGCCGAACAGGTAGGCCAGCACCAGGATGGCGCCTCGCATGTCGGCGATCGTGTATGGGCCGTGGTGGACCGAGGACATCATGGCCAGCCACATCGCGGCGCCGAACAGCACCGACATGTGGAGGTTCCCCTGCCTGCCGCCGGGCAGCCACGCCCTGAGCGCGACATAGACCGAAGTCAGCGCGATCGGAGTCAGGGCGGACAAAAGGAGGGGGAACAGGGTGTTCATACGTTCCCGCGCGCAAGGTGCGACTCCTCACCTGCGGCGCGGCGGATTACGGTCTGGCTTCAAAAGTGTAATCGCATCATCGATCCTGGATGTGGTGGAACGGTATTGTCAGGAACCCTTATCTTGGCCCCCCCTGGACGCCGGTTTCCTTCCGCCACACATCGTCCCGCGGCATGCTGGGGTTGGCCGGCCGCCGGTCGTAGTAGGGGATCAGCGGCACGTACAGGCCGTATAGTCGGCGCAGCTCGCCGATGGGCTCGTCGTGTTCGTCCACCCGCAGGTCGACCCAGGCGTAGGACTTCCTGTTGTGCACCAGCAGCGCGGCCGAGTGCTGGCCGGCCACCTGGCCGCCGGCGTCGCGCGCGGCTTCCAGCACGCAGACCAGGCGGTCGGCCAGTTCCAGGTCGGCGTGCCGTTCGAAGGCCTCGGACATGGCGGTGAGCGTGCGCTCGCTGGTCAGGCGGTTGCCCAGCACGACATAGTCCTGCTTGGCGATGTGGCCCTTCCAGTCCTCGTTGTCCTTGCCGGTGACGGCGGCGGTCCGGCCGTCCTTGTCGATGACGGCGATCTGCCGCCAGGCGATGTTGTCCTCGCCGTCGCTCTCGATGATGTCGTTCAGCACCTTGCGGGCGGAATAGCCCTGTTCCAGCAGCGACAGGCCCAGCGGTCCCAGGCGGGGATCGCCGTTGGCCTGCACGACCAGCCCCCCTATGCCGGGCCGCAGGAACGGGCACTTGGCGCCGATGGCCATGGGGCGCGTGGCGATGGCGATGCCGAACATGCCCGTGCGCGGGCAGCGGGCGATCACGGAGAACGTCATGGATACCTCCTTGGGGTGGATGGGGCTAGTCGACCTTGACGTTGGCCGCCTTGATGATGGCGGCCCACTTGGGGATCTCGGCGCGCAGGTAGGTATCGAACTGCTGGGGGCCGGCGCCGATGATCTCGGCGCCGAAGCCGTCCATGCGCGTCTTGATGTCGGGCGAGGCGAGCGCGGCGGCGATGTCCTTGTGCAGCCGTTCGACGATGGGCTTGGGCGTGCCGGCCGGCGCGAAGATGCCGAACCAGACCGCGACGTCGTAGCCGGGCAGGCCGGCCTCGGCCACCGTGGGCAGGTCGGGCAGCGAGGCCGATCGCTTGGTGCCCGCCACCGCCAGCGCGCGCAGGCGGCCGGCCTGGATGTGGGGCAGCAGGGCGGGCGGGTTCTCGAAGGCCATCTGCACCTGGCCGGACAGGAGGTCGTTCAGCGCCGGGCCCGTGCCCTTGTAGGGGACGTGGACGATGTCGACGCGGGCCAGGTACTTGAAGAGTTCGCCGAACAGGTGCTGCGAGGAGCCGTTGCCGGTGGACGAGAAGTTGAGCTGGCGGGGGTGGGCCTTGGCATAGTCGATTAGCTCGGGCACCGACCGGATCGGCAGCGAGGGATGGACCACGAGGATGTTGGGCACCACGGCGGCCAGCGTGACGGGCGCGAAGTCGCGCATGGGATCGTAGGGCAGCCGGGGATACAGGCCGGGCGCGATGGAGTGGGTGGGCGAGCTGCCCATGACCAGGGTGTAGCCGTCGGCCGGCGCCTTGGCCACGTAGTCCGAGCCTATGGTGCCGGCCGCGCCGGGGCGGTTTTCCACGACCACGGGCTGGCCCAGCGATTCGGTCAGCTTCTGCGCCAGCGCCCGGCAGAAGATGTCGTTGGCGCCGCCGGGCGCCCAGGGGCTGACCAGTTTGACCGGGCGCGCCGGATAGTCCTGCGCGGCCGCCTGGCTGCTGGCTATGGCTACCCCCAGCAACAGGTAGCGTGACCACTTCGACAACTTGCCGTTCCATCTGCTCGAGCGCATGGCGTGTCCTTGGAAAGACGACGAGGAATCAGTTGCCGGCTCCCGCCTTGGGGTAGAGGGTGGCCGTGTATCGGTAGCGTTCGGGGTGATAGACCGCATCGACGATCTCCACCGGCCGGTTCTGCGCGTCGTAGTAGATGCGGGTGGCGCGCAGCACCGGCGTGTTCCGGGGGATGCCCAGGCGGGCGGCGATCTCTCGGGTGGCGGCCAGGGGCTCGACGAGCTGGTCGGCGTGGTCGATGCGGACGTTCAGGCGGGTCTGCAGGTATTTGACCGGCGGCAGCGGACCGGCCACCTCGGCGGCGCCTATGCCGTCGGCCACGTGTTCGGCGAAGTAGAAGTGGGCGTAGTCCAGCGGTTCGGCGGGCGCCACGTGGTTGACCGCGCGCACGCATTTCCATTGCTGCGTGCCCAGGCCGAAGAGTTCGCGCAGCCTGGCCGGCAGGGGCGTCCAGGCCTCGTCCACGACGGTGACCTGGTTGCGCGGCAGGACCTCGTCGATCACGCCTACCAAGGTCACGTCCTTGGTGGCCCGGCGCGGATCGTTGACGAAGGTGCCGACGCCGCGGCGGCGGACGATCAGGTGGCGGGCCAGCAGTTCCTCGACGGCCTTGCGGACGGTGATGCGGCTGACGCCGAACTCGCGGCACAGGCTGTCTTCCGGGGGCAGGGCATCCCCGGGGACGAGCTGGCCGCTGGCGATGCGCTGGATGAGGTGCTCGGCCACCTGCCGGTACAGCGGCGCGCCGCCTTCGGCAAGCAGCGGGTTGGGAAGGTTCATGCGTGAGTCATGCCGTCATGATGTGAAGGCATCATGACGGCATGACATCATGATGTCAAGATCGAGCCATCGTCCCTGTCCGTTCCATGGCCGGCAGGAATCGCCGCCGCCGCAGGTTCACCGCCAGCACCATCAGCGCCAATCCCATCGCGAATGCGATCGCCAGGGTCGGCCCGATGCGGTCGGATTGCGCCAGGCCGATGCCCGCCAGCGTGGCGCCGAGCGACTGGCCGCCCACGCGGGCGATGGCCTGCATGCCGCCGGCCGCGCCGACCCGGTCGCGCGGCGGGCTGGACAGCATGTCGTGCGTGTTCGGCGCCTGGAACAGGCCGACGGCGATGCCCCCCAGCGCCAGGCCCGGCGCCAGCAGCAGGAACAGGTGGTCCGGGGCCAGCAGGATCCACGACAGGCCGGCCACCATGACGATGGCGGCCGTGGCGCACAGCGTGGCCGCGCCGAAGCGCGCGAGCAGGCGGCTGGCGAAGAAGGTGGTGACGGTGGCGCCGATGGGCCAGACGGTCAGCAGCAGTGCCGCCTGCGGCAGGGTCAGGCCCCGGTCGCCGTGGAAATGGAAGGGCAGCGCGATCAGGCTGGCCATCTGTGTCGCGAACATCAGCAGGGACGTGAAGATGGACAGGCGGAAGCGGACGATGGCGAACAGGTCCAGCGGCAGCAGCGGGCGGGCGCGGCGGGCATCCCGGCGTATCCAGGCCAGCCAGGCGGCCGCCGCCGCGAGCAGGACGGCCAGGCCCGTGGGGGGATGGACGCCCAGTCGGTCCAGGCCGATGACGGTCAGGCTCAGGGCCGCGACGTTCAGGGCCATGCTGGGCAGGTCGAGCCGGGTCGGGCGGCGCGGCGTCGCGGGCAGGGCGAAGGCGCAGAGCCAGGCGAGGGTGCCGGCGGGCAGGGCGATCGAGAACAGCCAGCGCCAATGGGCGACGGCGAGGATGGCGGACGACAGGGCGGGACCCGCCGCGGCGGCCAGCGTCACGGCCATGGTGTTGATGCCCAGGCCGGTGGCGAAGAGGCGCGCGGGGTAGGCGGCGCGCAGCAGCGCGGCGGCACTGCTCATGATGCATCCCGAGCCCAGGCCCTGGACGATGCGGGCCGACACCAGCGTCCGGGCATCGGGCGCGAAGGCACAGGCCAGTGCGCTGAGCGTGAACAGCAGCAGCCCCAGCCGGAAGACGCGGGCATAGCCCACGCGTTCACCCGCCACGGCAAGCGGCAGCAGGCTGGCCACGATAGTGAGCTGGTAGGCGTTGAGCAGCCAGACGGATGCCGCGGGAGACATGCCGGTCTCGGCGGAGATCAAGGGCAGCGCGACGTTGAGCATGCTGCCGTCCAGCACGCTCAGGATGGCGGCGAGGGTGATGGCGCCGACCGCCACGGCGCGCCGCGGCATGCGCAGGCCGTCGTCCGCCGGCGCGGGGAAGGAGAGGGAGTCTGGTGCGGACACGCGGATGAGGCCTCGTGCGGCGCCCGGGCCGGGCATCGCGGCAAACGACATGGGGAGCCCGCATGATGCATGCGGCGCGGGTCGCGGCGAACGAAGGATTGCGCATGACCTTATCCGCTTCCGGGCATGCCGAGCCGGTGCGAAAAACGTATGTCGATAGTCGATCTTATTTGTTCGCTTCAACGGACAAGGTGACTAAGCTTGCCGGTCTTCGCAACGACGACAGACAGATTCATGGAAGTCCAGGCCCTGACGCCGACCGTAGGCGTGCGCATCACCGATTTCAAGGCGTCCGAGGCGACGCCGGCCGATGTCGAGCGGCTGAAATCCCTTATCGCCGAGCATTGCGTGATCCATCTGCCCGGTCAGTTTCTGGACGCCGGCGGCCTGGAGGATTTCGCCGGACGCTTCGGTGAACATTGGCTGGGTTCCTTCCTCAAGCCCATCGACGGGCATCGCCATGCGATCCCCATCAAGAACAACGGCAAGGCACTCGCCATTTCCGAACGTTGGCACGCCGACAGCACCTACGATCAGTGTCCGCCCTACCTGTCGTTCCTGACGGCGATCGACCTGCCGCCGCTCGGGGGCGACACGATGTGGTGCAACCAGTACCTGGTCTACGAGTACCTGCCGGAGGGCGTGAAGCGGCTCATCAATCGGATCCGCGCGGTGCACTACAACCGCGGGCAGGTCAAGGTGCGCACCGGCGCGAGCCGCGACGACCTGCCCGGCTTTGCGCATCCACTGGTGATCAGGCATCCGGTCAGCGGCCGGCCGGTGTTCTACCTGAGCGCCCATGCGGAGCACCTGGAAGGGATAGGCAGGGAAGAGAGCGCGCTGCTGCTGGACTGGCTGCGCCGCTACAACGGCCAGCCGGCATTCAGCTACCGGCACCGGTGGTCGGCGGGCGACGCGATCATCTGGGACAACCGGTGCACGACGCACTACGCCGTGCATGACTACGGCGACTATCCGCGTTACCTGAACCGCGTGACCGTCGCCGGTCCCCAGCCCGAAGCCTATTTCGACATCGACTAGATCCCTACACGGGATGCATCAGAGGTTTTTCACATGAACACCCACATCGCACGGCGCAGATTGCTTGCCGCCGCCACGGCCGGCATTATGGCCGGCGCGCTGCCCATGCCCGGCCTGGCACAGGACTATCCATCCAAGCCCGTCACGCTGGTCATTCCCTACCAGGGCGGCATCACCGAACAATTGGGGCGGCTGTACGCCACCGAGCTCGAGAAGGTATTGGGCAAGTCCGTCATCGTCGAGGTCAAGCCGGGCGCGGGCGGGGTGATCGGCGGCAAGTACGCGGCGCGCGCGCCGGCCGACGGCTATACGCTGGTCGTGACGTCCGGCCTGACGCAGGAGACCGCGCAGGGGCGGTTCGATACCTTCGCCGAACTGGAGGCGATCACCGCCATCACGTCGCAGGCCTTCCTGCTCTACGTCAAGCCCGACAGTCCGATCACGACGATCAAGGATTACGTCGAGTACGCGAAACGCCATCCCGGCAAGCTGACTTATGGCAGCGTGGGGCCGAACACCTCGGCACACATCATCGGCCAGACGCTGGAGAAGAGCGCCGGCATCAAGCTGGTCCACGTACCCTACAAGGGAGGCGGCGCGCAGGCCCTGGCCGTGATGTCAGGGGAACTGGCTTCCGGCTACCTGACGTCGGCCTTCATCAAGCCCTACGTCGAGGGCAAGACCCTGCGGCCCATCGCGATCGTCTCGGACCAGCGCAGCGAGATCTACCCCGACGTACCGACCATCGTCGAGGCCGGCTATCCCGACCTCGCGCCGGTCGGTTCGTCGTGGTTCGGCATCTTCGCGCCCAAGGGGCTGCCGGCCCCGGTGAAGGACGCGCTGGTCAAGGCGGCCGGGACCATCCACGATGCCGGCCCGGTGGCCGCCTTCGTGCGCAACTCCGGCGGCGTCCTGTTGACCGCCGGCCCCGCCTACGCCACGAAGAAGACCCAGGAGGACATCGACTTCTGGAAAGCCTTCTACCGGACGCACGGCGCGAAGTGAGCGCGCGGACGTGAACGGGGACGCCGCGCCGCATCGCAGCTTCGTCGAGGATCGCGCCGAGCGCGCGCGCCGGACGCTGCCCGCCGAACTGTGGGCCTATCTGTCGGGGGGCGCGGAAACCGGCGCGGCGCTGCGCCGCAATCGCGACGCGTTGGATGCCGTGGCGTTGGTTCCCCGCGTGCTGGTGGATGTGACGGACATCGCGTGCTCGGCCTCTTTGCTGGGCCGCGAACTGTTGCTGCCGGTCATGTTGGCGCCGGTGGGGTCGCTCCACCTGGTGCATGAGCAGGGCGCGGCGGGCGCACAGCGGGCGGCCGAGTCGGCGGGCATCGCCTATGCGCTCGGCTCGGCCCTGCCCGACGCGGGTGCGCTGCGGGTGCCGCCGCGGGCCTGCGGTTTGTTCCAGCTTTACGTGGACGGCAACCAGGACTGGCTGGACGAGCAATGCGCGGCCGCCGTCGACCGGGGGTACTCGGGCCTGATCGTCACGGTGGACGCGCCGGTGTTCCCGGTCCGCCCCGCCGATGTGGAAACCGGTAATCATGCCGCGCTGCGCAGCGTACGCGGCACCAGCGCGCATCGCTGCTCCTTCGATTGGACCGCGCTGCGGCGGCTGATCGCCGCCCATCCCGGCATTCCGTTCTTCATCAAGGGCATCCAGGATCCCGACGATGCCGTTCGCGCCCGCGACCTGGGCGTGGCGGGCGTCTATGTCTCGAACCACGGGGGCCGGCAGTTCGACCAGGGCGCCGGTACGCTGGCCCTGCTCGGCCCGATCGCGCGGGCGCTGGACGGCAGCGCGACGCTGGTCGTGGACGGGGGCTTCGAGACCGGCAACGACGTGCTCAAGGCGCTGGCGCTGGGAGCGGACGTGGTGGCCCTGGGGCGCGCCTGTCTGTACGCCTATGCCCTGGACGGCGAAACCGGCCTGGCGGCCTATCTGTCCGCGCTGCGGCGGCAGATCCTCACCAATATGGCCCTGCTGGGCACGCCCACGCTGGCGGACCTGCGGGGCCTGAGGGTCCTCAAGCGCTGACGCGGCCGGGCGGCGCGCGGCGATCCAGCCATCACCTTTCAAGGCAGTCGAGTGGAAAGAGTCTATGCAGCGGTGTTTCTGGTCCTCGTGGGGGCGGGGGCCGTTCATTTGTCGATCGGCTACGGCATCGGCGATTCGCTGGAGCCGGGGTCGGGCTACTTCCCGATGATCCTGGGCGTGCTGCTGGCGGTCCTGGGCACGGCCATCGCCGTGCGTGAGTTCTGGGGGCGGCGGGAGGCGGCCGCCATCGGCCGGTGGCCGGTGCGGCCGCTGGCCTGCATCATCGGCGGCCTGGTCGTGTTCGCGGTGCTGCTGGGGGGCGGCGGGTCATCGGGATTCCGGGGCGCCGGGCTGGTGCCCGCCATGTTCGTGCTCGTGTTCATCACGGGGCTTGCCAATCAGCAACTGTCGTTCCGGGAGAATCTGCTGCTCTCGGCGCTGCTGACCGCGATCTCGCTGGTGATTTTCGTCGCTTTGTTCGGCCTGGCCATCCCGCTGTGGCCGTGGTCGTACTGAACCGGACTATCCATGGACCTGCTGCACAACATCGCCACCGGTTTTTCGCTGGCCCTTTCCGCCTCCAATCTGATGTACGCGTTGGCAGGGTGCCTGCTGGGCACGCTGGTGGGCGTGCTGCCGGGGCTGGGGCCCGTGGCCACCGTCGCCATGCTGCTGCCGGCCACCTACGCGCTCGATCCGATTCCCGGACTCATCATGATGGCGGGCATCTACTACGGCGCGCAGTACGGCGGTTCGACCACCGCCATCCTGATCAAGCTTCCCGGCGAGTCGTCGTCGCTGGTCACGACGCTGGACGGCTACGAGATGACGCGCCAGGGCAAGGCCGGAACGGCGCTGGCGCTGGCGGCCGTCGGATCGTTCTTTGCCGGCTGCGTGGGCACGTTGATCCTGGCGGCTTTCTCGCCGCAACTGGCCAAGGTGGCCTTCCACTTCGGGGCGCCCGAATATTTTGCGCTCATGTGCCTGGGCCTGATCGGCGCCATCGCGCTGTCTTCGGGCGACATGCTAAAGGCCCTGGCGATGACGGTGCTGGGCCTGCTGTTCGGCATGGTGGGCAGCGACGTCACCTCGGGCGAGACCCGCTTCACGTTCGGCTTGCTGGATCTCGAGGATGGACTGGAGTTCGCCATCGTCGCGATGGCCTGGTTCGGCTTCGGCGAAATCATCTGGAACCTGCACAATGCCGATCCCTCCCGGCACGTCGCGCCGCAGCGGGTTTCCCGGCTCAGGATCTCTCGGGAGGACATGAAGGCCGCCATGCCCGCCATTTTCCGCGGGTCGGCCATCGGTACGCTGTTCGGCGTGCTGCCCGGCGGCGGCGCCGTGCTGGCGTCCTTCGCGTCCTACACGGTCGAGAAAAAACTCGGCCCCAAGGCAGGCGAGCCCGATTTCGGCAAGGGCAACCTGCGCGGGCTGGCGGGACCGGAGTCCGCCAACAACGCCGGGGCGCAGACGAATTTCATTCCCATGCTGACGCTGGGCATCCCGTCGGGTCCCGTCATGGCGCTGATGATCGCCGCCCTGTCCATCCACGATATCCAGGCCGGGCCGCAGATACTCACCCGCAACGCCGACCTGTTCTGGGCGCTGGTGGCGTCGATGTGGATCGGCAATTTCATGCTGCTGATTCTGAATTACCCGCTGATCGGCATCTGGATACGGCTGCTGACCGTGCCGTACAAATGGCTGTTTCCCGCCATCGTGCTGTTCTGCACGATAGGCGTCTATTGCATCTCGAACAGCGCGTTCGCGGTCCTGTTGCTGGCCTTCTTCATTTTCTTCGGCTATGCCGCACGCAGGCTGCAGTTCGAGGGTGCGCCGCTCATGCTGGGTTTCATCCTGGGCGGCGACATGGAAGAATACCTGCGCAGGTCGTTGACGCTGTCGGGCGGCGACTGGTCGGTGTTCGTCCAGCGCCCGCTGTCGGCGACGTTCCTGGCCATCTGCGCGGGCACGCTTGCGCTGATGAGCCTGTCGTTCATCAAGGCCAGGCGGCGGCAGGTCTTCGTCGAGGCCGAGGCATAGATTCTCTGGATACTTTTTCATCATGAACAAGGTTTGCATCTTCGGCGCCGGGGCGGTGGGCGGATACATGGCGGCTCATCTCGCCCGGGCTGGCGTCGACGTGTCGGTCGTCGCCCGCGGCGAGCACCTGGCGGCCATACGCCGCGACGGCCTGAGGCTCATCGGTCACGACGGCGAGTTCACCGTGCGCGTGGCGGCCAGCGACCGTCCCGCCGACCTGGGGCCGCAGGATCTGGTCATCTCCACGCTCAAGGCCCACGGTCTGCCGCCGGCCGCGTCATCGATGCGGGCCCTGCTGGGACCCGATACGCCCGTGGTCTTCGCGGTGAACGGCATTCCGTGGTGGTACCTGGCGAACCTGCGCGGCGGTGCTCCCTCCGCGTCCAGGCTCGATCCCGACGGCACGCTGGCGCGCGAACTGGGCCTGGCGCGGACGCTGGGCTGCGTGATCCGTTCGCCCAACGAGGTCGTCGCGCCCGGCGTGGTGCGCAACAATTCGCGCGCCAGCAGTTTCGTGGTGGGCGAGCCCGGCGGCGCGCTGTCGCCGCGGCTCGAGCAGGTGGTGGCGCTGATGCGGCGCGGGCTGCCGGGCGCGGCGGCCACCGGGGACATCGGCCGGGAGATCTGGGGCAAGCTCCTGCTCAACGTTCCCAGTTCGCTGCTGTCCAGCCTGACCCACTCGCCATCGTCGGCCCTGTTTGCGGATCCCGCCACGCGCGAACTGTATGCCCGCCTGGCCCGGGAAGCGTGCGCGGTGGCGGCCCGCCATGGCGTCGCCATGGCGTTCGACCTGGAGGGGCAGGTGGCGGCCACGGGATCGAACCCGCATCCGCCCTCCATGTTGCAGGACCTGCTGGCCGGACGTCCGCTGGAGTTGGACGCCCAGCTATTCGCGGTCCAGGACCTGGCCCGGTCGGCCGGCGTGGACACGCCCATGCTGGACGTGATGCTGGCCCTGCTGGCGCACCGCGCGCACGCGCGGTCACCCGCCGCGCACGGATGACGAAGGCCTCAACGCCCGGCGGCCGCCAGCGGTTCGGTCCGGCGCAGCAGTTCGCGTGCCTGGGCGAGCGGCGCCGGATCGATCCAGTCGTCCACGGAAAAATCGTGGCGGATGAATCCGTGGCGATGGAGAAAATCCTTGCGGATCGACAGTGCCTCGATCAGGTCCGGGGCCAGGCTGGGTTCGAGGTTTTCATACAGGCTGGCGCCGAACGCCGCCGGCACCCACTCCTCGACCACGGACACTTCGCGCGCGATGATGCCGGCCGCTTCGGCGCGGTGCTCGCGCGCCCACTGCGCGGCACGCAGGACCTGGGCGAGGTAGCGCGCCACCAGGTCAGGACGGGTGCGTACCAGTTCGCCGCTGACCGACAGCACGTTGGGCGTGCCGTTGTTGATGGCGACCCGCCGGTCGGCGTGGTGGCCGATGTCGACCACGATGTCGGCGCCGAGGAATTCGCGCAGGGCGGGACCGTGCGCGCCGTAGACGTACAGGGCATCGGCCTGGCCGCGGATCAGCGCCAAGGCCTCGGCCCGCGACTGGCTGGCGGTCTGGCGCGCGTCGAATAGCGGGCCGGACGATGAGGCGGCCTGGTCGCCTATGTACGGCGCCTCGACCGGCAGATCGATGAAACTGACATCGTCAGCGCCCAGGCCCGCCGCGGCCAGAGACTGCAGATAGCCTTGCAGCGCCGAGGCGCGCCAGAAATCGATCTTTTCATTCACCCGCCGCGGCAGCGCCAGGCGCTTGCCCTTCAGGTCGCGGACATCGCGGATGCCAGCGCCGGGCAGGGCCAGGATGGCCTGGTACTGGGGCAGCCAGGTCAGGCCGACGACCACGACGTCCTGGCCTTCCGAGCGCGACCAGATGGGTGGCGCGTTGCCGCCCTGGCGGAAGGAGTTGGCCTGGCGGTGGTCGAAATGCGATTCGCGCACGGCCCGGCTGGGCGAGGCGCGCAGCGACGAGACAGCGATGCCGTCCGGCGCGAATTCGGCATCGATCCAGCCGTGGTGGATGGCGATGCCCGAGGCGCTGGGCACCGGGCAGCGGGTGTACCACAGGCGGTCGATACGGGAGATGTCCGGGCTGGGCATGTTCTTGCTCCTGTCGGCGGTGCGTTACTCGACGCGGATGTCGTGAGCCCGGATGACCTTGCCCCAGTTGACGATGCCGTCGCCGATCACCTTGCGCAGCGCATCGGGAGAGCCGCCGGCCGGATCGAAGGCCTGGGCCTGCAATTGCCTGCGGATCTCTGGTTCCCGCAGGACGGCATTGAAGGCGCGGTTGAGCCGGTCGATGATCTCGGGGCTGGTGCCTGCCGGCGCCACGAAACCCTGCCACGAGTCGAAGACGAAATCGGGCAGGCCCTGTTCGGCGAAGGTGGGCACGTCGGGCAGGGCGGCCGAACGCCTGGCGGTGGAGACGGCCAGCGCGCGTAGCCGGCCTTCGCGGATGAAGGGCAGGGCGGGCGCGATGGTGACGATGATGCCATCGGCGTGGGCGCCCAGCACGTCGGTCAGCGCGGGCTGGGCGCTGCGGTAGACCACCGGCTTGACTTCGATGGCGGCCTGGCTTTGCAGCAGCAGCACGCCCAGCTGGCCGGTGGTGCCGATGGCGGGCGAGGCAAGCGAATACTTGCCTGGCGCGGCCTTCGCCAGTTTCAGGAATTCCTGCACGCTACGCGCGGGTACGGCCGGGTTCACCGCGAAGACCTGGGGCGAAGAGATGGCGTGGACGATGGGCGCGAAACTGGTGCGCGCATCGAACGGCAGTTTGGTGAACAGCGACTGGTTGATCGAGATGATGTCGGTGGCCAACAGCAGCGTGTAGCCGTCCGGCGCGGCGCGCGCCACGTGTTGCGAGGCGATGTTGCCCGCGCCGCCGGGCCGGTTCTCGATGGTGATGGGCTGGCCCAGTTGCGCGGCCAGGGACGGCGCGAGCAGGCGCACGAGAATGTCGGGACTACCGCCCGGCGCCGCCGGGACGACGATCTGTATGGGTTTCGAGGGATAGGTTTGCGCGTGTCCGGCTGCCGGCGCGATCAGGCCGGCGAACGGGACGAGCAGCGGGATGAGCCGCGGGAGATGCATGATGAAGAAAAGCGTGGCGTGGGAAGGGCGCCACTATAGGCATGCACCCCCTGGGCGGGGAACCAATGAATTCGAGTTAGCTTATCTGTTTTCCGGCCGGCCGTAGAGCCGCCCCGCCAGTTCCGCCACCTTGGCG
This sequence comes from Pigmentiphaga daeguensis, assembly GCF_039523035.1. NCBI lineage: Bacteria > Pseudomonadati > Pseudomonadota > Betaproteobacteria > Burkholderiales > Alcaligenaceae > Pigmentiphaga > Pigmentiphaga daeguensis. The sequence goes on along the minus strand of NZ_BAAAEN010000007.1, from coordinate 200,513 downwards.
ATGACCTGGTCCTTGACCTCGTCCGATACCCGCGTGCTGGCGACGTAGACCGACATCAGGATCGCGGGCCGTGCGGGCGGCCAGGCGAGCCCGATGTCGTTGGCGCCCACCTTGGAGTAGGTGCCGGTCTTCTCGCCGATGCGCCAGCCGGCCGGTATGCCCGCGCGCAGCCGCTTGTCGCCCGTCGTATTGCCGACCAGCCATGCCTGCAGCCGTTCGCGCGACGCGGGCGACAGGGCCTCGCCCACCGTCAGCCTGCCCAGCGTGCGCGTGATGGCGTGGGGCGTGGTGGTGTCGAGCATGCCGGTGGCATGGGGCACGTTCAGCTCGGGTTCGTAGCGGTCGCAGCGCGTGACGCCGTCGCCCAGGCCCCGGATGAAACGCGTCAGCGCCTCCGGGCCGCCGAAGCTGCGCAGGATGAGATTGGCGGCGGTGTTGTCGCTGGTGGTCATGGTGGCATGGCAGAGTTCGGCCAGGGTCATGCCGCGATCGCCCACGTGTTTCCCGGTCACGGGCGACCAATTGACCAGGTCCTGCCGGGTGTAGCGGATCCGCCGGTCCAGCGAATCTTCGCCCCGGTCATGCCGGGCCAGCACGAATCCGGCGGCCAGCAGCTTGAAGGTGCTGAGCATCTGGAAGCGTTCGTCGGCGCGGCGGCCCAGTTCCTCGCCGGAGGCGGTATCGACGATGCACACGCCCAGCCGCCCGTCGATCAGCCGCTCCAGGCGCGCCAGCTCGTCCAGGGCGGCGTTGCGCGCCGCGACCGGCAGGGTGCCCGCCGGCTGGCCGGCCCAGGCGCCGCGTGCGCCGCAGGCGAGGCTGGAAAGGACGAGGGCATGGAACGAGCGGCGAGTGGTCAAGGACGTTTCCTCCTAGGCAGGGAATGGCTGCCCGCGCGAAGGCGGGGCCGTATTCTAGCCTCCGGTGGCGGACCGGTCCGGGCGTTAAGCTATTCGACAACCCGGATCCGTAATATGACGGTACTTCCCGCGATAGGCCCGCCATGCCCCAGACCTTGCCGCCCGTTTCCGTCGACAGTGGTTCCCCGCCTCCTTCCGTGCTCCAGATCTTCCTTGCCTTCGCCAAGATCGGCCTGACCAGCTTCGGCGGCGGGCTGAGCGGCTGGATGCTGCGGGAGTTCGTGCAGCGCCGGAACTGGCTGTCGGAGGCCGAGTTCCTGAGCGGCCTCGCGCTGGCCCAGGCGTTTCCGGGCGTCAACGTGGTCAACCTGGCGATCTGGGTCGGTTTCCGGCTGCGGGGCGGCGTGGGCGCGCTGGCCGGCGCGCTGGGGCTGGTGGTGCCCGCCATGGTGCTGGCGCTGGTCGTGGTGGCCGCGTTCGCGACGATGGCGAAGTCCGACTCGGTGCACCTGGCGCTGGCCGGCGTGGCGGCCGCGGCCGTGGGGCTGTCGCTGCAGACGGGACTGCGGGCGGCGCGCCGGGCCGCGCGGGGTCTGCCCGCCCTGGCCGTGATGGTCGTCACCTTCGTGGCGATCTTCCTTTTGAAGCTGCCCCTGCTGTGGGTGGTCGGCGCGATGGCGCCGCTGTCCATCGGGCTGGCCTATCTGCGCCTGCGCGCGGGCGGGCAGGCATGAGGTTCGCGCAACTGGTGGAAGTGGTCCTGGTCTTCGCTCCGCTGTCCTTCCTGACGGTGGGCGGCGGGCAGAGCATCGTGGCCGACATCCACCGCCAGTCGGTGGACGTCTATGGCTGGGTGACGAATCCGCAGTTCATGGACCTGTATGCCCTGTCGCGCATCATTCCCGGTCCCGGCGCGCTGCTGGTGACGCTGGTGGGCTGGCAGGCGGCGGGGCTGGCGGGCGCGCTGGTGGCGTCGGCCGCGATCTTCATTCCGAGTTCGCTGCTGGTGTACGCCCTGGCGCATCTGTGGACCCGGTTCAAGGGCACGCGGTGCATACGCGCGATCGAGGCGGGCCTGGTGCCGGTGGCGGCGGGCATGGTTCTGGCTGCTTCGTGCACCGTGCTGCGCGCCGCCGAGGGCGGCGCCTGGGCCTGGGGCGTGGCGGCCGCCTCGACGCTGACGCTGATGTACACGAGGCTCAGTCCGTTCCTGATGCTGGGAATAGGTGCCCTGGTGTTCCTGGTGGCGCTGGGTTGACATGGATGAAGGCGGCGGATGCCGCCACAAGGAGTCGAAGGTGGAAGACTGGACGTTGCAGGCAAGAGGCTGGGTCAATGAACGCAATTTCGAGATCGATACTTCGCCGGGCGAGGACGGCTACCGGTTCCAGGTGCGGGTGCTGGGTTTTCCGCTGATGCGGGACAGCGAGGTCTTCGCTTCCGCGGAGCAAGCCCGGGCGGGTGCGGTGGCGTTCCTGGAACGGCAGTTCCAGGCCCCGGTCGAACTGGAATGAATCAGCCCGGATAAGCCTGCCGGACCGAGCGGATGAAGCCGCGCACGGCGTCGTCGTAGGCGGCGCCGCTGCGGCTGGTACCGGAGTGCGAGGCGCCTTCCAGCCAGACCAGCCGCTTGTGCGGCGATTGCCGTGCCGCCGCCAGCAGCGCGTCGCTCATGGCGGGCGGGACGACCCGGTCCCCGGTCCCGTGCAGCAGCAGGAGCGGCGTGCGCAGCTTGCCGATGGCGTCGCGCGAATCGAAGGGCTGCGTGACCAGCAGGCCGAAGCCGGGGATGCCGGCCCAGCGCGTGGTGGCGATCATGTCGCGGATACTGGTGAAGGTCGCTTCGACGATCAGGCCGGCCACCGGTATCGGCGGGTCGAGGCGGGCCATCAGGTCGATCGCGATGGCGCCGCCCAGGCTGTGGCCGTAGACGAAACGGCGGGCGGGATCGGGCTGGAGCCGGGCCAGTTCGCGCAGGGCTGCCTGGGCGTCCTGCCTGACGCTCGCCTGGGACGGCAGGCGAGGCGACGAGGCACCGAAGCCGCGATAGTCGATGGCGAGCATCGAATAGCCCAGCCCCGCCCAATGCTCCATGCGGAACGCGCTGCCGTTCAGGTTCCAGCGCGAGCCGTGCAGATACAGCACCGTGGGGGCGCCGGGATCCGGATGCCGCCAGTACCAGGCACGCAGGGTGTCGCCGCCGGGCAGGGGCAGGTCATAGACCTGGGTGCCGGCCGGCGGGTCGCGCCACCACGAGCGTTCGCCCAGTTCGACCGAGAAGATCATCCCGCGCTGCCAGCGGTCGAGCGCGACATAGCCCGCGCTGGCAAGCGCGAGCACGCAGGCGAGGGCGGCAAGGCGGCGGATCCACATGCTCATTCCGAGCGCCGGACCCGCCGGAGGTTCCCGCATGGGGCGGGCAAGCCGGTCAATCGGCCTGGATGCCGAATTCCTTGACGACCTTGCCGAAGAACGCGTATTCGTCGGCGGTCAGCTTGCCCAGGGCCTCGGGCGTGCTGGCCTTGGCGAAGGCGCCGAAGACGCGCATCTTGGCCACCACGTCGGGCATTTTCAGGATTTCGGCCATGTGCCCGTTCAGCGTGCGCACGACCTCGGCCGGCGTGCCCTTGGGCGCGTACAGGCCCTGCCAGGCGGCGATGTCGATGTTCTTGTATCCCAGTTCGGCCATCGACGGCGCGTCCGGGGCGAGCGGGGTGCGTTCGGCCGCGCCGTTGGCCAGGATGTGGATCTTGCCGGAGGCAAGATACGGTTCGACCGGGCCGTAGGTCATCCAGCTCAGCGCCACGTGCCCGCCCAGCAGGTCGTTCACGGCGGGGGCGACGCCCTTGTAGGGAACGTGGGTGATCTTGACGCCGGCGGCCTGGTTGAAGAGCTCGCCCAGGATGTGCATGGGCGAGCCCGAGCCGGGGCTGGCGTAGGTCAGCGCCTTGCCCGCCTTGGCATCCTTCAGGACCTGGGCGACCGAGGTATAGCCCGAGGCCTGGCCGGCCACCAGCAGCAGGGGCTGGGATGCGGTCTGGGTGATGGGAGCGAAGTCGCGGGCGGGATTGTACGTGTCGGCCGAATTCGTCTTGACCACGTGGGTGGCCATGGAGAAGGTGCTGGGAGCCAGCAGCAGCGTGTAGCCGTCCGGCTTGGCGCGCGCGACGTAGTTGCTGCCGATGATGCCGCTCGCGCCGGCGCGGTTCTCGACGATCACGGGCTGGCCCAGGCGCTGCGTCAGTTTTTCGCCGAACAGGCGGGCCATGGCGTCGGTGTCGCCGCCGGCGCCGTAGGCGACGACGATGGTGATGGGCTTGGCCGGGTAATTGGCCGCCATGGCCGGAAAGGAGGTGGAGAGCGCGCCGGCGGTCGCCAGCGCGGCAGCCAGCGCGAGCGTGGCGCGCCGGCTGGATTGGAGTTGCGTAAACATCATGATGACCATCTGTGTAGAAAGGAGAGTGGCCGACGGGCGGGGACGGGGCTCGTGGCCCAGCCGGGGGGCCGGCCGGCGGCGCATGCGCGTGCATGCGTGGCGAGGTTATACCGCAGCCGTCCGCGGCGCGGCTCCCGGCTTTGTATCTTCCAGGGAAAGCGATAGGTTGGGCGGGAGCAACATGCCAGGGGTGAAACGGCGCTGAAACGCGCGGACCCGGCGCAAGGGCAAAAAGAAGGCGGTCCAGCCATGAAGGCGAGGACCGCCAAGCTGCCGGAAGGCTCGTCCTGGGGGGGAGGCGCGGGCCTGTGTCCGTCCGGCAGCGACCCCGTGGATCAGACCGGGGACAGGGGAATCTCCGCCGCACCCGCTTCCAGGTAGCGCTTGAGCTCGCGCAGGTCCTCGGCCATCTGGCGCGCGGGCTCCTCGCGCGACAGGCGCGCCAGGAGCCGCCCCGCCTGGCCCAGCGGCGGCTGGTAGGCGATCGTCGCGGTCACCACCGTGCCGGTGCTATCGGGCGCGTCGTGGAATTCGACCTGGCCGTGATTGGGCACGTCGGCGGTGGCTTCGGCTTCCCAGGCGATGCGTTCGCCCGGAACGTCGTCGACCACGTGGGCGATCCATTCGACCAGCCGGCCCAGCGGCGCCTTGACGGTCCAGCGCGACCGGCGGTCGTTGATGACGTCGATGGAGACGATGTGGCGCATGAAGCGGGGCAGGTTCGAGAAGTCCCGCCAGAAGCGGTAGATTTCCTGGCGCGGGCGGTCGATGACGATGGCGTGGGTGGCCGCCGCGGCGGACAGCCATCCCTGTTCGCGCGCGATGCGCCGTTCCAGGGGCGAGGGGGCGACTGCGCGCTTGACGGGACAGTCGCCCGTGGCGGCGCGCCACAGCAGTCCGGCGGCGACGGCGCTGGCCAGGTCGCCGGCCAGCCCGCCGCGGCGCAGGCCCCAGAGTAGAAGCAATGATCCGCCGGCCGCCGAGCCCAGCCGCTCGGCGGATCCGAGGTTGCGGTCCGGATCGCGTTGCGCGGCAAGGGGAGCAGAGGCGGGGGGCAGGCTCGTCTGGTCGTCCATGCGGTCCTCCATGGCAGCGTGCTGCCGACCCAGCAAGCGGCGTGCCTCGGCGGTCCGGCCCGCGTCCGCGAGAAGCGGCCGCGCAACGTGTAAAAGTTGCCGCTCCACATCGGTAAAAAGGGGGCGCTCCGGTCCGGGCGTGCCGATGGCGTAGACTGGCTGCTCCGCGTGGCCGCAGGAGGCAAGATGGAGACAGGCATGGGTACGGGGTATCGGCGCTACGTGACGTCGCTGGCGCTGGCGTTCGCGGTGATCTGGGGGGCGCTGGCCATCGATCCGCTCGACCGTTCCGACTGGGCGCTGGAAAACGTGCTGGTGATCGGATTCTGCGCCGGGTTGGCCGCGAGCTGGCGGCATTTCCGGTTCTCGCGCCTGTCGTACACGCTGATTTTCGTTTTCCTGTGCCTGCATGCGATCGGTGCGCACTACACCTATGCGAAAGTGCCCTACGACGCATGGTGGCAGGCGCTGGCCGGCCGCAGCTTCAACAGCCTGTGGGGCTGGGAGCGCAACAATTTCGACCGCGTGGTGCATTTTTCGTACGGGCTGCTGCTGGCCTACCCGATACGCGAAGTGTTCCTGCGGGTGGCCGACGCCCGGGGGTTCTGGGGCTACTTCCTGCCGCTGGAGTTCACGCTGGCGACCTCCGCCATGTTCGAGCTGTTCGAGTGGATCGCGGCCGAGGTCTTCGGCGGCGACCTGGGCGTGGCTTACCTGGGCACTCAGGGCGACGTCTGGGATGCGCACAAGGACATGGCCCTGGCCGCCTGCGGCGCCGTGGTGGCGATGATCGCCACGGCCGCCGTGAACCGCTGGCTGCAGCGGGATTTCTCGCGGGAATGGTCGGACAGCCTGCGGGTCAAGGACCCGCGTCCCTATGGCGAGGAGGAAATCGCCCGCATGATCCGGCAGGGGCAGGACTAGCGGCGCCGCCGCGGGTCTGGGCCCGCGGCGGCCGGACTCAGGCTTCGCGCTTGAGGCGGCGCAGCAGCAGGGGCAGCACCAGCGCGGCCGCGGCCAGGGCGAGCAGCGTGGCCGAGGTCGGGGTCGACACCAGGATCATCGGATTGCCCTCGCCCACGGCCAGGGCGCGCCGCAACTGGGTTTCCGCCATGGGCCCGAGGATCAGCCCGATCAGGACCGGCGCGATGGGGAAGTCATAGACCCGCATGACGTAGCCCATCAGGCCGATGCCGAACATCAGCGCCATGTCGGTCCACGAGGTCGCCACGCCCCAGATCCCCACCATGGCGAAGATCAGGATGCCCGCGTACAGATAGGGCCGGGGAATCAGCAGCAGCCGCACCCACAGGCCGACCAGCGGCAGGTTCAGCACCAGCAGCATCAGGTTGCCGATGTACAGCGAGGCGATCAGGCCCCAGACCAGTTCGCCGCTGTTGGTGAAGAGGAAGGGGCCGGGCTGCAGGCCATAGCTCTGGAACGCGGCCAGCAGCACCGCCGCCGTGGCCGAGGTGGGCAGCCCCAGGGTCAGCAGCGGCACCAGCACGCCGGCGGCCGCGGCGTTGTTGGCGGCTTCGGGGCCGGCCACGCCTTCGATGGCGCCCTTGCCGAATTCCTCGGGATGCTTGCAGAGCTTGCGCTCGATCGTATAGGACAGGAAGGTCGGGATCTCGGTGCCGCCGGTGGGCAGCGCGCCGATGGGAAAGCCCAGCGCGGTGCCGCGCACCCAGGGTTTCCATGACCGCTTCCAGTCCTGGCGCGTCATCCAGGTGCCGCCCGCGAGCGGGTTGATGCGCGGCGGGGCCTTGCTGTAGCGGCTGGCGACATACAGGATCTCGCCCACCGCGAACAGCGACACCAGCACCACCGTCAGTTCGATGCCGTCGAGCAGGTCGGCCGAACCGAAGGCCAGCCGGGCCTGCCCGGTCTGGCCGTCGATGCCCACCACGCCCATGGCCAGGCCCAGGAACAGCGCGATGAAGCCGCGCACGCGCGAGGTGCCCAGCACCACCGAGACGGAGGTGAAGGACAGCACCATCAAGGCGAAGTAGTCGGCCGGGCCGAACACGAAGGCCAGTTCGGCGATGGCCGGCGCCACGAAGCTCAGGGCCAGCGTGGCGATGGTGCCGGCCACGAAGGAGCCGATGGCCGCGGTGGCGAGCGCGGCGGCGCCGCGTCCGGAGCGGGCCATCTTGTTGCCTTCGAGCGCGGTCATCATGGAGCCGCTCTCGCCGGGCGCGTTGAGCAGGATGGAGGTGGTCGAGCCGCCGTACATGGCGCCGTACAGGACGCCGGCGAACATGATGAAGGCGGCGGTGGGGGCGATCTGCACGGTAACCGGCAGCAGCAGCGCGATGGTCAGGGCCGGGCCGATGCCGGGCAGCACGCCGATGGCGGTTCCCAGCACGGAGCCCAGGAAGGCCCAGAACAGGTTCATCGGCTGCAGCGCGACGCCGAAGCCGGACAGCAGGGCGTTGAAGGTATCCATGGATCACCACCCCGCCGGAGGAAAGGCCGGGCCGAGGCTGACGCCCAGCCGGGAGAAGCCGAGCCAGCAGATCACGCCCAGCGCGAGGCCGATGGCACAGTCGAACACCAGGCGCCGCGAGCCGAAGGCCCGGGTGACCAGGGCGAAGGACCCCATGGCGGTCAGGGGAAAGCCGAGCGGCTGCATGGTCAGCAGGGGCAGGGCGGCGCCGGCGGCGGCCCACAGCAGGGCCGGCCAGGAGGCGCCGGCATCGGCCTCGGCGTTTTCCACTTCCTGGGGCGAGAAGGTCTCGCCGCGGGCGATCTGCACCAGCAGCAGGATGCCCAGGACGATCAGCGCCGCGCCGATGGCGCTGACGAAGAAGCCCGGGCCTAGCGCGGCATAGCCGCCGATCTGGGGCAGGGTGCCGCCTTCATAGAGCCAGACCGCGCCTATGGCCATGACGGCCAGGCCCAGCCACCAGGGGCGCCTTGAGGGTGTTGTCATCGTGTCGTCTCCGATGGGCGCCGGCGGCGGCGCCCGGTGCCTTCTCGCTGATGTCGGCCTGGGCCTTACTTGACCAGTCCGACGTCCTTGAGCACTTCGGCCTGGCGCGCCTTTTCCTTGGTCAGGAAGGCGGCGAAGTCGTCACCGGCCAGGTAGGCGTCGTCCCAGCCGCGATCGGCCAGCGCCTTCTTCCATTCGGGCGAGGCGTGCAGCTTGGCATAGCGCTGCAGCCACATGTCGCGGCCGGCCTTGCTCATGCCGGGCGCGCCGATGATGCCGCGCCAGTTGCCGATGACGACGTCGTAGCCGCTTTCCTTGAGCGTGGGGGCGTCGATGCCGGGCAGGCGCTTCTCGGAGGAGACCGCGATGATGCGGATGCGGCCCTGGTCGACGAAGGTCTTCAGCTCGGACAGGCCCGAGATGCCGATCTTGGCTTGCCCGCTGGCCAGCGAGGTGACGACTTCCGCGCCGCTGGTGTAGGGCAGGTAGTTGACCTTGGTCGGGTCGAACTTGGCCGCCTTGGCGAGCAGCGCCGCGGTGACGTGGTCGGTGCCGCCTATCGAACCGCCGGCCACGGCGGTGCCGCCAGGGTTGGCCTTCATCGCCTGGACCGCGTCGGCGATGGTCTTGATGGGCGAGTTGGGCGCGACCACGATCGCGCCGGCGTCGTCGGTCAGCCGCACCAGCGGCACGGTCTGGTCCAGCGTGACGGGAGACTTGTTGGTGATGATGGCGCCGACCAGGATGGCGCCCATGGACATGATGGCGTTGTCGTCGCCCTTGCCGGTGCGCACGAACTCGGCCAGGCCGATGGTGCCGCCCGCGCCGCCCTTGTTGGTGACCTGGAAACCGTCGGTGAAGATGCCGGTCTGCTGCATGACCTGCAACGGCACGCGCGCGGCGCCGTCATAGCCGCCGCCGGGGCCGCCGGGGGCCATGACCTTGGCGGGGGCCGCGATGCCGGCCAGCGGCGCGGCGGCGATGGCGAGGGCTGCAACCGTTTTCTTGACGAACTTCATGCATGTCTCCTTGCTGCGAGGGGCGGCGGGCAGGCCGCCTGATAAGAGGGAACGGCAAGGGGCCGTTCCGCTACGAAGACAGTATCCGTCCAAACGCGCGCGGGCGGAAAGTCATTCCCATGGCGGCAACAGCACCACGCCGTCCATCAGCCGGCGCGCCGTGCGGCTCATGGCCACCAGCGCGACGCTCCAGCGCCCGTCCTGGCTGCGTGCCTGGGCGCCCACTTTCAGCGTGCCCGACGGGTGGCCGAAGCGCAGTTCGCCGCGTGGGCCGCCCAGCACGTCGGCCAGCACCGTGCCGGGCACGGCGGCGGTGGCGGCGATCGCGACGGCACCGGTGCCCGTCATGGCGTGGTGCAGCTTGCCCATGGAAAAGATGCGCACGTTCAGGTCGATGTCGCCGGCGGCGACGGCGCGGCCGCTTGAAGCGGTATAGGCCGCGGGCGGGGCGGCGAAGGCGAGCTTGGGCGTGTGCTGGCGGTGCGCGGTGGCATGGGCGGCGTCGGGCGCCAGCCCCATGGCCACGGCGGCATGGGCGCGGATGGCCTCGGCCCGTGCCAGCAGGTCGGCGCGGCTGTTCACATCGGGTTGCAATTCCGTGCCGGCCAGTCCCAGGGACGAGGCGGCGACGAAGACGGTGGGGTTGCCGGCGTTGACCAGCGTCGCGCGGATTTCCCCCACTCCTGGAATGGTTAACACGTCGGCCGTGCGGCCGGTGGGGAACATCGCGCCTTCAGGCCCGTCGCCACCGCCCGGATCCAGGAATTCCAGCCGGACTTCGGCCGCCGGGAAGGTCACGCCGTCCAGTTCGAAGTCGCCCAGTTCCTGGACCTGCCCGCCCCGCACCGGCACGTGGGCGATGATGCGCTTGCCCAGGTTGGCCTGCCAGATGCGGACCACGGCGATGCCGTCGCCGGCCGGCCGTACCAGTGCGCGGTGGATGGCGAAGGGGCCGACGGCGGCGCTGAGGTTGCCGCAGTTGCCGCTCCAGTCGATGACGGGCTGGCCGATGGCGACCTGGCCGAACCAGTAGTCGACGTCGCAGTCGGGGCGGGTGCTGGGGCCGACGATGACCACCTTGCTGGTGCTGGAGGTGGCGCCGCCCATGCCGTCTATCTGCTTCTCGTAGGGGTCGGGGCTGCCGACCACCCGCATCAGGACGCGGTCGCGGGCGGCGGGATCGGCGGGAAGGTCCGAGGGCAGGAAGAACACGCCCTTGCTGGTGCCCCCGCGCATGTAGAGGGCGGGAATGGCACGTTGTCTGTCGAGGGTGGTCATGGCGGATCGGATTGCCAATTTCAGATTGTTTTCAGGAAACGCGCCCATATTTACGAGGTTACTACGAGGCGCGCGGGAATGCCCGGGCTGCCGGCAGGGGTGTGGCGCGTTGGCCCTCCCGGCCCGGCCCGAATCGGTGCAAACTAGCTTCCTTTGCCGTTTCCCCCGGGAACCGGCGCGGCTCGCGTTTCGTTCCCTCAACCTTTCGACGAGATAGCCATGACCCGCAAGACCCCCATCGAGCGCTACCGGAACATCGGCATCAGCGCGCATATCGACGCCGGCAAGACCACGACTACCGAGCGCATCCTGTTCTACACCGGGGTCAATCACAAGATAGGGGAAGTCCATGACGGCAATGCCACCATGGACTGGATGGAGCAGGAGCAGGAGCGCGGCATCACCATCACCTCCGCCGCCACGACGGCGTTCTGGAAGGGGATGGCGGGCAATTATCCCGAGCATCGCATCAACATCATCGACACGCCGGGGCACGTGGACTTCACGATCGAGGTCGAGCGCTCCATGCGCGTGCTCGACGGCGCCTGCATGGTGTACGACTCGGTCGGCGGCGTGCAGCCGCAATCCGAGACGGTCTGGCGCCAGGCCAACAAGTACGGCGTGCCGCGCATCGCGTTCGTCAATAAGATGGACCGCGTCGGCGCGGATTTCTTCCGCGTGCAGCGGCAGATCGTGGATCGCCTGAAAGGGCGGGCCGTCCCCATCCAGATCCCGGTGGGCGCCGAGGACCATTTCGAGGGCGTGGTGGACCTGGTCAAGATGAAGGCGATCATCTGGGACGAGGCCAGCCAGGGCGTGCGCTTCGAATACCGCGACATCCCGGCCGCGCTGCAGGCCACGGCCGCCGAGTGGCACGACAAGATGGTGGCCGAGGCGGCCGAGGCCGACGACGAGCTGATGGACAAGTACCTGAACGGCGACACGCTGACCGAGGACGAGATCAAGCGCGGGCTGCGCAAGCGCACCGTGGCGGGCGAGATCGTACCCATGCTGTGCGGCAGCGCGTTCAAGAACAAGGGCGTGCAGGCCATGCTCGATGCCGTCATCGACTACCTGCCGTCGCCGGTGGACGTCCCGGCCATCAAGGGCGTGGACCAGCACGACCGCGAGATCGAGCGCCACCCCTCGGACGACGAGCCTTTCTCGGCGCTGGCCTTCAAGATCATGACGGATCCCTTCGTGGGCCAGCTCATCTTCTTCCGGGTGTATTCGGGCATCGTGCGCTCGGGCGACACGGTCTTCAACCCGCTCAAGGGCAAGCGCGAGCGGCTGGGCCGCATCGTGCAGATGCATGCCAACGAGCGCCGCGAGATCAAGGAAGTCTACGCGGGCGACATCGCGGCCGCCGTGGGGCTGAAGGAGGCCACCACGGGCGATACGCTGTGCGAGCCCGACCACCCCATCATCCTCGAACGCATGGTGTTTCCCGAGCCGGTCATTTCGCAGGCGGTGGAGCCCAAGACCCAGGCCGACCAGGAAAAGATGGGCCTGGCGCTGAACCGGCTGGCCCAGGAAGATCCGTCCTTCCGCGTGCGCACCGACGAGGAATCGGGCCAGACCATCATCTCCGGCATGGGCGAACTGCACCTGGAGATCCTGGTCGACCGCATGAAGCGCGAGTTCGGCGTCGAGGCCACGGTGGGCAAGCCGCAGGTCGCCTACCGGGAAACGGTGCGTTCCTCGGTGCGCGACGTCGAGGGCAAGTTCATCAAGCAGTCCGGCGGCCGGGGGCAGTACGGCCACGTGGTGATCTCGCTGGAGCCGCAGCCGGCCGGCTCGGGCTACGAGTTCGTCGACGCCATCAAGGGCGGCGTGGTGCCGCGCGAGTTCATTCCCGCGGTCGACAAGGGCATCCAGGACACGCTGGGTTCGGGCGTGCTGGCGGGCTATCCGGTGGTGGACGTGAAGGTCACGCTGACCTTCGGCTCCTATCACGACGTGGACTCGAACGAGAACGCGTTCCGCATGGCCGGCTCGATGGCCTTCAAGGAGGCCATGCGGCGCGCGAATCCGGTGCTGCTGGAGCCCATGATGAGCGTCGAGGTCGAGACCCCCGAGGACTTCATGGGCAACGTGATGGGCGACCTGTCGTCGCGGCGGGGCATGGTGCAGGGCATGGAGGACATCGCCGGCGGAGGCGGCAAGCTGGTGCGCGCCGAGGTGCCGCTGGCCGAGATGTTCGGCTATTCCACCACGCTGCGTTCGCTCACGCAGGGGCGTGCCACGTACACCATGGAGTTCAAGCACTACGCCGAGGTGCCGCGCCAGGTAGCCGAGGCCGTGATCGGCGCCCGCAAGCAAGGAGGCTAAGGCTAGGCAGCGAGTTCGACGCCGCAGCCCGGCGTGCCGGGAAGCGTCAGGATGCCGTTTGCGATGCTCAGTCCCGTGCAGGGATCGTCCAGCAATTGCTCGTGTTCGGACAGTTCGCAGGCGTAGGGCAGGGCGCCGATCGTGCTGGCGGCCTGGGCGTTCATGGCCTGCATGAGCGCCGGGCCGAACGCGGCGCCCACGCGGCATGTCACGCCGCCGGCTTCGCAGATGTGGACCGCTTCCATGAAGTGGCGAAAGCCGCCCAGTTTGGTGACCTTGAGGTTGACCGCGTCGACGACCCGGTCGGCGACGAGCCTGTGGATGTCCTGGACGGTGACGGCGCTTTCGTCGGCTTCGATGGCCGTGGGCAGGCTGCGCGCGAGCAGCGAGAGGCCTGCCCAGTCATGCGCCGGAACAGGCTGTTCGATCAGCGCGATGTCGTACCGCTCCATGCGCGCGAACGCGGCCATCATCTGCTTGGCGTGGTATGACTGGTTGGGGTCCAGCGTCAGCACGACCTCGGGCCCGACCGCCCCGCGGACGGCGGCGACGCGCGCGATGTCGAGTTCGGTATCGCCGGACAGCTTGAGCTTGAGTTGCCGGTATCCGCCCGCCACCAATGCGGCGGCGTTGGCCGCCATCTCCGAAGGCGGCTTGATGGAAAGAATGCGGGACAGCCGCAGCTCGGCACGGACCTGCCCGCCGAGCAGGGCGCTGATCGGCACCCCCAGGCGCCTGGCCAGCAGGTCGTGCAGCGCCATGTCGATGGCGGCCTTGGCGCTGTACTGGAAGGCCAGTTTGCGATCGACGTCGCTCATGATTGCGGCGATCTCGCCCAGCCCCCTCCCCGTTACTACGGGTGCCAGCAGTTCGAGCGCGGTACGTACGCCTTCGCCATGGGTGGTGATGGCCGGAATGGCATGGGCGTAGCCCAGTCCGGTCGTGCCGATGTCGTCGGTCAGCGCCAGTAGATAACCCTCTATCGACGGTACCGAGGCGCGGGCGAACTTCCAGGAGGCGTCACGCATGCGCTGGGGGCAGGGTATGACGGATACGTGGGCGACGTGCATGGCTTACTCGGAATGTACGGTTGGCGTTGCAAGGGCGTCGAATACCGCAGCGACGTCATCGATCGCATCGAGCCGCATCAAGCGGTGGATGGCCTCGTCGATTCTGCCGGGAGCGATGACCCCGTCGGCATTCGAGCGGAATTTCCGGATGTAGTCTTCTTCCGAGATGGGGTTGGCGCGCGTGCCGCGCACACTCTCGATGACGTGCTCGAGGCATGAGCCGTCGTTCAGCCGGATGCGGACGTGGGCGCCCGCCTTCTTCGGGTCGGCGCTTTGGGAGGCATGGGCTTCGTACACCACCTTGTCGGCCAGGGCGTTGATGACCGGGTCCGCAAGCGCCTCCGGACTGTAGGCGTGCTTGTCCATGCCGCCGCGCACCAGGGCCTCGGCCAGCGAGTGCTGCAAGCTGATGCGGCCATGCCAGGAGGTCAACGGCCGCAGCTTCTCGGCAGCCGGTTCGCAAAGCGTCGCCACGGAGCTGGGGGCGATCCGGCACCGGATCTCGGCAATGTCGGCGGGCGCTATCGCATGCGCCGCCTTGAGGGCGAGCACCGCGTCGACATAGGGATGAATGGTGAATGCGCTGGGGTAGGGCTTGGAGGCGACGTTGAGCAGTTCCCACCGGCTGCCGAGGCCGTCTGTCGCCAGGGCGTAGCGGAAGGCCGACGGGTCGGCTTTCTGGACGTGCGTCTGGAACCAGCCGAAGCGCCCTTCGAATACCAGGCGCGGACCGCTGATCCCCTCCCGGCCCAGCGCGACCGCGCGCGCGGCCTGGCTCGCCGCCATCCCGACGTGGAGCGTCTTGGTCGACGCGCCGTCTTCCCATGACGCCATCAGGCCGCCGCACATGCTGGCGCAATGGCCGATGGCATCGACGACTTGCCGGCAATCGAGATGTTCCAGCCAGGCGAGCGCGTATACGGCGCCGAACGCACCCATGATCGCGGTCGGGTGTATGCCTACGCTATGAAGGCGCATGGGAGGGACCAAGCCGAGCCGGCAACTGAGTTCGCTGCCGATGATCACCGCCTGCATCAGCCGCGCGCCGGACAGATGCGATGACTGGCAGTAGGGAAGCGCGATCGAGAAGGGAGCCACGGTCGGGTGGACGAAAGACTCGATGTGCGTATCGTCGAATTCCAGCAGCGAAGACATGACGCCATTGACGAACGCGGCACCCGAGAGCGACAGCGATTGATCGAAACCGAGGCTCTTGGCCTGCGAGCCGGCGTCGGTCCGCGCCATGGCGCGGACCGCGGCATGGACGGGCTCCAGCGGCCTGGCCGCGAGCATGACGCCGACCGCATCGAGGATCTGCAGCCGGGCGAGATCCTTGACGTCGCGGGGAATGTCGGTCCATGACAGGTTCGTGGCCCAGTCCGCGAGCCGTTCGCTCATTCCATGCATGGCTCTAGTCCATTTTGATGGTGATGGATTGGCCCAGCCGCGACCATTGGCCGTACTCGGCGCGCAGGAATTCGACGAACTTCGCCCCGCCCAGCGCACTGGGCGTCGAGCCCTGGTTTTCCAGTGTCTGCTTGAAGGCCGTGTCCCGGAATACGCCGTCCACGGCCCGGTCCAGCGCGGACAGGATCGCCGCCGGCGTGCCCCGCGGCGCGAAGATGCCGTACCACCCGGCCAGCTTGACCTTGCCGAGTCCGCTCTCGGCGAGCGTCGGTACGTTGGGCAGCATGGACGAGCGTTGGGACGAGGTGACGGCGAGCGCCGTCGCCTGGCCGGACTGGACGTAGGGAAGTCCCACCTGGAGGTCGGAGAACAGCAGATCGATATGCCCGGCGTGAAGATCGATCAGCGCGGGGCCCGCACCCTTGTACGGTACATGGACCAGATTCGCGCCGGTCTCGTGTTTGATGAGTTCGGCCGCAACGTGAGGGAGCGTACCCGTGCCCGAGGACCCGATGTTCAGGCCGGCGGAGCCGGCTTTCGCGCGCGTGGAGATGTCGCCCAGCGTCCCGATGCCCGATTTCTTGCTGGCCATCAATATCATCGGAGAGGTGGCGATCATCCGTACCGCGATCAGGTCGCGGAACGGATCGTAGGGCACTTTGGTCAGTGCCGGATTGATGGTGATCGGGCCCTGCAGGCCCAACAGCAGGGTATATCCGTCCGGCGCTGCGTTCACGACCGAACTGGCGCCGATGACGCCGCCGGCGCCGGCCTTGTTCTCGACCACGACAGGCTGGCCGAGCTGCCGCGCAAGCGCTGCCGCCAGGGAGCGCCCTACCAGATCGGTGGGGCCGCCAGGCGCGTAGGGAACGACCAGCTTGATCGGCTTGGCAGGGTACCGGGTATCTTCGGCATGGACGCCGGGCGCGCAGCACAGGCCGGCAAACGCCAGGCAGAGCGCGCGGATGCGATAGGTCAACGCCATGAGTCTCCTCGTTTTTTTCGTGCTCTTGAAGCGTGGCACCGGGTGCGAGGATTACATCACAGCGCTGTTTCGCTGGGCGAAAAGTCCGGAAATAAGTGCCGGCTACCGCGCCGCGATGCCTGGCACGCCGCGCCGTATGGCCTGGGAGAAGTCCGGGTCCGCGTCGGCATCCCGCGCCCGCTGGGTGATACGGCCCAGCCGTTTCAGGTCCGCCAGCGTGTGCGAGGTGTCCAGCCCGCGCACATCGTAGATGTAGCCGGGCAGGTAGCCGGCCAGGACCAGTCGGTAGTCCATGGGCAGGCCCGGAATGATCCGGGTCATCATGTGGTAGACGATGGTCGTGCAGTTGGCCGTGATGGTGTGGTAGAAACGCGGCTTCGACACGAGCTTGTTGGCCTCGTCCACGTAGGCCAGGAACAGGGACATCATGGCCTCGCGAGGCATGGACACCCGGTACAGGTAGTCGTCTTCGCCCCGGATGTTGGTGCGTACCCGGACGATGTCGCGCTCGTCCGCCGCCACGACGCTGGTCTCGAACTCCTTGAAGAAACCGCCGATGGACGAGAATTTCTCGTGCCGTTCCTTGCGGATCTCGACCGAGAACACCAGTTGCCGGCCATCCTCGAAGCCGAACGAAACCAGGGTGTGGGCGATGGCCTCGATGGTCCAGTAGGACAGGATCAGGTCCACGCTGGCCAGCCTGGTCAGGTCGTAGCTGCGTGTCTCCCAGCGCGGGGTGTAGTCGTTCGGGCCGCGCCAGTCGAAGTTGCGCACGTTGCGCAGCGTGACCACGTGGCCGTCGACCTGGCCCGTGGTCATCTGCGCGACGTCGTCCGCCCAGACCCTGTCGTTCGACGGCGCGATGCTGTGCCACCAGGCCAGCAGCAGGCCGAAGGCCACGACGTACAGGCCCACGCCCCAGGCGGGGCGACCCGCCAGCGCCAGCCACAGCATGCCCAGGCCGAAGGCCGCGCCGGCCACGGCCGCCGCGATCTTGACGGGCAGCGGACCGGGCACCTGATAGCGCAGGGCGAAGGCCGCCCAGAGCGTGGTGGGAAGAAAGACCAGGACGGCCAGGGCCGACAGTAGAAATGTGCGCATGGGCCGGAACATACCACCGCCGGCCATCCGGCGGCAGTCCCCCGCAATGCGCCTGCCAACTGGTACAGTTGTCGGCGACGTTCCTCGGCTCACCGCTCGCGACCATTCATGACGCTTCCTGTCTTTTCCGCCCGCCTCGTGGCCCGCTGGCTGCTGATCCTGATGCTGCTGGCCGGCGCCTACTTCTTCAGCGGGTTCCTCGTTCCCGGCCTGGCGGCGCTGATCATCGGCCTGGCCAGCTGGCCCCTGTACCGGCGCTGGGTCCGCGTCTGCGGCGGGCGCACGACGCTGGCGGCCTCCGGCGCGCTGCTGGTCATCGTGGTCGGGCTGATCGTGCCCTTCGCCTACGGGCTGTCCTATGCCATCCAGGAGGCCAGCAACCTCATCCGCTGGCTGCTCGAGGCCAATCGCGAAGGCCTGGCCGTTCCGCACTGGGTGACGGGGCTGCCGCTGATCGGCGAGCGCCTGGCGGGATACTGGGAAGAACACCTGTCGCGGCCGCATGCGCTGGGCGCCTGGGTACAACTGATCAGCGGCGAGCACCTGGGCAACATCTACCGCGTGGTGCTGTCCACCACGGGCAATGTCTTCCACCTGGCGCTGACGGTGGTGTTCATGCTGATCATCCTGTTCTTCGTCTACAAGGACGGCGAGCGCATGGTCGGCCAGCTCGATACCGTGGGCGAACGGGTACTGCCGGTGCGCTGGACCCGGCTTTCGCGCGTGGTGCCGGCCACCATCAGCGCGACCGTGACCGGCATGGGCCTGATCGCCATCGGCGAAGCCGTCGTGCTGGGCACGGCCTACTGGATAGCCGGCGTGCCGTCGCCGGCCCTGCTGGGGCTGATCACCGGCTTCATGGCCCTGGTGCCCGGCGGCGCTCCGCTGGCCTTCACCATGGTCTCGCTGTACCTGGTCGGCTCGGGCAAGCTCATCGCCGGCATCGGGTTGTTCGCCTGGGGCACGCTGGAACTCTTCATCGTCGACAAGACCCTGCGCCCCCGCCTGGTGGGCGGCCCCGTCAAGCTTCCCTTCCTGCCTACCTTCATCGGCCTGGTGGGCGGCGTACAAACCATGGGCCTGGTCGGCCTTTTCGTCGGCCCGGTCCTGATGGCCCTGCTGGTCGCGATCTGGCGCGAATGGCTGCGAGAGGAAAGCCCCCCTAGAGGAAGCCCCCCCCTACGCGCTTACGCGCGCCCCCCAGGGAGCGGCACAGGCGGACCGGAAGGAAAGCCCACCCCCATGCGGCCTCCGGCCGCTCCCCCTCAAGGGGGCGGCACTGGCGGACCGGCGAAGCCGGATCCGCGGCGCCCTGGGTAGGGGGCAAAACAAAATGGCCTCGCTTTCACAAAGCGAGGCCATTTTTTCTTCATTTCCAACTGCTGGCAGCCAGCGAAGCATCACTGCTCCAAACCAGGATAACCGTACTAGACCCAGGATGCGGAGGATCCGGCTCCGCCGGTCCTCGCGCATCGCCCCCTGGGGGGGCGCCCGTAAGGGCGTAGGGGGGGACTGAATTAATACACCCCTTGCGCCAGCATCGCGTCGGCCACCTTCACGAAGCCGGCGATGTTCGCGCCGTCTACGTAGTTGATGGAGCCGTCGGCGCGGCTGCCGTGGCGCACGCAGTTCTCGTGGATGTCCTTCATGATGGCGCGCAGGCGCTCGTCGACTTCGGCGTGGTGCCACGACAGGCGTTGCGAGTTCTGCGCCATTTCCAGGCCCGACACGGCCACGCCGCCGGCGTTGCTGGCCTTGCCGGGGGCGTACAGGGTGCCGGCCCGGGTGAAGACGTCCACGGCTTCCAGCGTCGAGGGCATGTTCGCGCCTTCGGCCACGCACAGGACGCCGTTGCGGACCAGGGTCTCGGCGTCGTTGTGGTCGAGTTCGTTCTGGGTGGCGCAGGGCAGGGCGATGTCGACCGGGATGTGCCAGGGGCGCTTGCCGGCTTCGAACGACAGCTTGTTGCGCGAGGCGAAGTCGGCCAGGCGGCCGCGTTGGACGTTCTTGAGGTCCATGATCTCCTTGAGCATGTCGACGCCGATGCCGTCCTTCACGTACAGCGTGCCGTCGGAGTCGGACAGGCTCACGACCTTCGCGCCCAGGTCCAGCGCTTTTTCGGCGGCGTACTGCGCGACGTTGCCCGAGCCGGAGATCGACACGGACTTGCCGTCGAAGCTCTGGTTCTTGCGATACAGCATCTGCTCGGCGAAATAGATGGTGCCGTAGCCGGTGGCCTCGGGACGCATCAGGCTGCCGCCGAAGGCCAGGCCCTTGCCGGTGAACACCGCCGACGCGCTGTTGGACAGCTTCTTCATCATGCCGGCCATGAAGCCCACTTCGCGCGCACCCACGCCGATGTCGCCGGCGGGCACGTCGGTGTCGGGGCCGAGGTGGCGGTACAGTTCCGCCATCAGGGCCTGGCAGAAGCGCATGACTTCGCCGTCGCTCTTGCCCTTAGGGTCGAAGTCGGAGCCGCCCTTGCCGCCGCCCATGGGCAGGGTGGTCAGCGAGTTCTTGAAGGTCTGTTCGAATGCCAGGAAGCGCAGGATCGACAGGTTGACCGACGGGTGCAGCCGCATGCCGCCCTTGAACGGGCCGATGGCCGAGTTGTGCTGGATGCGGAAGCCGCGGTTGACCTGGGTCTGGCCCCGGTCATCGACCCAGCAGACGCGGAACTGGATGATGCGCTCGGATTCCACCAACCGCTCCAGCAGGCCATGTTCGGCGTAGCGCGGGTGTTTCTGCAGGAAAGGCCAGAGGCTGGTCATGACCTCCTTGACGGCTTGCAGGAACTCCGGCTGGTGAGGATCGCGCAGGGCGACCTGCGAGAGAAAGCTGTCTAGGCTGGCGTGTTTCAATATCGGCTCCGTTGAATGTCCGGGCGCTTGGGGTCGTCCTGCCGCAGCGAGCTGCGAGCGGCATCGAGGGCTGCACCTTTTGCGTGCGGCAATTGCTCTGATGTGGTGCGTTGCACCGAAAAAACGCGGCATTGTAATCGCGTTTTTCCGTCATCATGTCGGTAAACGACGACTTTATGCACGTATTTAGTGCGATTTTTAAAAAGGGACGGAGCATGGTGCTGAAGCGTTTCCCGGCGTTTAAATAGGGACGGAGCGACGCGGGGACGACCCCGCTGGTCATGACGAATGGGGACGGCCCCGCAACCAGGAAGAAAATGATGGCTTGGACCCTTTTGATCATCGCCGGACTGATGGAGGTCGGCTGGGCGATCGGCTTGAAGTACACGCATGGATTCACGCGGCTGTGGCCGTCGGTGGGCACTGTCACCGCCATCGTCGTCAGCATGGGATTGCTGGGCGTGGCGATGCGCACGCTGCCCGTGGGAACCGCCTATGCCATCTGGGTGGGGGTTGGCGCCGTGGGGACTGCCGCCCTGGGCATCCTGCTGTTCGGCGAGGCTGCCAGCCCGGCGCGCCTGGTCAGCCTGGGGCTGATCGTCGCAGGTATCATAGGGCTGAAACTGGCTTCCTAGCGTGCATTTCATCCCATGACCCTCGCCGTTCACGACGGACCCCTGGGCATCTTCGACTCCGGCGTGGGCGGCATCAGCGTGCTGAGCGCCATCCGGCAGGCGTTGCCCCATGAAGACCTGCTGTACGTGGCCGATAGCGGCCACCTGCCCTATGGAGAGAAGACGCCGGCCTACATCGTGGCGCGCGCCTTGCGCCTGGCGGAGTTCTTCCTTTCGAATGGGGCCAGGGCGGTGGCCATCCCCTGCAACACCGCCACGGCGGTCGCGGTGGATGCCCTGCGCGACCGCTACCCGGAACTGCCCATCGTCGGCATCGAGCCCGCTGTCAAGCCGGCCGTGCGGTTGACCCGTTCCGGGGTGATAGGGGTGCTGGCCACCACGGGCACCCTCCTGAGCGACCGCTTCCACGCGCTGGTCCGGCGCGAGGCGCCCGGCGTGGATGTGCTGCTCAAGCCTTGTCCCGGCTGGGTGTCGCTGGCCGAAGAAGGCTGGACGCCGGACCGCGACCATCTGGTGGCCGAGCCGCTGGCCGAACTGGTCGAGCGCGGCGCCGACGTCCTGGTGCTGGGCTGCACGCACTTTCCCTTCCTGATCGAGCCGATCCGGCGCCACGTGGGGCCGGACGTGGCGGTGCTGGAGACGGGCGTGCCGTTCGCCCGCCAGTTGCAGCGGCAATTGCTGGCCCATGGGTTGGCGCGCGAGGCGGGCGAGGGCGGCGTGGCCTTCATGACCAGCGGGGATCCGGCCGAGGTCGCGCGGCGCATCGCCCGCCTGACCGGGCGGGAGACCACGGTCGAGCGCCTTCCCCTGCAATATTGCTGAGACCGCACGGCGGCCCCGACTCGGGAGCGGGGTAGGGCCTTTCCGGCTCCGTCGCAGGCGATGGGGTATCCTCACGCCTTCCGCGGGCCTTCGCGCCGCGCCCGGCCGGTCCCAGCGCCGCCGTCTTCACGGATACCTCGGGAACCTTCATGTCGCTCGAACAGCACTACACGTCCATACTCGAACAGCTCGGCGAGGATCCGCGCCGGGAGGGCCTGCGCGATACGCCCAAGCGCGCCGCCAAGGCCATGAAATACCTGTGCCAGGGATATACGCAGAACCTCGACGAGATCGTCAACGGCGCCCTGTTCTCGTCCGACACCAATGAAATGGTGCTGGTCAAGAACATCGAACTGTATTCCCTGTGCGAGCACCACTTGCTGCCCTTCATCGGCAAGGCCCACGTGGCCTACCTGCCCAACGGCAAGGTGCTGGGGCTATCCAAGGTCGCGCGCATCGTCGACATGTACGCCCGCCGCCTCCAGATTCAGGAAAATCTGTGTCTGCAGATCGCCGAGGCCGTCCAGCAGGTGACCGATGCCCTGGGCGTGGCCGTGGTCATCGAGGCCCAGCACATGTGCATGATGATGCGTGGCGTCGAGAAGCAGAACTCTTCCATGGTCAGTTCGGTCATGCTGGGCGCATTCCGCGAAAACCCCTCGACGCGCGCCGAATTCCTCGAACTGATCCGCTGACCGGGTCGGCCGGTCCGCCATGGCCGCGCACCGGACGGGTGCGCCCCCACTGTTTCTCTGACCATGGATGGTGCAAGGCCGCACCGCCATGGCGCGTCCTGCTCGGTACAGGGGCCGGTCTTGGACCTGGCCCGGTGTTTGCTAGGCCTTAGGTAGTGGTTTACCCCAGTCGCGCCTCCAAAATCGAGGCGCTATATTTTTGCCACTGTTCCGTATATGAGATGAGGTTTCGTATTTAAGACGACGAACGATGCCGGCCCAGCGATGGAATAACACTATCGCAGTGTCCGGCCCCCCGCAACCGCGGGGGCGGGGCGGTTCCGTTCCCGTTCGCCGCTGAATCGAGACCCGGTTCCTACAGGCCCGCAACATGAATGAAATCGAGTTCCGCAAGGTTGGCAAGCGCTTCATGGACCGCCAGACGGGACAGCCCCGTACCGCGGTCACGGACGTCAATCTCAGCATACGCAGCGGCGAGGTGGTGTCCATCATCGGTCCGTCCGGCTGCGGCAAGAGCACGTTGCTGAACATGGGCGCGGGCCTTTACCTGCCCAGCGAGGGCGAGGTCTACGTGGGCGGCGAGCGCGTCACCAAGCCCGTGCGCAAGGTGGCGTTCATGCTGCAGAAAGACCTGCTGATGCCGTGGCGCACCATACGGGCCAACGTCGAGCTGGGGCTGGAGATCGACGGCGCCCCCGCCCGCGAGCGCAGGGTGATCGCGGACGAACTGCTGGCCAAGTGCCATCTGAAGGGATTCGAGGAACACTTCCCCTACCAGTTGTCGGGCGGCATGCGCCAACGCGCCGCCCTGGCCCGGACGCTGGCCGTCGACCCGCAGGTGCTGCTGCTGGACGAACCTTTCTCGGCGCTGGATGCGCAGACCAAGATGGTGCTGCAGCAGGACCTGGCCAAGATGGTGTACGAGAAACGCAAGACGGCGCTGTTCATTACCCACGACCTGGTGGAGGCCATCGCGCTGTCCGATCGCCTGCTGGTGATGAGCGAGCGCCCCGGCACCATCATCGAGGAAATCATCGTCGACCTGCCCATGCGGGACAACCCGCTGGAGCGGCGCAAGCTGCCGGAAATCGGCCCGCTGCAGGGGCGGTTGATGGAACTGCTGAAAGTGGGCAAGGAAACCGCCGAACTGCATTGAACCGCCCGTCCCCCCGATCTCGCACGTCGCGCCCGTGGGCGCCCATTCTTACAGGAAGCCCTATGAAAAACGCTCTGGTCTCGTTCAGCTTCAAACTGGCCGCCGTCGCCGTGGTTGCCGCGTCGCCCTTCGCCGTCCACGCCGCGCCCGAGGAAGTGAACTATCTGTTGCCCGCCCCGCCCACGCTGCCGGCCTTCGCCCCGTGGATGATCGCGCAGCAGCGCGGCTACTACGCCGATGAGAACATCAAGGTCAATTTCGTGCTCGGCAAGGGCGGCGTCGACGTCGCCAAGCAGATCGGCGCCGGCAACGCCGTGATCGGCGGCGCCATCGGCGACACGCCCATCATCGTCCGCGCCAACGGCGTGCCGGTGAAGGCCGTCGCCGTGCTTGGCGCCGGTTCGCTGTCGGCGCTGGCGGTCAAGAAGGACGGCCCGATCAAGTCGGTGGCCGACCTCAAGGGCAAGACCCTGACCGTGATTTCTTACAGCGACACGACCTACTACGCGCTGCTGGGCACGCTCAAGAAGTACAACCTGAGCAAGAACGATGTGTCCATCCAGGCAGCCGGCCCGGCCGGCGTCTGGCAGTTGTTCGCCGCCGGCAAGTCCGAGGGCATGGCCGCCACGCCCGACTGGCTGGTCGATGCCGACGAGGCCACCAACGGCAACGTCGAATACCTGAAGATCGACAAGCCTTTCAACAGCATGGCGCAGGCCATCATCGCCTCGGACGAGACGATCAAGAAGAATCCGGACCTGATCAAGCGCCTGGTGCGCGCGACCCTGCGCGGCATGCAGGACGTGATGAAGGATCCCAAGAGCGCCGCCGCCACCTACGCGCAGGCCGCGCCGGCCTTCAAGGGCAAGGAAGAGAAGCTCGAGCGCATCCTGCGCCTGTACAACAAGTACGTGTACGCCGACCAGAAGGTGCTGGGCCAGATGGATACCGCCCGCCTGGCGGAGGTGCAGAAGTTCTACGTGTCGGAAGGCATCGTGTCCAAGGCCGCGCCCTTGACCGATCTTTATACGAACCAGTTCGTCGGGGTTGAGCGGTAATGTCTGTATCCGTATCCAATGAAAACGCGCCCGCCGTGGCGGGCGCCGCCAAGCCGGCGGCCCGGCCGTTCTTCTCGGGCAAGGTCGCCACGGCCAGCGGCAGCGTGCTGGTCCTGCTGGTGTTCCTGGCCGCCTGGGAATGGGGCCCCGGCCTGCTCAACATGCCGGAATTCATCCTGCCCCGCTTCAGCCGGGTCGTCCAGGAGTTCGGCCACATGTGGCAGAACAGCGAGCTGCTCATGCACAGCGGCATCACCGCGTTCGAGGTGATCGTCGGCTTCATCCTGGGCGCCCTGCTGGGCCTGGTGGTGGGCGTGGTGCTGGGCCTGTCGCCCACCACGGAATCGATCCTGTCGCCGTACATCCTGGCGCTGCAGATCGCGCCCAAGGTGGCGTTCGCGCCGCTGTTCGTGATGTGGCTGGGCTATACCATCTATCCGAAGATCCTGGTGGCGATCCTGATCGTGTTCTTCCCGGTCATGATCAACGTGCTGTCGGCCGTGCGCACCGTGGATCCCGACATGGTCAACCTGGTCCGCACGCTCAATGCCAGCCGTTGGCAGATCTTCCGCCTGGTCGAGTTCCCGTCGGCGCTGCCGGCGCTGTTCTCGGGACTGCGCATCGCCTCGACGCTGGCCGTCATCGGCGTGACCGTGGGCGAACTGGTCGGGGGCAATCTGGGCCTGGGCTTCCTGCTGGTCGACGGCGAGGGGCAGGGCAACACTTCGGCCGTGTTCGTCACGATCGCGGTGCTCACGCTGATCGGCATCGTCGCCTACGCGGGCGTCGTCTGGGCCGAGAAGCGGGTACTTCACTATCTGCCGCGCGCGGCCACCACCACGGTCTGAGCGCGGGTAATGGGAGCAAAGTTGGATTCAAGCACTATCGGTAATCTTCTGCGGGGCCGCCGCGTCCTGGTGACGGGCGCGGCGCGCGGGCTGGGCTACGAGTTCGCGGTGGCGTTGTGCCAGGCCGGCGCGCAGGTGGCCATGGCGGACATCCTGGCCGACACGCTGAAGCAGGCGGTGGAGTCGCTGCAGGCGCGCGGTTTCCCGGTGCACGGCATCGAGGTCGACCTGGGCGACAAGGCGTCCGTCGAGCGGTGCGCGGCGCGCGCCGTCGAACTGCTGGGCGGGCTGGACGGGCTGGTGAACAACGCTGCCATCACCAACTCGGGCGGGCGCACCGCGCACCAGCTCGATGTCGAGGTGTGGGACAAGGTCATGCAGGTCAACGTGCGCGGCACCTGGCTGATGTCCGTCGCCTGCCATGCGGCGCTGAAGGCGTCGGGGCGCGGCGCCATCGTCAACCTGGCGTCCGACACCGCGCTGTGGGGCGCGCCCAACCTGCTGGCCTACGTCGCCAGCAAGGGCGCGGTCACGGCGATGACGCGGTCGCTGGCGCGCGAGTTCGGCGCCGACGACATCACCGTCAACGCCATCGCGCCCGGACTGACCCTGGTCGAGGCGACGGAGTACGTGCCCGAGGCCCGGCACCGGCTCTACCATGACCAGCGCGCGATCAGCCGCGAGCAGGTGCCCGAGGACGTGAGCGGTTCGGTCCTTTTCGCCCTGTCCGACCTCGCGCGCTTCGTGACTGGACAACTGCTTCCGGTCAACGGTGGATTCGTGATGAATTGAAAAAAGGCCAGCGGTGTGGCCGGCGCCGCTTGTCGGGACCGGTATCATTCCGTCCGCGAGCCATACAGACAGTCGGTCACACCATGAGCAAAGGGAACATTTCGGAGGTCGCGCAGGACAAGTATCTGGTTCCGGCGCTGGAGCGCGGCCTGTTGCTGCTGGGACAATTCAGCCATGTCGACCGCAAGCTGTCGGCGCCCGAGCTGGCGCGCCGCCTCAGCCTGCCGCGGTCCACGGTCTTTCGGTTGCTGATGACCCTGGAATCCATGGGCTTCGTCCAGCGCGCCGAGGGCGGGCACGATTACCGGCTCGGGCTGGCGGTGCTGCGCCTGGGCTTCGAATACCTGGCCTCGCTCGAATTGACCGAGCTGGGGGCGCCGCTGCTGGAGCGCCTGCGCGGCGAGATCGGATTCTCGTGCAACCTGGTCGTGCGCGACGGCCGCTCCATCGTCTATGTCGCCAAGTCGTCGGCGCCCACGCCCTTCACCAGTTCGGTCCACGTCGGCACGCGGCTGCCGGCGCATGCCACGGTGCTGGGCCGCGTCCTGCTGGAAGACCTCACGCTGGACGAACTGCGCGAGCTGTTTCCCGAGAAGCACCTGGAAAGCTATTCCTCCAGCACGCCCACGACCGTGATGGAACTCTACGAGCTGGTGCAGAAGGATCGCCAGCGCGGCTATGTCCTGCAGGAGGCCTTCTTCGAGGCCCGGGTCTCGACGATCGCCGCGCCGGTGCGCGACGCCACCGGCCGCATCGTCGCCGCGCTCGGGGCAACGATTCCCTCGTCGCGCTTCGAGCCCGAGCGCATCGACGACCTGGTGGCGCGGGTGCGCAGCACCGCCATGGAGTTGTCGCGCCTCCTGAATTATTCGCCCGAGAAAATGCAGGCCATGGGCCGGGTCGCCAACCTGTGACCGGGGCGGAATGCCGGGCATGGCGGCGCCATTGACCGTGTCTGCCCGCGCCGCGGTGGTGGGGGCCGGGCCCGCCGGCCTGATGGCGGCCGAGGTGCTGGCCGGGGCCGGCATCGCCGTGGACGTCTACGACGCCATGCCGTCGGCGGGCCGCAAGTTCCTGCTGGCCGGCATAGGCGGCCTGAACATCACCCATTCCGAACCCCACGCGGCGTTCCTGTCCCGCTACGGCGACCGGGCCCGCGTGCTAGCTCCCATGCTCGAGGCGTTCGGCGCCCAGGCCGTACGCGATTGGACCGAAGGCCTGGGCATAGATACGTTCGTCGGATCCTCGGGCAGGGTCTTTCCGAAAGAGATGAAGGCCGCGCCGCTGTTGCGCGCGTGGCTGCATCGCCTGCGGGAACGGGGCGTGCGCCTGCACATGCGGCATCGGTGGCTGGGATGGGAGGCGGACGGCGCGCTGGCCTTCGATACGCCCGGTGGCCGCACGGCCCATCGCCATGACGCGGTGGTGCTGGCCCTGGGCGGGGCCAGTTGGCCGAGGCTGGGCTCGGATGCGGCCTGGGTGCCGTGGCTGGCCGGGCGCGGCGTGCGCGTCGAGCCGCTGGTGCCGGCCAACTGCGGTTTCGAGATCGATTGGAGCCCGCACTTGCGCGAGCGCTACGCTGGGCAGCCCGTGCGCGCCGTCACGCTCTCCATGTCCGATGACCAGGGCGACTGGTGCCGAAGCGGCGAGTTCGTCGTGTCCGACTATGGCGTCGAAGGCAGCCTCATCTACGCCGCGTCCGCCCGCCTGCGAGAGGCCATTGCCCGGCACGGCCGCGCCGAGCTGAGGCTGGACCTGGCGCCCGGGCTTGGCCTCGAGCGCGTCGCGCGGGAACTGGCGTGGCCGCGCGGCAGCAAGTCCATGGCCAACCATCTGCGCGCGCGCATCAAGGTGGATGGCGTGAAGGCGGGCCTGCTGCGCGAAATCGTGCCGGCCGCCGATTTCCAGGATCCCGTCCGGCTGGCCGCCTGGGTGAAATCGCTGCCGTTGACGCTGCGCGCGCCGCGCCCGATCGACGAGGCCATCAGCAGCGCGGGCGGCGTGGCGTTCGAAGGCATGGACGAGCACGGCATGCTGCGTGCGCTGCCCGGTGTCTTCTGCGCCGGCGAAATGCTGGACTGGGAGGCGCCCACCGGGGGCTATCTGCTCACGGCCTGCCTGGCCAGCGGCCGTTGGTCGGGGCTGGGCGCGGCCCGTTGGTTGGCGCGGCGCAACGGCGCTTGACCTTGCCATCGTGGGAAGGGAAATACTGGCTACACCATCACGAAAGGAGTCATGCCATGTTTGAATTCCAGGTGCAGGGAATGAGCTGCGTACACTGCGTCAAGTCCGTTACCCAGGCGGTGCAGTCCGCCTATCCCCAGGCCCATGTCGAGGTCGACCTGGGTGCCGGGAAGGTGCGCGTCGACCAGGCCGGCGATGCCGCGCGCATCGCCAAGCTGATCGAAGAGGCCGGCTATACGGTGTCGGGTTCCGAAACCGTAGGCTGATCGCCGAACAGCGCGAGCTGTCCGCCGGGCGTGCCCAGGCGCACGCCCAGTCCCATCAGCCGCACGGCGCGGGGGTTGCGGCGAAAGGCCGTGGCCAGCAGGATGCGAAACTGTTCCTCGTCCAGCGCCGCGCCCACGCCCTCGGCGGTGGTGCGGTTGAAGTCCGAGAAGCGCAGCTTCACGAACAGCTTCTGGATGTGGTTCTGGGCGTCGGCGCGGCGCACGCGCGCGTCGAGCTGGTCCAGCATCTCGCGCAGGAGTTCCTGGCACGCCTCCAGGGTGTGCAGGTCCGTGACGAAGGTCTGTTCCACGCTTACCGACTTGCGCTCGCGGGTGGGCGAGACCTCGCGGTGGTCGATGCCGCGGCACAGGTCGTACAGGCGTTCGCCGAACGCGCCGAATTCCTCGCGCAGCCGGTCGTGTTCCCACGCTCTCAGGTCGGCGCAGGTTTCCACGCCCAGCGTCTTGAGCCGCGCGCCGGTCACCTTGCCCACGCCGTGCAGCTTGGACACGGGCAGGGCCGCCACGAAGGCGTCCACGTCCTGGGGGCGTACCACGAACAGACCGTCCGGCTTGTTCCAGTCGCTGGCGATCTTGGCCACGAACTTGCTGGGCGCGACGCCCGCCGAGACCGTGATGCCGACGGTCTGCGCCACGCGTTGCCGGATCTCGCTGGCGATCAGCGTGGCGCTGCCCCGCAGCCGGTTGCTGCCGGTCACGTCCAGGTAGGCCTCGTCCAGCGACAGCGGCTCGACCAGTTCGGTGTAGTCGCGGTAGATGTCCATGATCTGCGCCGAGGCCACGCGATACATCTCCATCCTGGGCGGAATGATGAGCAGGTCCGGGCACAGCCGTACCGCGCGTGCCGACGACATCGCGGAATGGATACCGTACTTGCGCGCCTCGTAGTTGCAGGTGGCCACCACGCCGCGGGTCTCGGGGCGCCCGCCCACGGCCAGCGGCCGGCCGCGCAGGCTGGGGTCGTCGCGCATTTCTATCGACGCGTAGAAGCAATCGCAATCGCAGTGGATGATCTTGCGCATGGCCGCTCGCCGGTTTTGCCTCCGCGCCTACTTCAGGCTGAGCTTCGCGTAGCGATAGAAACTGCCGGCGGCCGCGGTGGCCGCGAGCAGGAACCCATGGCGGCCGTCCAGGAAGCCGCGCTTGAAGAGGTACAGCCGCACGAAGGTCCAGGCGCCATGGCCGATCGCCGCGCCCATGCCGGCGCGCCGGCCGCGCGCGTGTAAAGCCTGCGCGCTGTCGGTGGAATAGCGGTTCATCTTCGCGATGGCGCTGTCCAGGTCGGGATAGGTGTAGTGCAGCAGATGCGGCGCCAGGTGCCCCACCTCGCCGTCGGCGACCACCTTCTCGTGCACCAGGTCGTCGCTGAAGCGCGCCGTGCCGCGCCGGAACAGGCGCAGCACGCGATCGGGCCACCAGCCGCTGTGCCGGATGAAGCGGCCGCAGAAGCTGGACAGCCGCGGCATGTCGTACGCATCGTGGCGCGGAGCGCGCAGGGTGTCGGCGATGGCGGCGGCCAGTTCGGGCGTCACCCGCTCGTCGGCGTCCAGCGACAATACCCAGTCGCCGGTGGCCAGGGCCAGCGCGCGGTTCTTCTGCGGGCCGAAGCCCGGCCAGTCCGAGGTGACCTCGACCCGGGCGCCAAGGCTGCGCGCGATGTCCACCGTCTCGTCGGTGCTGCCCGAGTCGACCACGACGATTTCGTCGGCGAAGCGGACCGATTCCAGGCAGTCGGCCAGATTGCGGGCCTCGTTGCGGGCGATGATGATGACGGACAGGCGCATGGCGCATGCGGAGCAGGGTGGCGATGCCGCCATTACAGCATGGTGGGGCGAGGCGGCGGGCCAGGTCGCCGCCGTTTTTCTTCCTGGCTGACAGGGCGGCTTTTGGGGTAAAATCTAAGTCTTTGATTTTTCTGGACTATTGATACGCATCATCGTGTTGCGGCATTGGTGGTCCGCCCACCATGACAGATACAGCGGCATCAGGGCCCAGTTCTTTTGCCGATTTCGGCCTGCACCCCGACATACTCAAGGCGGTCGTCGCCACCGGGTACACCATTCCGACGCCTATCCAGGCGCAAGCGATTCCGGTCGTCACCAGCGGCCGCGACGTAATGGGCGCAGCGCAAACCGGAACCGGAAAGACCGCGGCTTTCACCCTTCCCATCCTCCATCGGCTCATGCCCTTGGCCAACCACAGCGCCTCGCCGGCACGGCATCCCGTCCGCGCGCTGATCCTTACGCCCACGCGCGAGCTGGCCGACCAGGTGGCCGACAACGTCAAGCGCTACAGCCAGTTCACGCCCCTGCGCGCGGCCGTGGTCTTCGGCGGGGTCGACATCGGCCCGCAGAAGGAAGAAGTGCGGCGCGGCTGCGAGGTGTTGATCGCGACGCCGGGGCGCCTGCTCGACCACGTCGAGCAAAAGACCATCAACCTGGGCCAGGTCGGCATGCTGGTGCTGGACGAGGCCGACCGGATGCTCGACATGGGCTTCCTGCCGGATCTCGAGCGCATCATCCGCCTGCTGCCCCAGCAGCGCCAGACGCTGCTGTTCTCGGCCACCTTCAGCAACGAGATCCGCAAGCTGGCGCGCTCGTACCTGACGCAGCCGGTCGAGATCGAGGTCGCGGCACGCAACGCCACCGCCGACACCGTCAGCCAGATCGCCTACAAGCTCAGCGGCGACGCCAAGCGTGCAGCGGTCGTGCACCTGGTCAAGTCGCGCGGCCTGAAGCAGGTCATCGTGTTCTCCAACACGAAGATCGGCACCGCCCGCCTGGCGCGGCAGCTCGAGCGCGACGGCGTGCGCGCCGAATCCATCCACGGCGACAAGACCCAGGCCGATCGCATGAAGGCGCTCGAGGCCTTCAAGGCCGGCGAGCTGGAAGTGCTGGTGGCGACCGACGTCGCGGCCCGGGGCCTGGACGTGGCCGGCGTGCCCTGCGTGATCAACTACGACCTGCCCTATAACGCCGAGGACTACGTGCACCGCATCGGGCGCACCGGCCGCGCCGGCGCCACGGGCGAGGCCATCGCGCTGTTCACGCCCGAGGAAGAGAAGTTCCTGCTCGACGTCGAGAAGCTGATCAAGCGCCAGATCCCGCGCGGCCAGCTGGACCTGCCCGCCTCGCTGCTGGCCTCGTCGCGCGGCGAGCGTCCGGTCCGTGGCCATGGCGGACGCGGCGAGCGCGGCGAACGCCATCGCTACGAGCCGCCGTCCAAGCCCGTCGACGATTTCTTCTTCCGTCCCTACGTGCCCGCGGCCGGCGCCGAGCCTGCCCGCACCGAGGCGCCTCCCGTGCCGGCGCGCACCTCCGCCAAGCGGCCGCTGGCCGTGCTGCTGGGCGGCGGCAAGAAGGACTGAGTTTCTCGCCGCGCATGATCGGGGCGCCGGCCGCGCCCCGGCCTCACCCCCCGCGTATTTCCCATCGCCGCGCCCAGCGGTCCGTGGCCTCGGCCAGGAAGGCCGGGGCGTCCGCCGCCGGCAGCGGCTCGAATTGCAGGTGGCGCCATGCCTCCTGCAACGCGGCCAACGGCCGGCGCGTATCGATCGCCGCGGCGCCGGTCTGCTTCGACAGTTTCTGCCCGTCGGCATTGACCACCACCGGCACGTGCATCCAGCGGGGAACCGGCAGGGACAGCAGCGTCTGCAGGACTTTCTGCCTGGGCGTCGATCCGAGCAGGTCCTCGCCGCGGACGACGTCGGTGACGCCTTGCCAGGCATCGTCCACCACCACGGCCAATTGGTAGGCCCACATCCCGTCCGCGCGAAAAAGCACGAAGTCGCCCACGTCGGCCGCCACGTCCTGCTCGATCACCCCCATCCAGCGATCTTCGATGCGCACGTCGCCCGGCGGCACGCGCAGCCGCCAGGCGCGCGCCGGCTTGCCGTGCAGCCCGTCGCGGCAGGTGCCCGGATAGGGCAGCTCGCCGGGCGGGAGGTAGCCGCGCGAGTTCAGGATGGAGTCGGCGATTTCCTTGCGCGTGCAGCCGCAGGCGTAGACCATGCCCTGCCGCCGCAGCGCATCGAAGGCGTCGCGGTAGGCCTGGTGGCGCGAGGACTGGTGGAGGACCTCGCCGTCCCAGTGCAGGCCCAGCGCGCGCAGTTGCTCGAGGATGACGCGGTCGGCGCCTTCCACGACCCGGGGAGCGTCCAGGTCCTCGATGCGCACCAGCCAGCGCCCGCCGTGGGCGCGGGCGTCCAGGTAGCTGGCCAGCGCGGCCACCAGCGAGCCCTGGTGCAGGGGGCCGGTGGGGCTGGGGGCGAAGCGGCCGACGTAGTCCGATGGCGCGTGCATGAGGGACGCCGTTCCTTGAGTTCGAATGAAGTCCTCGAAGGATACGGCACAAATCAACGAGGTTCTGCTGTCCGGCCCGCCCTGATAGACTGGAAACGGACGAAGGCCGGTCTTCGCCCCCGACGATTGAAATCGGTCGGCGTGTCCCACATATAAGACAGTAACTGGCCGGCCCGGCGGTGTGCCGGGCCGGCGTCTTCGGCCGCCGGGTCCATCCCACGGCAGGGGGCGCACTTTACTTTGCGAGACCGCGGCTATGGAGTTCAAGGACTACTACGCTACTTTGGGCGTCGAGCAGGGGGCGTCGGACGACGATATCCGGCAGGCCTACCGCAAGCTGGCCCGCAAGTACCATCCGGACGTCAGCAAGGAGGCCGACGCCGAGCAGCGCATGCGCGACGTCAACGAGGCCTACCAGGTGTTGAAGGATCCCGAGAAACGGGCCGCCTACGACAACCTGGCGGCCGGCGTCTCGCCCGGCGGCGATTTCCGGCCTCCGCCCGACTGGGACAGCGGATTCGAGTTCCGCGGGGCCAGTCCTCGCGACGACGCCGCGTTCAGCGAGTTCTTCTCGTCGCTGTTCGGCGCGCGCCATCGTCCGGGCGGCGCGCAGATGCGCGCCCGGGGCGAGGATCATCACGCCGCCATCGAGATCGACCTCGACGACGCCCTGCACGGCGCGACCCGCGACATCTCGCTGCGCTCCATCGGCCACGACGAGAACGGCCAGCCCCGGCTGCAGACGCGCACGCTGAGCGTCCGCATCCCGGCCGGGATTCGCGAGGGACAGTTCATCCGGCTGGCGGGGCAGGGCATGCCCGGCCTGGGTGGCGGCGAGAATGGCGACCTCTATCTCGAGGTCCGGATCAAGCCCCACCCGCGCTATCGGGCCGAGGGCCGCGACCTGTACATGAACCTGCCGGTGGCCCCGTGGGAAGCCGCGCTGGGCGCCACGGTGCGGGCGCCCACGCCGCACGGCCCGGTCGAGGTCGGCGTGCCGGCGAACTCGCGCAACGGCCGCAAGCTGCGCCTGAAGGGCAGGGGCATCCCGGGCGACCCGGCCGGCGACCTCTATCTGGTGCTGGAGATCGCCTGGCCGCCCGCCGATACCGAAAAGGCGAAGGCCGCCTATAGACACCTGGCGCAGGAAATACCCTTCGACCCGCGCCGGAACCTGGGAGACTGACGATGAAGACGGTGGCCGTCACCGCCACATTGGTGGGCAAGGACCAGCCGCTCAGCACCGGGGACCTGGCCCGGGCCTGCGGCGCCGAGGAAGCCTGGGTGCTGCAATTGGTCAAGGTCGGCATCATCGAGGCCAGCGGCCGTCCGGCCGACTGGTGCTTCGACAGCGCCGCGCTGCGGCGGGCGCTGGCTGCCCGCGACCTGCAGCGCGATTTCGATGCCAGCCTGGACGCGGCGGCGCTGATCCTCGACATGAGCAACGAGATACGGCGGCTGCGCGCGCGGCTGCGTGTGCTGGGCCTGGACGCCGAAGCCCGCTGAATACCACGATTTCGGGTTTACCCTAGTGCCGACGAAGGGGCGGAGCGGCTATATTTCGTTCTGTTCCGTGTATGGATTGTCAGTTCATATTTGAAACGATATCCATGCGCATCCCTTAGCCACTCGTCCGAACCCCAGCGCGCGCCGTGAACCCGCTTTCCCCCCAGGAAACCCCGCAGGACAAGTACGTCGTTCCCGGCCTCGAGCGCGGCCTGCGGGTGCTGTGCGAGGTCGGCCAGGCCCAGGGCGCCATGAACGCGCCCGAACTGGCGCGTCGGCTGGGCGTGCCCCGCACCACGGTATTCCGGTTGCTGGCCACGCTCGAGCGCATGGGCTTCATCCATCGCGCGGACAACGGCCGCGACTATTCGCTGGGCATGGCCGTGCTGCGCCTGGGCTTCGAGTACCTCGCCTCGCTCGAGCTGACCCAGTTGGGGGCGCCCCTGCTGGAGCGGGTGCGCAACGAATTCAATCTCTCCTGCCATCTGGTGGTGCGCGACGGCGCGGACATCGTCTACGTCGCCAAGGCCGCCGCCAACACGCCCCTCGCCAGCTCGGTGAACGTCGGCACGCGCCTGCCGGCCCATGCCACGGTGCTGGGCCGGGTGCTGATGGCCGACATGTCCCTGGAAGCGCTGCGCGAGCTGTACCCGCAGGGGACGCTGCCCGTCGTCAACGCGTTCACGCCCCGCTCGGTGGAGCAATTGCACGCGCTGCTGGTGCAGGACCGCCGGCGGCCCTATCTGTTGCACGAAGGCTTCTTCGAGTCGGGCATCTCCACCCTGGCCGCGCCGGTGCGCGAGCAGGGCGGCGCCATCGCCGCCGCGCTGGGCGTGGCGATGCCCGCCGTGCCGCTCGAGGCCGGACGCCTGGAGCGCCTGGCGCGCAGCGTCTGCGAAAGCGCCGCCGAACTTTCTTCTTTGCTCAACTACCGTGGGCAGGATGCCGCCTACGGTCTCGATGAAAAACTGAACGGAATGGTTGCCTGATGACTATGTATAAGCTTGACGGGAAGGTCGCCGTCGTCACGGGGGGAACCTCGGGCATCGGACTCGCGACGGTCGGCTTGCTGCTGGAAGCCGGCGCTGCAGTCGCCTTCTGCGGCCGCAACGAGGACAAGCTCGACCAGGCCAGGGAAGGCCTGCTGGCGCGCTTTCCCGGCGCCCGCATCCTCGCGGCCCGGTGCGACGTGCTGGTGCCCGAGCAGGTCGAGGCTTTCGCCGCCCAGGTGCAGAAAGAACTGGGAACGGCGTCCATCCTGGTCAACAACGCCGGCCAGGGCCGCGTGTCCACGTTCGCCAGCACCGAGAACTCGGCGTGGCTGGACGAAGTCCAACTGAAGTTCTTCTCGGTCATCAACCCGACCCGCAGCTTCATCCCGCAGCTTTCACTGAGCGAGGACGCCGCGATCGTGTGCGTGAACTCGCTCCTGGCGATCCAGCCCGAACCGCACATGGTGGCCACGTCGGCCGCGCGCGCCGGCATCCATAACCTGGTGCGCTCGCTGGCCTTCGAACTGGCCCCCAAGAAGATCCGCGTGAACGGCATCCTGCTGGGACTGGTGGAATCGGGCCAATGGCGCCGCCGCTACGAAGAGCGCAAGGATCGCTCCTTGACCTGGGAACAATGGACGGGCCGCATCGCCGCCGAGAAACAGATCCCGCTGGGCCGCCTGGGCCGCCCCGAAGAGCCCGCGCGGGCCATTTTCTTCCTTGCCACGCCCTTGTCTTCCTACACGACGGGCAGCCATATCGATATTTCCGGAGGGGTTTGCCGTCATGCCTAATGTCAACCGTATCACCGTCGGCGCAGCCATTGCGCAGTTCCTGGAGAACTGCGGCGTCAAGGCGGCATTCGGGGTCATCTCGATCCACAACATGCCCATCCTGGACGCCTTCGGCGAACGCGGCAACATCCGCTTCGTCATGGCCCGGGGCGAGGCGGGCGCGACCAACATGGCCGACGCCTATGCCCGCACCACCGGCGGCCTGGGCGTGACCGTGACCAGCACCGGCACCGCCGCCGGCAATGCCGCGGGCTCGATGGTCGAAGCCATCACCGCCGGCACGCCGCTGCTGCACCTGACCGGCCAGATCGACAGCCCCTACCTGGACCAGAACCTGGGCTTCATCCACGAAGCCAACCATCAGCTCGACATGCTGCAGGCCGTCTCCAAGGCCGCGTTCCGCATCCGTACGCCCGAGACCGCCATTGGCATCGTCAAGCGCGCCGTGCAGATCGCCATGACCGCGCCCACCGGCCCGGTCAGCATCGAGATTCCCATCGACGTGCAGGCCGCGCTGATCGACGAACCCGCCGACCTGAATCCGCTGCCCGTGGTGCCCCTGGCGCCGTCCGAGGCCGCGCTGGACGAACTGGCCAACCGCCTGGCCCAGGCCAAGCGCCCGCTGCTGTGGCTGGGCGGTGGCGCCCGCCAGGCCGGCGAACAGGTGCGCCGTCTGGTCAAGATGGGCTTCGGCGTGATCACCAGCACGCAGGGCCGCGGC
The DNA here is from genome assembly GCF_039523035.1 of Pigmentiphaga daeguensis. Classification (NCBI taxonomy): domain Bacteria; kingdom Pseudomonadati; phylum Pseudomonadota; class Betaproteobacteria; order Burkholderiales; family Alcaligenaceae; genus Pigmentiphaga; species Pigmentiphaga daeguensis. The sequence continues at coordinate 163,363 of NZ_BAAAEN010000007.1, read as the reverse complement.
GTGATCCCGGAAAACGACCCGGCCTGCCTGGGTTCGTTCACGGTCGCCAAGCCGGTCGAGAACCTCTACCAGACGGTGGACGCCCTGCTGGTGGTCGGCTCGCGCCTGCGCAGCAACGAGACGCTGAAGTACGCGATCAAGCTGCCCGCGACCCGGTACCGCATCGACGCCGATTCGCAGGCGGACGGCCGCGCCTATACCACCGATTTCTTCGTCAACGGCGACGCGACGCTGGCGCTCAAGGGCCTGGCCGACCGCCTGGAAGGCAAGATGTCGGTCGATCCCAAGTTCCTGGACGACATCCGGTCCGCCAAGCAGGCCGCGATGGCCAAGCTGCGCGATGACGTCGGCCCGTACACCCGGCTGATCGACACCTTGCAGTCGGTGGTGGGCGAGTCCTTCAACTGGGTCCGCGACGTCACGTTGTCCAACAGCATCTGGGGCAACCGCCTGCCCTGCCTGCACGAGCCCAAGGCCGGCGTGCATGCCCTGGGCGGCGGCATCGGGCTGGGCCTGGCCATGGGCGTGGGCGCCGCCGTCGGCGCGGCCGTGACCGGCTCGGGCAAGAAGACCTTCACGCTGGCCGGCGACGGCGGCTTCATCCTGAACCTGGGCGAGTTGGCGACGGCCGTGCAGGAACAGGCCGACATGCTCATCGTCCTGATGAACGACCAGTCGTACGGCGTCATCAAGAACATCCAGGACGCGGTCTATGGCGGGCGCAAGCATTACGTGCAACTGCATACCCCCGACTATGCGCTGCTGACGCAGTCCATGGGCCTGGGCCATGCCCGCGTCAAGAACCTGGACGAGCTGGAAGGCGCGCTCAGGCAGGGCCTGGCCGCCAAGGGCCCGTTCATCGTCGAGATCGACATGTTGTCGGTCGGCGGCTTCAACACCAAGTTCGCGGGTCCCCCGGTCAAGGCCGCGACCGACAAGGCGGGAGCCTGAACCATGCTGATTTCCGACAAGAATCTTCCCATCTGCGTCGCCGGCGTCTGGCGCGAGGGCGGCGGCGACCGCTACGCGACCGTGTATCCGGCCACCGGCGAGCCCGTGGCCTACCTGAACGCGGCCAGCCTGGACGACGTCGAAGAGGCGATCCAGGGCGCGCACAAGGCTTTCCGCACCAGCGGCTGGGCCCAGCGCAAGCCGCACGAGCGCGCCGCCGTGCTGTACCGGATCGCGCAATTGATCCGCGAGCGCGCCGAGGACCTGGCCCAGCGCCAGCGCCTGGACAACGGCAAGCCCATCAGCGAGACGCGCGCGCTGGTGGCCAGCGCCGCGGGTACCTTCCAGTTCTTCGCGGCCGCCTGCGAGACGCTGGAGGAAGTGATCACGCCGTCGCGCGGCGACTACGTTTCCATGAGCGTGTACGACCCCATGGGCGTGGTGGCCGCCATCACCCCCTGGAACTCGCCCATCGCCAGCGAGGCCCAGAAAATGGCCCCGGCGCTGGCCGCCGGCAACGCCCTGGTGGTCAAGCCCGCCGAAGTCACGCCGTTGATGGCCCTGGACCTGGCCGCCATCTGTGAAGAGGCCGGCGTGCCCAAGGGCATCATCAGCGTGCTGCCGGGCAAGGGCTCGATCATCGGCGACGCCATCACCAAGCACCCGCTGGTCAAGCGCGTGTCCTTCACCGGCGGCACGACCACCGGCCGGCACATCGCCCACATCGCGGCCGACAAGATGATGCCGGTGTCTCTGGAACTGGGCGGCAAGTCGCCCACCATGGTGTTCGAGGACGCCGACCTGGACCATGCCGTCAACGGCGTGCTGTACGGCATCTTCAGTTCGTCGGGCGAATCCTGCATCGCCGGGTCGCGCCTGTTCGTCGCCTCGTCCATCTACGAGCAGTTCCTGGACCGCCTGACCAAGGGCGCCGCGGCGCTGCGCGTGGGCGACCCTGCCGACGAGCGTACCCAGATGGGCCCGCTCATCACCGGCCGCCATCGCGAATCGATCGAGCGCTACGTCGAGCTGGGCGTGTCCGAGGGCGGCCGCATCCGCACCGGCGGACATCGTCCGGAAGGCGGCATCTACGACAAGGGCTATTTCTATCGCCCCACCATCATCGAGGGCCTGGACAACCGGGCGCGCATCAGCCAGGAGGAGATCTTCGGGCCGGTGCTGGTGGCGATGCCGTTCGACAACGAAGAGAACCTGATCGAGCAGGCCAACGACAGCGTGTACGCGCTGGCCGCCGGCATCTGGACGCGCGACTACAAGCGCGCCTGGCGCGTGGGCCGCGCCGTGCAGGCCGGCACGGTGTGGATCAACACCTACAAGTTCTTCTCGATTTCCACGCCGTTCGGCGGCTGGCGCGACAGCGGCCTGGGTCGCGAGAAGGGCCGACTCGGCATCCTGCAGTACATGGAACAGAAAGGCATGTACTGGGGCATGAACCAGAATCCTTTGCCTTGGGCAGTGTAGGGCTCCCCCCTACGCGCTTACGCGCGCCCCCCAGGGGGCGGGCGGCGAAGGACCGGCGGAGCCGGATCCTTCGTGCCCTGGTCTAGGTGGGGCGTCTTGGTGCGGAGCACCAAGTTTTGGAGAGATATGATGGACGTATTGGGTATAGACGAAATCACCTACGGCGCCGACGATCTGGCCGCGTGCAAACAGTTCCTGTCCGACTGGGGCTTGACGCTGGCCGAGGAAACCGACAAGTCGCTGGTGTTCGAGTCGATGAACAAGTGCCGGGTGATCGTGAAGACCACCGATTTCCCGGGCCTGCCGCCGGCGATCGAGGATGGCCCGACGCTGCGTGAAGTGGTGTGGGGCGTGTCCAGCGACGAAGTGCTGGAGCGCTTCGCCGCTCGCCTGAAGGACAAGCCGGGCTACGTGAACGAAGGCGGGCGGGTCGGTTGTACCGACCCCAACGGCCTGGCGGTACGTTTCCAGACCACCCGCAAGATCGACATCGACCTCGACAGCCCGGGCATGAACACCTGGGGCACCAAGGCCCGCCGCAACCAGCGCAGCCCGATCTACGAGCGCGCCACGCCCATCGAGGTCGGCCACGTGGTGTTCTTCGTGAAGGATGTGAAGGCCTGCGAGCAGTTCTACACCGAGAACTTCGGTTTCGTGGCTTCCGACCGCTATCCGGGCAAGGGCGCCTTCCTGCGTTGCGCGCCCGAGGGCGGCCACCATGACCTGTTCCTGTTGCAGCCGCCGCAGCCGCGCGCCGGCCTGAACCACGTGGCGTTCGCCGTGCGCGACATCCATGAGGTGTTCGGCGGCGGCATGGCGATGGCCCGCCATGGCTGGAGCACGCAGCTCGGCCCGGGGCGCCACCCGATATCGTCGGCCTACTTCTGGTATTTCAATTTCCCGGGCGGCGGCCTGATCGAGTACTACGCCGACGACGACTACCTGGACGCCGAGTGGGAAGCCCGCGATTTCGAGCCCGGTCCCACGGTGTTCGCCGAATGGGCGATCGACGGCGGCCTGGACGGCAACACCCGCCGCCAGAAGAACGCCAAGGCGCCCGACGGCAAGTTTCTTACCGAGAAGAAATAGGGGCGACGTATGGCCGAGCCGGCGAATGTGATGTTGACCGTGCTGCTCAAGCACGATCAGTCGAACAATCTGGACGCGGTCCAGACCAAGCTGAAAGAAGCCGACTGGTGGGAGCGGTTCCCGCCCGAGGGCGTGAAGATCGTGTCCTGGACCGTGGCGATGGGGCTGGGGCAGATCGTGACGCTCGAGGTGCCGCCGCATCTGCTGGCCACGGTCAATGTCGAACTCGAGCGCTCGGCCTGGGGCGTGTTCCGCACCGAGTGCTATCCCACTTATGACTTTGTTCCCGTTCGCGAACGCATCCGCGAACGCGTACGCAACGGAGGTAAATGATGCAAGAAGACCGTTATCTGGAACCGCATCAGGCGCGGCGCCGTACTCCCACGGAATGGGAAAGCCTGCTGGGCGATTCGCTCGAGCGCGCGTTCGCGGCGGGCAAGCATGAACTGGCTCCCATCGTCGACTACCTGAACCATGCCGGCCCCCCGGCCCCCAACGGCGTGCCCTGGACCGAGGAACTGCTGCAATCCGAACTGGCCCGCCTGGCCGAGACCGCCTGAGGAGTCCGCCATGATCAAGATCGATAGCCCCGACACCCTGCTCGCGAACGGCCTGAAAGACACCTGGTACGCGATCTGTCCGTCCAATTTCATTACCGACAAGCCCGTGTCGCTGCGCCGCCTGGGCATGAAGCTGGTGTTCTGGCGCGACGAAGCCGGCAAGCTGTACGCGCTGGAAGACCACTGCCCGCACCGTGGCGCGCCGCTGTCGCGCGGCATCCTGCTGGGCGACCGCATCGCCTGCGGCTACCACGGCGTGCAGGTGCGCGCCGACGGCGTGGTGACCAACGTGCCGGGCAGCCCCGGTTGCAGCCTGGAAGGCAAGCGCGCCGCGCGTTCCTTCCACGTGGTCGAGCGCAACGGCGCGGTGTTCCTGTACAACTCGGCCAACAACGTGGACGAGGCTCCCGATTTCACGCTGCCGGAAGAACTGGTCTCGGACGAGTTCGCCTCCTTCCTGTGCTACACCGAGTGGCGCGGCGACTATCGCTACGTCATCGACAACGTCATGGACCCGATGCACGGGACCTACCTGCACAAGCAGTCGCACTCGATGGCCGAAGGTTCCTCGGTGGCGGAGTTCGGCGTGCGCGACACCGAGCACGGCTTCGTGTTCGAGAAGAAGGGCCAGCGCGGCGTGAACTTCGACTGGACCGAGTGGGCCAATACCGGCCTGCACTGGCTGCGGCTCGAGATCCCGTATCCCGCCACCGGCGGCCCCGGCGGCAGCTTCGCCATCGTCGGCACCTACACGCCCATTTCCGAGAACCTGGCCGCCGTGTTCCACTGGCGCTGCCGCAAGGTCTCGGGCTGGCAGCGCCATGCGTGGCAGTTCCTGTACCGCAACCGACTGGAAGCGCGCCACTGGGCGGTGCTGGAGCAGGACCGCGAAGTGCTGGAAGTCATGGAGCCGGACGCCAACCAGCGCGAGAACCTGTACCAGCACGACATCGGGCTGGTCCGCCTGCGCCGCCACCTGCGCAACCTGGCGACCGAGCAGTTCGAGCAACTGAAAGGAAAGACGGCGTGAGCCGCCGTGCCGGGCATGGATTCCCCGTCCGGGGAATCCGCGGCGCCTGGAGGCGGCGATGAGCGGCGGCGCGGCGGCGCGCCGCGTCATCGCGCCGTCGGTGCCCGAGCGCGAGACGGCCACCTGGTCCAATTGCCTGGTCCTGGGCAATGAAATCTCGATGTCGGGCATGACGGCCAACCCTGAATCCACGGCCGCCGCACCGCTGGGCACCTACGAACAAACCCTGATTGTGCTAGGCAAAATCCGCGCTTTGGTCGAGGCCGCTGGCGGAGGGGTGCAAAATATTTATAAACTGGTGATTTACGTGACGAACATCCAGGACAAGGATGAAGTCGGAAGGGCCCGCAAGGAGTTCTTCCGGGCGCCTTATCCGTGTTCCACGTTGGTCGAGGTGCGTGGCCTCGTTTTTCCCGGTCTGACCGTGGAGATCGATGCGTTTGCGCGGCTCGACATCGCCCTGCGTGCCGACGCATAACCGTTTTTTCCGACCTTTTCATGAACAGCAGCTCACTCCTTACGGTACTGGTTCACGCCATCCGCCTTGAAGCGCAGGGCATCATCAGTGTCGAGTTCCGCTCGCCCACGGGCGAAGAACTGCCTGCCTTCGCCGCGGGCTCCCACATCGACCTGCATCTGCCCAACGGCCTGGTGCGCAGCTATTCGCTGTTCAACTCGCCCGAAGAGCGGCATCGCTACGTGGTGGGCGTGCTGAACGACCGTAACAGCCGCGGCGGTTCGCGCTTCGTGCACGAGCAGCTGCGCGTGGGCTCGACCATCAAGATCGCGCCGCCGCGCAACAACTTCGAGCTGGACGAGTCGGCGGCCAAGTCGGTGCTGCTGGCCGGCGGCATCGGCGTGACGCCCATCTTCTGCATGTACAACCGCCTGCGCGCCATTGGCAAGCCGGTGGAACTGGTCTATTGCGCGCGCACCAAGAGCGAGGCGGCGTTCGTCGACGAGCTGGTGGCCTCGGGCGGCAAGGTCACGACGCGCTTCGACGACCAGGCCGGCGGCCCGCCCAACCTGCGCGAGCTGCTGGGCTCGCAGCCGGCGGACACCCATTTCTACTGCTGTGGCCCCACGCCCATGCTGGACGCCTTCGAGGCCACCTGCAAGGAACTGGGCTACCAGAACGTGCACATCGAACGCTTCGCTGCCGCCGGCGAAGTCACGGCCTCGCAGGAAGGCAGCTACCAGGTCGAGCTGGCCAAGTCGGGCAAGACCATCGACGTGCCGGCCGGGATGTCGCTGCTCGATGCGCTGCTGGAAGCCGGCGTCGACGCCGACTACAGCTGCCGCGAAGGCGTGTGCGGCGCGTGCGAGACCGCCGTGCTGGAAGGCACGCCCGAGCATCGCGACTCGGTGCTGACCGAGCGCGAGCGCGAGTCGAACAAGACCATGATGGTCTGCGTGTCGGGCTGCAAGGGCGCCAAGCTGGTGTTGGATATTTGACCCCCCCTACGCGCTGACGCGCGCCCCCCAGGGGGCGATGCGGGTGGACCGGCGGAGCCGGATCCACCGCATCCTGGGTCTAGTACCCGTTTCTTGGGTTGTGGCAGCCGTGCTTCGCTGGCTGCCAGCGGTAGTAACGGTGTGGCGTACCAAAAAACCGGTACTAGATCCAGGGCGCCGCGGATCCGGCTTTGCCGGTCCGCTAGTGCCGCCCCTTGAGGGGCGCGGCCATAGGCCGCGTGGGGTGGGCTCTCCTGCCGGTCCGCTAGTGCCGCCCCTTGAGGGGCGCGGCCGAAGGCCGCTTGGGGGTGGGTTTCCCCGACCGGCGGAGCCGGATCCACCGCATCCTGGGGCCGAGGGGGGCGGGAGTCGGGCGGTGTCTTTGGGCACCGCCTTTTTTATGTCCGTTTGATAGGCAGGCGTAATACGGGGGAGGGCAAAGTCCCCGGGCGGAGCCCTACGGCGCCGCCGCGCCGTCGGCGATGGGCGTGACGTTCGTGAACAGGTCCGCCGGCAGGTGCTTGACCGCCTCGTAGGTCGTGCTGATGTGCTCGGACAGCAATTGGCCGGCGCGTTCGCCGTCCCGCGCCAGCGAGGCCTCCAGGATGTTGCGGTGCTCGTCGTGCACGTCGCGCGGAATGGGCTTGCGCGTGACGACCAGCCGCCGGTAGCGCTCCGCCTGCTGGTACAGGATGCCCAGGAAGTGGTGCATCCAGCGTGACGTACAGGCGCTGATCAGCGCCTGGTGGAACTCGCGGTTGCGGTCTTCCCACTCGTCGAAGCGGTTGACCGGATTCGTGGCAAGGCGTTCCTCGGCCCGGCTCAGGCGGTGGAAGGCGGCGATGATGCGGCTTTCCCAGACGTCGTCGCCGGCCTGGATGGCCTGCCGCAGCGCTTCGCACTCCAGCAGGATGCGATTGCGGGTGATGTCCAGGAAATCTTCCATGGAGATGGGCGTGACATGGAAGCCGCGCTGGCCGTGGGAGACCACCAGCGCATCGGACACCAGCAGCGACAGCGCCTCGCGCAGCGTGCCGGCGCCGACTCCATAGGAATCCTTCAGGTGTTCCACGCGCAGGCGCGAGCCCGGCGCAAGCTTGCCTTCGATGATGTCGCGCCGCAGGGCGGCATAGGCCGTGCCCACGAGCGTGGTGGGGGCGGCTGCGTGGGCCAGGGGCGGTAGTTCCAATGGGATTCCAGGCATGCGTCTCGGGCGGCTGGGTGCCCCCTCTCATGAGCGATGGCTAGATTCTAGTCGATTCTCGATGAAATCCCCGGGCATTAGGGAAATCCATAAAATCTCGATAAAAATATTTCCAACCGATATTTTGTGGCGTATCGTGTCCGCCTACGAAAAGTGCAGGGGGCTTTCACGGCCCCCAGCTGGAGACACCGGTGATTCATCTACACGACATCCGCTACGTGCGGCTGGGCACGCCCGACCTGGAAGGTTCGGTGCGCTATGCAACCGAAGTCCTGGGTCTGGAAGTGGCCCGCCGCGTCGGCAAGGCGGTCTACCTGAAGTCCGACAGCCGCGATCACACGCTCTGCTATTTCGAAGGTGATCCGCGTGACCACACCTCGGCCTTCGAGGTCGACACGCCCGAAGAACTCGACCAGGCCATGGTGCTGCTGGAGCAGTCGGGCTACGCGGCCACCCGCGGCAGCGTCGAGGAAGCCGAGAAGCGCCACGTGCGCGACTTCATCAACTTCAAGGACCCGTCGGGCAACAGCGTCGACCTGGTCCATGCGCCGCACCATAGCGGCCGCCGCTATTTCCCGTCGCGCGACGCGGGCATCACGGGATTCAGCCACATCGGCCTGCGCACCCTGAATCCCCGCCGCGACGAAGCCTTCTGGACCCAGCTGCTCAGCGCCAAGGTCAGCGACCGCATCGGCGAAGCGCCCCTGCTGCGCATCGACGAAGTGCATCACAAGATCGCGCTGTTCCCGTCCAGCTACCCCGGCGTGCAGCACATCAATCATCAGGTCGAGAGCATCGACGACGTGATGCGGGCCTATTACATCCTGCTGGAGAAGCGCATCCCCATCCGCTTCGGCCCGGGCCGCCATCCGACCTCGGGCGCGATGTTCCTGTATTTCGAGGGACCGGACGGCATGATCTACGAATACTCGACGGGCGTGCGCCTGATCACGGAAGAGGACGAGAAGACCTACCGTCCCCGCACTTTCCCTGCCATCCCGTCGTCGTTCTGCATGTGGGGATCCAAACCCGATATTCCGGAGTTCAAGACTTGAGCCAGCACGACAACGCACCGACCGCCCGGCAGCAGAGCCTGGTGCGGGCGGCCGCCCGCGCCCTGGCGCGCGCCAACCTGGTCCATGCCTACGGCCATTGCAGCCTGCGGCTGGATGCCGACCGTTTCCTGGTGTGCGCCGCCAAGCCCATGGGCATGATCGGTCCGCACGAGGACGGCACCGTGGTCCCGGTTCGCGGCGAACTGCCCGAAGGCGTGCTGGGGGAAGTCCGCATCCACCAGCACATCTATCGCTTGCGGCCCGAGGTCGGAGCGGTGATCCGCAGCATGCCGCGCGACGTGATGACCCTGTCGTCCGCGCGCGTGACGCCGGCGCCGCGCCATGGCATGGGCTCGTATTTCTCGCCGGCCGTCCCGCTCTGGGACGATCCGCAACTGATCCGCACCGACGAGCAGGCCGCCGGCGTGGCCGCGAAGCTGGGCACCGCCGCGGCCGTGGTCATGCGCGGCAACGGCGCGGTGGTAGCCGCGCCCAATATCGAGCAGGCGGTGGTGCTGAACTGGTACCTGGAAGACGCCGCGCGCATCGAGCTGCAACTGCGCGCGGCCGGACTGGCCGACGGCCCGACGCTGTCGCCGGAAGAGGCGGCCCGCCGTGCCACCGGCGCAGGCCGCATCTTCGAACGCATGTGGGAATACCTGTGCGACGGCGATCCCGAATTTGCAAACGTCATCTGAGAATACAGCCATGAACGAATTCAAGAATTTCATCAACGGCCAGTGGGTCGCCACCGGCAAGACCTTCGAGAACCGCAACCCCGTCGACAACAGCCTGATCGGTCCCGTGCACGAGGCCGGCCGTGCCGAAGTCGATGCCGCCGTCAAGGCCGCGCGCGCCGCCCTGTCGGGCCCGTGGGCGACCATGAAGGTGCAGCAGCGGGTGGAAATGCTGCACGCCATCGCCGACGGCATCAACCGCCGGTTCGATGATTTCCTGGCGGCCGAGATGGCCGATACCGGCAAGCCCCACGTGCTCGCCAGCCATGTCGACATCCCCCGCGGCGCCGCCAACTTCAAGGTCTTCGCCGACCTGATCCGCAATGTGCCGGGCGAAAGCTTCGACATGGAGACCCCTGACAACGGCTTCGCGCTGAACTACGCGGTACGCGTGCCGCGCGGCGTCATCGGCGTGGTCTGCCCGTGGAACCTGCCGCTGCTCCTGATGACCTGGAAGGTCGGCCCGGCCCTGGCCTGCGGCAACACCGTCGTGGTCAAGCCGTCCGAGGAAACCCCGGCCACCGCCACGCTGCTGGGCGAGGTGATGAACGAGGTCGGCGTGCCGCCCGGCGTCTACAACGTCGTCCACGGTTTCGGCCCGGACTCCGCCGGCGAATTCCTGACCCAGCATCCCGACGTGGACGGCATTACCTTCACCGGCGAGACCCGTACCGGCGAAGCCATCATGAAGGCCGCCGCCAAGGGCGTGCGCCCGGTGTCGTTCGAACTGGGCGGCAAGAACCCCGGCATCGTGTTCGCCGACGCCGATTTCGACAAGGCTGTCGCCGGCATCGCCCGTTCCGCGTTCGAGAACAGCGGCCAGGTGTGCCTGGGTACCGAGCGCGTCTACGTGCAGCGCCCCATCTTCGAGAAGTTCGTTGCCGCGCTCAAGGCCAAGGCCGAGTCGTTCAAGCTGGGCGATCCGCACGACCACGCCACCAATTTCGGTCCGCTGGTCTCGCAGGTGCATCGCGAGAAGGTCCTGAGCTATTACGCCAAGGCCCGCGAGGAAGGCGCCACCATCGTCACCGGCGGCGGCGTGCCCGACATGCCCGGCAAGATGTCCGAGGGCGCCTGGGTGCAGCCCACGATCTGGACCGGCCTGCCCGAGACGGCCGCCGTGATCCGCGAGGAGATCTTCGGACCCTGCTGCCACATCACGCCCTTCGACACCGAGGAAGAAGTCATCAAGATGGCCAACGACACGCCGTACGGCCTGGCCGCCACGGTGTGGACGCAGAACGTGGGGACCGCCCATCGCCTGGGCAAGGCCTTGAACGTCGGTATCTGCTGGGTCAACTCGTGGTTCCTGCGCGACCTGCGCACGTCGTTCGGCGGCGCCAAGCAGTCGGGCATCGGCCGCGAGGGCGGGGTGCACTCGCTGGAGTTCTACACCGAACTGCGCAACGTCTGCGTGAAACTGTAAGGAGCTCGCCATGCCCCTCATCCAGGTGCAAATGATGGAGGGCCGCACCGACGAACAGCGCGCGGCCCTGATCGAGGAGTTGACCGAAGCGACCCACCGCGCCATCGGCGCTCCCCGCGAGTCCGTGCGCGTGGTGCTGGTCGAAGTGCCCAAGACGAATTTCGGGATAGGCGGCAAGACCGCCAAGGCGCTGGGGCGCTGATTTCCCGCTATTTCCCGACGAAGGAGACATAGTCGATGATGAAGAAGCAAACCGCCGTACTGGTCGCGGCGGCCCTGATGGTTGCCGGCGCCGCGCACGCCGAGGTCAAGATCGGTTTTTCCGGGGTGCTGTCGGGCCCCATGGCGGCGCTGGGCCAGGACCAGTACGACGGCTTCATGCTGGCTGTCGAGCAACTGGGCGGCAAGCTGGGCGGCCAGCCCGTGACCGTGCTGCGCGAGGATGACCAGCTCAAGCCGGACGTCGGCGCGCAGATCGTCCAGAAGTTCATCGAGCGCGACAAGGTCGACGCCATCGTCGGGCTGGGCTTCTCGAACGTGCTGATGGCCGAGACCCGCCGCATCAAGGATTCGGGCGTCGTCGCGCTGTCGACCAACGCCGGTCCGGCCCCGATCGCCGGCAAGGGCTGCATGGCCAACCTGTTCGTGATGGGGTGGCAGAACGACGGCATGTCCGAAGCCATGGGCAAGTACGCCAAGGAACAGGGCTACAAGAACGTCTACCTGATGACGTCGAACTACCAGGCCGGCAAGGACAAGCTGGCCGGCTTCAAGCGCTTCTACGGCGGCGCGATCCAGAACGAGGTCTACACCCCGCTGGGCCAGCTCGACTACGCGGCCGAGATCGCCGCCGTCCAGAGCGCCAAGCCGGATGCCCTGTTCGTGTTCTATCCCGGCGGCGTGGGCGTGAACTTCGTGCGCCAGTTGAACCAGGCCGGCCTGATGGGCAAGCTGCCGTTCCTGTCCGAGAGCCTGATCGATTCCAACTCGCTGGCCGCGCTCAAGCAGCAGGCGGTCGGTTCGATCTACGGCACGCCGTGGGCGCCGGTGCTCGACAATCCGCAGAACAAGAAATTCGTGTCGGGCTACGAAGCCAAGTACAAGCGTCCCCCCACCGAGTACGCGGTGGCCGCCTATGACGCCGCCTACCTGCTGGATGCCGCCATCACCAAGCTGGGCGGCAAGGTGTCGAACAAGAAGGCCTTCGCGGCCGCCGTCAAGGAAGCCGGCTCCAAGTTCCCCACGGCCCGTGGCAAGTTCGCCTTCAACACCAACAACATGCCCATCCAGCACTACTACGCCTACGAGATCGTCAAGAACGGCGACGGCGTGGGCTACAAGCAACTGTCGCAGGTCCTGACGGACCACAAGGACGCGTACGCGGCTGAATGCAAGATGTAGACCCCCCCCTACGCGCTTACGCGCGCAAGGAAAGCCCACCCCCTACGCCCTTCGGGCGCCCCCTCAAGGGGGCGATGCGGGTGGACCGGCGGAGCCGGATCCACCGCATCCTGGGTCTAGGTCCCTTATCTTGGGTTGGGGCTTCCCTTTCAGGGGTGGCACCGATGGATGATGGGGGCGGGCGCCGGTATGCTGGGTGGCGATCGCCGCCACGGGATCGGGGAGTGCATGGGCACTAAGAACGAAAGAACCGGGTATGCGGGGAAGACCCGGGTTTTGACACGGAAGTCTGTCAATGAATAGTTCGCTGTTTTTGTCGCAGTTGCTCAATGGTGTGCAGCTCGGCGTCTTGTTGTTCCTGCTGTCATCAGGGTTGACCCTGATCTTCGGCATCATGAATTTCATCAATCTCGCGCACGGTTCGCTGTACATGGTCGGCGCGTTCATCGGCGCCGCCACCTACAACGCGAGCGGGTCCTTCATCTTCGCCATCGCCGCGGCCATCATCTCGGCCGGGCTGGTGGGGCTGCTGCTGGAGCACCTGGTCGCCAAGCCGCTGTACCGGCACGACCACCTGTACCAGGTGCTCGCGACCTTCGGCCTGATGATGTTCTTCAACGAGCTGGCCATCGTCATCTTCGGCAACCGTCCCTACTACGCGGCCATTCCGTCGGCGCTGGACGGCGCCGTGACGCTGTTCGGGTCGCAGTATCCCGTCTACCGGATCCTGATCATCGCGGTCGGCGTGCTGGTGGCGCTGGGTGCCTGGTACCTGATCCAGAAGACGCGCTTCGGCATGCTGATCCGCGCCGGCGCCAGCAATTCGCCCATGGTCAGCGTGCTGGGCGTGAACATCGACCTGCTCAAGAAACTGCTGTTCATGCTCGGGGCGGGGCTGGCGGGACTGGCTGGCGCGCTGGCCGGGCCCATCCTGTCGGTGCAGTCCGGCATGGGCGAACCGGTCCTGATCCTTGCGCTGGTGGTCATCGTGGTGGGCGGTATCGGGTCCATCCGCGGCGCATTGGTGGCGGCGATGATCATCGCCGTGATCGATACGCTGGGGCGCGCCTACATTCCGCACCTGCTCGGCTCGTTCATGCAGCCCGCCTCGGCCAACGCCGTCGGCCCGGCCATGGCCTCCATGCTGATTTATGTGCTGATGGCGCTGGTGCTGGCTTTCCGCCCCAATGGCATCCTGAACAAGAAGTAGGCCCCCCCCTACGCGCTTCGCGCGCCCCCCAGGGGGCGGCACTGGCGGACCGGCGGAGCCGGATCCGCGGTGCCCTGGGTCTGGTTGCGGCGGTAACTGATATTCCTGCAAGGTAGACGATATGAATCGCGTCAAATTCGGGGCCTGGATGATCCCGGTCCTGTTCATAATCCTGGCGGCCGTGCCGTTCGTCGCGCAGGCGATAGGCGAGCCGTTCTACGTGACGTTCTTCGCCCGCGTGCTGATCTATGCGCTGGCCGCCTGCGCGCTGAACCTCGTGCTGGGATTCGCCGGCCTGGTCAGCTTCGGCCATGCCATGTTCATCGGCCTGGGCTGCTATGCCGTGGGCATACTCAGCTACTACGGCATCAGCGATGGCTGGCTGCAACTGCTGACCGCCGTGGTCGTGTGCGCGCTGGTCGGCCTGGTCGTGGGCACCGTATGCCTGCGCACCTCGGGCATCGGCTTCATCATGATCACGCTGGCCTTTGCCCAGATGTTCTACTTCCTGATGGTCAGCATGACCACCTTCGGCGGCGACGATGGCCTGAACATCAATGAGCCGAGCAACTTCGGGCTGTTCGAGCTGTCGGGCAGTTCCGAGGTCTACTGGGCGGCCTGGGCCGTGCTGCTGGCGGTCACGGTGTTCCTGGCGCGGCTCAAGAAGTCGCCGTTCGGCATGGTGCTGCAGGCCACCCACATCAACCCCCGCCGCGTCAACGCCTTCGGCTACTCGGTCTTCCGCGTGCAGCTGGCCGCCTACGTCCTGTCCGGCGTGCTGACCGGGCTGGCGGGCCTCCTGCTGGCGAACCTGACGGCCTTCGCCTCGCCCAGCTACATGTCGTGGCCGGTGTCGGGCGAACTGATCGTCATGCTGGTCATCGGCGGGCTGGGCACGATCACCGGTCCCATCGTGGGCGCGATCGCCTTCCTGGTCATGGAAGAGTTCTTCAAGGGCCTGACCCAGCACTGGATGCTGATCATGGGGCCGGTCATCGTCGTGATCGCCCTGCTGACCAGGAACGGCTTCGCGTGGCTGATCCGCCCGCGCGAAGCGTCCGCCCCGGCGCCGTCCGCGGCGCCTGCCGCGGCGCCCAAGGTCGCCGCCGTTTCCGCGGGAGAATCGCAATGAACGCCATCGGACTGCGTACCCAGGACCTGGTCAAGCGCTTCGGCGGCTTGCGCGCCACCGACGGCGTGACGCTGGAGATCGAGCCGGGCGAACTGCACGCCATCATCGGCCCCAACGGTGCCGGCAAGACCACGCTCATCAACCTGCTGACCGGCGAGCTACGCTCGGACGAAGGCAGCATCGTGCTGGGCGGCGAAGAAGTCAGCGGCACGCCCGTGCAGCACCGTGTGGGCATGGGCCTGCTGCGGTCCTACCAGATCACGTCCATCTTCGACGCCTTCACCGTGGTCGAGAACGTGTGCCTGGCGGCGCTGCGCAAGAAAGGCGTGCGCTGGGCCGTCTGGAAGCCCATGTCGTCCTACGGGGATGTCATGGAAAAGGCCCGCGCGATCATCGAGCAGTGCCACCTGTCCGACGTGGCCGACACCGTGGTGTCCAACCTGGCCTACGGCCAGCGGCGCCAGCTCGAGGTCGCCATGGCGCTGGCGGCGGATCCGCGCATCCTGCTGCTGGATGAGCCCATGGCCGGCATGAGCGCGGCCGAAGGCGCCGCGGCCATCGAGCTGCTGCGTTCCCTGAAGGGCCGCTACACCATCCTCCTGATCGAGCACGACATGAACGCGGTCTTCTCGCTGGCCGACCGCATCAGCGTGCTGGTCTACGGCAAGATCGTCGCGACCGGCTCGATCGAGGAAATCCGCAACCATCCCGAAGTGCGCCGCGCCTATCTGGGCGACGACGCCGATGCCTGAGGCAGGAGTTCACGCATGCTTTCCATACAAGGACTGGCGGCCAAGTACGGTTCCTGCCAGGCACTGTTCGACATCGACATGGAGGTCAAGCGCGGCGAGGTCGTGGGCCTGATCGGCCGTAACGGCATGGGGCGCACGACGGTGATCAACTGCCTGTTCGGCCTGCTCAAGCCGGCGGCCGGCAGCATCACTTTCGACGGGCAGACGCTGAACGGCATGGCGCCGTACCGCGTGGGCCGGCTGGGACTGTCGCTGGTGCCGGAAGGGCGCCAGATATTCCCCACGCTGACCGTGGAGGAAAACCTGATCGCCACGTCCAAGCGCACCGACGCCTCGGCCTGGACGCTGGACAAGATCTACGGCCTGTTCCCGCGCCTGAAGGAGCGGCGCTCCAACCTCGGCACGCAGTTGTCGGGTGGCGAGCAGCAGATGCTGGCCATCGGCCGCGCGCTGATGACCAACCCCCGCCTGCTGGTGCTGGACGAAGCCACCGAGGGCCTGGCCCCCATCGTGCGCGCCGAGATCTGGAGCGTGCTGGCCCAGCTCAAGCAGGAAGGCCTGACCATGATCGTGGTGGACAAGAACACCAAGGCCCTGCTGCGCTTGTCCGACCGCAACTTCATCCTGGACAAGGGCGTGACGGTCTGGCGCGGCACGTCGCCGGAACTCTCGGCACGTCCCGAGCTGATCGCCCAGTACGTCGGCGTCTAGGACCCACCCCCTACGCCCCCTCAAGGGGGCGGCACTGACGGACCGGCAAAGCCGGATCCGCCGTGCCCCCGGGGCACCATCCGGCTGACGATGGCCGGCGTTTTTCCCGCTTGTAGTCATGGGATCGATTGGAGTAGCAATGAGGTTGAAGGACAAGACGGCGCTGGTGACCGGCGCCGCGGGCGGTATCGGGCTGGCGATCGCCAAGCGGTATAGCCAGGAAGGCGCCAACGTGGTGCTGGTGGATCGCGCCGAGAAGGTCGAGGGCGAGGCCTTGGCGGCCATGCCCGGCCCGGCGCGCGCGATGCGCGGTGACGTCACCGATCCGGCCCAGGTGGCCGAGATGGTGGCGCTGTGCGAGCGCGAGTTCGGCGGGCTGGACATCTGCGTCTGCAATGCCGGCGTGATCCGCGCCGCCGAGTTCCTGGACGTGACGCTGGAGGACCTGGACTTCGTGATGAACGTCAACGTCCGCGGGACCTTCCTCGTGGCCCAGGCCGCCGCCAAGGCCATGGTGCGGGGTGGACGCGGCGGCAGCATCATCACGCTGTCGTCGATGACGGCCGAGCTGGCGATGTCCAACCAGCTGGCCTACGGCGCCAGCAAGGGCGCGGTGCGGCAGATGACCAAGGCCATGGCGCTGGCGATGGCGCCGCACGGCGTACGCGTCAATGCGCTGGGGCCGGGCAGCATCGATACCGACATCATGTCGACCATCACCGACAATCCCAAGGCGCTGCACACGGTGTTGTCGCGCATCCCGATGACGCGGCTGGGGCGGCCGGAGGAAGTGGCCGGCGCTGCGGTGTTCCTGGCCAGCGAGGACGCCAGCTACGTGACCGGGCAGACGGTATTCGTCGACGGCGGCCGCCTGGCGCTGAACTATACGGTGGAAGTCCCGGGCGCGGCCCGGGAGTAGGCATCGCGCGGTGATCGACAAGGGCCTCGGGGCATGCGCCGCCGGGGCCTTTGCATTTCAGCGCGGGATTTCCGCTTGGCCGGTCAGTCGAGTGAAATGTTCGCCTTCCTGATCACCGGCCCCCACAGCGCATGATCGGCCTTGATGCGCGCGGCGAACTCCTCCGGGCTGGAGGTGTAGACCACCGAGCCGTGCGCGTCGTAGAGCTTCTTCATGTCCTCGGCCCGGACCGCCTTGGCGATCTCGCGATTCAGCCGCTGGACGATGTCGGCGGGCACGCCGGCCTGGGCCACGACTCCCAGCCAGACGGTGTCTTCCAGGCCCTGGTAGCCCTGCTCGGCGAAGGTGGGGACGCCGGGCAGGCCGGGCAGGCGTTCCCGGGTGTTCACGGCCAGGGCCTTGAGCCGGCCGTCCTTGACCTGCGGCTCGATCAGGGCGGAGCCGGCCAGGTAGAGCTGGGTCCGGTCGCTGATGGTGGAGTTGAGCGCGTCGGGGCCGGACTTGAACGGGACGTGGAGGATGTCGGCCCCGGTCTGCAGCTTGAACATCTCGAACAGGACGTGAGGCGGCGAGCCGGTGCTGGAGGAGGCGTAGTTCAGCACCCCGGGCCTGGCCTTGGCCAGCGCGACCAGTTCCTTGAGCGAGCCGGCGGGCAGGGCGGGGCTGGCGGTCAGCACCATGGGAATGACGGCGATGGGGCTGACGGCCTGGAGGTCGGCCTGCGGGTGGTAGGGCAGCTTGCTGAACAGATACTGGTTCCAGACGGCATGCGCGTTGGTGACCACCGCCAGCGTGTAGCCGTCGGCGGCGCTGTTCTTCAGGTTCGTCATGGCGAGCAGGCCGCCCGCGCCGGGGCGGTTGTCGATCACCACGGCCTGTCCCAGGGATGTCCGCATCTTCTCGGCGATGGGGCGGGCGAACAGGTCGGGCAGGCTGCCCGGCGCACCGTTGACGATCAGGTGGATGGGGCGCGTGGGGTAGGCGGTCTGGGCCTGCGCCGGCGCGGCGGCAAGCATGAGGAGCCCCAGGACGGGGGCGGCAAGGTAGCGGGATGCGTGCATGGCGGAGTCCTCGGTTTGGGGTCAGGCCACCAGACGGCGGCGCGCGATCTCGATCATCATCGACATGCCGACGGGCAGCACGTCGTCGTTGAAATCGAACTTGGGGTGGTGGCACATGTGGCCGCCATTGCCCAGGAAGAAGTAGCAGCCGGGTTTTTCCTGCAGCATGTAGGCGAAGTCCTCGGAGGCCATCAGCGGCGGAATGTCGGGCTCCAGGCCGTCCGGGCCGACGACGGCCAGCGCGGCCTCGCGTACGACCTGCGCCTGTTCGGCGTTGTTGATGGTGGCGGGGGAGGTCTGCAGATGCTCGAACTCGATGCGGCAGCGGTGGGCCTGTTCGGCGCCGGCGCAGATTTCCTTCAGTCGCTTGAGGACCTCCGCCTGCACGCCGTGGTCCAGCGTGCGCACCGTGCCCTCCAGCACGGCCTGGTCGGCGATGACGTTGATGGCGGTACCGGCGTGGAACTGGCAGACGCTGACCACCGCGGTCTGCAGCGGATCCACCGAGCGGCTGACGATGGTCTGCAGCGACTGCACCAGCGCGCTGCCGACCACCACGGGATCCACCGTGCGGTGCGGGCTGGCGGCATGGCCGCCGACGCCGTGGATGCGGATGCGGAACAGGTCGCAGGCCGACAGCGTGGCGCCGTTGCGCACGCCGACGCGGCCGGGCTCCAGCGGGGGGTGGTTGTGCAGGCCGTAGAGTTCGTCGCACGGAAAGCGTTCGAACAGGCCGTCCTGGATCATGGTCGAGCCGCCGCGCAGCGTTTCCTCGGCAGGCTGGAAGATCAGGTTCAGCGTGCCGCGGAAGTCGCGGTTCGACGCGAAATGGCGAGCCACGCCCAGCAGGATGGCGGTATGGCCGTCGTGGCCGCAGCCATGGAAGCGGTTGGGACGCACCGACTGGTAGGGCAGCCCGGTCTGTTCCTGCATGGGCAGCGCGTCCATGTCGGCGCGCAGGCCGAGGTTGCGGCCGGGACCCTGCGCGCCGTGGATGACGCCGACCACGCCCGTTCCGCCGATGCCGGCATGGGTTTCGATGCCCCATTCACGCAGGCGTTCGGCGACGAAGGCCGCCGTCTCGTGTTCCTCGAAGCCGAGTTCGGGGTTGCGGTGGAGCGTGCGCCGCCATGTGGTCATGTCCTGGGCGTGCGTGTCCGAGACCTCGATTTTCATTGCAATCCTATCGTCTGAAGCGAAAAATAGGATGCTATTTCAACTATTGAAAATTGCACTCAGTATTTACCCCGCTGGCGAGGCGCGGCATACAATGCCGCGATGCCCCGCCGCCCGCACGAGACCGCCGTGACCAAGAAACTCGAGACCTACTTCACCTACAAGCTCGATCTCATCAAGAGCGAGGCGGTGCGGCAGGTCAACGAGCTCTATCGGAAGGAACTCGGGCTGGTGGTGCGCGACCTGCGGGTGTTGCGCCAGATCGGCGATGCGCCCGGCATCAGCGTGTCGGCCCTGCAGGCCGCGACCTTCATAGAAAAGACCGTGTTGTCCAAGGTCGTGTCGCGGCTGATCGAACTCGGCCTGGCCGAGCGCAGCATCAGCGCGCGCGATGCGCGGGCGTTCGAGCTGACCCTGACCGCCCGTGGACGCCGCGTGCGCGAGCAGGCCGACCGCATCGGCGGCGGCCATGAGCGCGAGGTGATGTTCGGCGATTTCAGCGAACAGGAATTGCACCAGCTCGACGCGCTGCTGGACAAGCTCATGCGGTCGCTGCGGGCTGCGCGCGACGGCGGGACGGGAGAAGCGGCCTGACCGGTCAGGCGGGAGCAGGCGCGGACGGCGGGGCCGCGATGCTGCGCGCCAGTTCGTCCCACAGGGCACGCGCGGGCCGGCTCAGCGTCGTGTCGCGCCGCCGCACGAGGCAGATGCGGCGCGCGATGGTCGGGGCCGTCAAGGGGATGGTGGCGACCCGGGTCGTCGCTGCCAGCGCCAGGCGGGGCAGCACCGCCATCCACCCGCCGTGTTCCAGGAATCCGATCATGGACGACAGGTGCTCCACCTCGTCGAACCAGGGCGCGGGCACGCCCGCCACGGCCAGAGCGGCGTCGATCTGCTGGCGGTTGGCGCTGCTGCGGCGCAGGGCCAGCACCCGCTGCCCCGCCAGGTCGGCCCAGGCCGCCTGGGCGCGCGCGGCCATCGGGTGGCCGGGAGCGCATGCCAGCACGTAGGGGTCGTCGCGCAGCGACTGGCAGGCCAGCTCGGGTTCGTCTTCCCACAGAACCGTGATGCCGAACTCGGCTTCCCGCCGCAGCACGGCATCGCGCACGCGCGCCCCCGTGTCGTCGCGCAGATCCACGCGCACGTCGGGATGCCGCTGCCGCAGGCGCGACAGGGCTGCGGGGAACAAGGAATACGCCACGGTGGTGATGCAGGCCACGGTCATCTGGCCGCCTTCGCCGCGCGCCATGCGTGCGGTTCCGGCCAGGCAGTCGTCCAGGCTGTCCAGCAGCGGCGCCAGGCGCTCGTGCAGGGCCAGGCCCAGCGGCGTCAGCACCATGGTGCGCGTGGTGCGTTCGACCAGGCGTCCCCCCAGGGCTTCCTCCAGTTTGCTGATGCGCCGGCTCAACGCCGAGGGCGAGAGCGCCAGCAGGTCGGCGGTCTTGTTGAAGCCGCCGCAGCGCACGAGGGCGCAGAAGGCCTGGAGGTCGGGAAGGTCGCAATTGGTGCGCATGACGCAATAATATCGCAATAATTTGCACTGGATTTCATTATTGGCCGTCGGCATCATGGTCGTCATCTTTCGTTCGTGATCGCCATGCCCGTCATCAAAGCTTTCGTTTCCAGTCCCTTGCTGGCCGGCGCGCCGCTCGATCCGCTGGGCAGCGCCACCGAGCGCGCCTGCGTGGACTTGTTGGGCGCGCAGGCCGCCCAGGTGCAATTGGTGGTGGTGGCGGCGCACGCCGTCCCGCGCGGCTGCCCCGTCTACCTGGAGGTCCAGTTCCGCCGCAACGAACGCCGCGACGCCCAGGTCGTCGCGCGTTTCATGGCGGCCATGGAGGACGCCCTGGGCGCCTGCTTCGGCGCCGTGCCCCGCATACGCTGCTTTTCCGAGGACCAGGATTTTCTCCATGCCCGCAACTGAACCGGCCCCGGACGAGATCTGCCTGCGCGCGATCGAAAGCTTCCACGTGGGGGGCGAGGTGCGCACGCTGCGCGGCCTGCCCACCGAGGCCAGGCGCCTGGCGCAGGGGGCCGAGCCCAGGCCGGTCGATCCCAACGGCGACCATGTCGTCGGCCAGATGTACGTGCAGGCCTACCGGCTGGCGCGGCCACGGCACGCGCTGCCCGTGCTGTTCTGGCACGGCGGTGGCATGACGGGCGCCAACTGGGAGACGACTCCCGACGGCCGTCCGGGCTGGCTGTGGCGCTTCCTGGGCGCGGGATACGACGTCTATGTGTCCGACGCCGTGGAGCGCGGCCGCGCTTCCTGGGCGCGCTTTCCCGAGTTGTATGCCGGTGCGCCGCTGTTCCGCACCATGGACGAGGCCTGGGACATGTTCCGGATGGGGCCGGCCCACGGCTACCGCACGGATCCGGCCGCCCGCCTGGCCCACGCCGCGCAGCAGTTCCCGGTCGGCGCCTTCGATCAGTTCGCGCGTCAATGGGTGCCGCGCTGGGCCGGCCACGAGGCCGTCACCAGCGCCGCCTACCGCGCGCTGCTGGATCGGGTGGGGCCTTGCATCGTCGTCGGGCACAGCCAGGGCGGCGGGTTTGCACTGCTGGCGGCCCAGGAGCGGCCCGAGTCCGTGCGCGCCGTGGTTGCGCTCGAACCTTCCGGTGCGCCTGCCGCCCCGCCGGCGGCGATCCCGCCGCACCTGATCGTGTGGGGCGACCATATCGGCGACCACCCTGTCTGGCGCCGATATCGCGCCACGGTGGACGCGTACGCCGCCGTGCTGGCGCGCAGTGGCGCGGCGGTCGAGTCCCTGGACCTGCCCGCAGAAGGCGTGCGCGGCAATTCCCATTTCCTGATGATGGACCGCAACAGCGGTCTCATCGCCGACCGGGTGCTGCGCTGGCTGGACGCGCTCGACCCGCGGCACCCTTGAACCATAAACCGGAGACAACATGACCAAGAGCATCCGCATGGGCGCGTACGCCCTGGCTTCCCTGGCCGCGCTCGGCGCGGCGGGCGCCATGGCGGCCGATTCCTATCCCCATCGTCCCGTGACCGTGCTGGTGCCGTTCGGACCCGGCAGCGGCGTGGACACGACCGCCCGCATCGTCGGCGAGGCGCTGTCGCGCGAACTGGGCCAGCCGCTGGTGATCGAGAACCGCGCCGGCGCGCAGGGCGCCATCGCGGCCCAGGCGGCGGCGCGGGCCGCTGCCGACGGGTACACCCTGTTCTTCACCACGCAGACCACCCAGGCGGCCAATCCCGCCCTGATGAAGACGCCGGGCTACGACCCCGTCAAGGACTTCGCGCCGGTGGGGCGCGTGGCCTACACGCCGGCCTTGCTGGTCGCCAATCCCGCGCTGCCGGTCAGGACCCTGGCCGATCTGGTCAAGCTGGCCAAGGCACAGCCCGGCAAGCTGTCCTATGCCTCGGGCAGTGCCGGCACCCTGGTGCCGGGCGCGATGCTCACGACCGCCGCTGGCATCCAGATGCTGCACGTGCCCTACAAGAGCATTCCGCTGGGTTTGAACGACGTCATGGCCGGCCACGTCTCGGTCATGTTCACCGACATCGTGACGGGCACCCAGCAGGTCAAGGCCGGCAAGGTCCGCGCGCTGGGCATCAGTTCCGCCAGGCCGTGGCCGCTGCTGCCCGAGGTGCCGCCCATCGCCGAGCAGTATCCCGGATTCGAGCTGCTGGCCTGGTATGCGCTGTATGCGCCGGCGGGTACCCCCGCGCCGGTGATCGAGCGGCTCAGCCGTGCGCTGGAGAAGACCACGCGCGATCCGGCCGTGCGCGAACGCCTGGTCGGCCTGGGGCTGGAGATGTCCTACAGCACGCCCGCGGAACTGGCGGCTTTCGGCCGCTCCGAACTGGACAAATGGAGCCGGGTCATCCAGGCCGCGGGCATCGAGAAGGAGTAGGGCCTGCCCGCGGGGAAAGGGGGCGCAGGGGGTGTCCCGGACCCTGCGCCGAGAGGCTAAAATGCCGGCATGTCCCAGTCGCCTACCCCCCCATTCGTCCACCTGCGCGTCCACTCCGAGTTCTCGGTGTCGGACGGCATCGTCCGCATCCCCGACCTGGTCAAGAAAGTCGCCGCGCTGGAACAGCCGGCCATCGCGCTGACCGATCTTTCCAACCTGTTCGGGTTGATCAAGTTCTACAAGGCGGCGCGGGGCAAGGGCATCAAGGCCATCGCCGGCTGCGACGTCTGGGTGTCCAACGACGCCGACCGCGACAAGCCCTACCGGATGCTGCTGCTGGTGCGCGATCGCGCCGGCTACCTGAACCTGTGCGAACTGCTGACGCAGGCCTTCCTGACCAACCAGCATCGCGGCCGCGGCGAGATCCGGCCCGAATGGCTCGAGACCTACGGCGCGGGGCTCATCGCCCTGTCCGGCGGACGCCAGGGCGACGTGGGCCAGGCGCTGGAGGCCGGCAACCACGACGCGGCGCTGGCGTTCGCGCGGCACTGGCTGAAGGTGTTTCCGGGCGGCTACTACATCGAGCTGCAGCGCGCCGGCCGCGAAGGCGACGAGACCTACGTGCAGGCCGCGATGCGGCTGGCGGCCGAATGCGGCGCGCCGGTGGTCGCCACGCACCCGGTACAGTTCCTCGAACGCGACGACTTCCGCGCCCACGAGGCCCGCGTCTGCATCGCCGAAGGCGAGATCCTGGCCAATCCGCGCCGCCAACGGCTCTACACGGAAGAGCAGTACCTGCTGTCCTCGCAGGAAATGGCCGAACGCTTCGCCGACGTGCCCTCGGCGCTGGCCAATACGGTGGCGATCGCCACGCGCTGCAACCTGACGCTGGAACTGGGCAATCCCAAGCTGCCCAATTTCCCCACGCCCGAGGGCGTGACGCTGGCCGAATACCTGGTGCAACTGTCCAAGGAGGGCCTGGCGCGCCGCATGGCGCAGCTCTTCCCGGACGAGAAGGAACGCGCCGCGCACCAGGAGGAATACGACCAGCGGCTGGACAAGGAATGCCAGACCATCATCGACATGGGCTTTCCTGGCTACTTCCTGATCGTTCAGGACTTCATCAACTGGGGCAAGAACAATGGCGTGCCG
Source organism: Pigmentiphaga daeguensis (assembly GCF_039523035.1). Classification (NCBI taxonomy): domain Bacteria; kingdom Pseudomonadati; phylum Pseudomonadota; class Betaproteobacteria; order Burkholderiales; family Alcaligenaceae; genus Pigmentiphaga; species Pigmentiphaga daeguensis. The sequence goes on along the minus strand of NZ_BAAAEN010000007.1, from coordinate 138,978 downwards.
GTGGGGCCGGGCCGGGGATCGGGCGCAGGCTCGCTGGTCGCGTTCAGCCTGGGCATCACCGATATCGATCCGATCCGCTACGACTTGCTGTTCGAGCGCTTCCTGAACCCGGAGCGGGTCTCCATGCCCGACTTCGATATCGATTTCTGCCAGGACAACCGCGACAAGGTCATCGAGTACGTCAAGCAGAAATACGGGCGCGACGCGGTCAGCCAGATCGCCACCTTCGGTACGCTGGGCGCCAAGGCGGTCATCCGCGACGCGGGGCGGGTGCTGGACCTGCCTTACCTGTTCTGCGACGGCCTGTCCAAGATCATCCCGCACTCGCCTGCCGACCCCTGGAGCCTGGAGCGGGCGCTGAACGAAGAGCCCGCCTTCAGGGAGCGCTACGACAACGACGAGGAAGCGCACGCGCTGATCGACCTGGCCCAGCCGCTCGAGGGACTGACGCGGAACATCGGCATGCACGCCGGCGGCGTGCTGATCGCCCCGGGCAAGCTGACCGATTTCTGCCCGCTGTACTGCCAGCCTGGCCAAAGCCACATCGCGGTGTCGCAGTTCGACAAGGACGACGTGGAAGCCGTGGGCCTGGTGAAGTTCGACTTCCTGGGCCTGCGCAACCTGACCATTCTCGACTGGGCCGTGCGCTACGTGCGCGAGTTCAACGAGGGCATGCGCGACTTCGACGTCATGGCGCTGCCGCTGGACGACCTCGATTCCTACAAGCTGCTGAGCGACGGCAACACCACCGCCGTGTTCCAGTTGGAATCGCGCGGCATGAAGGAACTGCTCAAGAAGCTGCGCCCCAGCAACTTCGAAGACATCATCGCCGTGCTGGCCCTGTACCGGCCGGGCCCGCTGGGCTCGGGCATGGTGGACGACTTCGTCAACCGCAAGCACGGCCGCGCCAAGGCCGAATACTTCCACCCGGACCTGGAACCGGTCCTCAAGAGCACGTACGGGGTCATCGTCTACCAGGAACAGGTGATGCTGATCTCGCAGATCATCGGCGGCTACACGCTGGGCGGCGCCGACATGCTGCGCCGGGCCATGGGCAAGAAGAAGCCCGAGGAAATGGCCAAGCACCGCGAGATCTTCCAGTCGGGCGCGGAAAAGAAGGGCTATGACCCCGAGATCGCGGTCACGCTGTTCAACCTGATGGAGAAGTTCGCGGAATACGGCTTCAACAAGTCGCATACCGCGGCCTACGCGCTGATCGCCTACCAGACGGCCTGGCTCAAGGCTCACCATCCGGCCGAGTTCATGGCCGCCACCATGTTGTCCGACATGGACGACACCGACAAGGTCCAGATATTCTGGGCCGACACGGTGGCCAACAAGGTCAAGGTGCTGCCCCCCGACATCAACCTGTCCAATTACCGCTTCGAGCCGGTGCTGGACGAATATTCGGCGCGCGGGCAGCCGCCGCGCACCATCCGCTACGGGCTGGGGGCGGTCAAGGGCACCGGGCAGAGCGCGGTCGAGGAAATCCTGCGCGCGCGGGCCGAGAAGGGGCCGTTCACCGACCTGTTCGATTTCTGCCGGCGCATCGATCGCCACGTGGTGAACCGCCGCGCCATCGAAGCCCTGATCAAGGCCGGCGCATTCGACACGCTGTCGCCCAACCGCGCCGCGGTCCTGGCGACCCTGGGCACGGCGATGGACGCCGCGGAACAGGCCGCCCGCGCGGCCAGCCAGGTGTCGCTGTTCGGCGGCGACGACCACGCCGACCTGGCGGGCGAGCTGGCCGATGTCGAGCCCTGGGACGAGCGCGAGCGCCTCGGCCAGGAAAAGACCGCGCTGGGTTTCTACTTCAGCGGCCACCTGTTCGACGCCTATCGCACCGAAGTCCGCCGGTTCGTGCGCACCCCCCTGTCCAACCTGCAGCCCAGCCGCGACCTGCAATGGATGGCGGGCATCCTGTCGGCCGTGCGCACGCAGATGACACGGCGCGGGAAGATGGTGTTCGCCGTGCTTGACGATGGCACGGCGCAGGTCGAGATCTCGGTGTTCAACGAGCTGTACGAGCGGCACCGCAGCCGGCTGCGCGAAGACCAGTTGCTGATCGTCTCCGGCAAGGTCAGCAACGACGAGTACTCCGGCGGCATGCGTATCGTGGCCGACGAACTGTTCGACCTGCAGATGGCGCGCGAGGCCAAGGCCCGCGCGCTGTCCATCCGCCTGAACGGCAACGCGCACGCGGACTCCCTGCGTGAAGTCCTCAACCCGCATCGCGCCGACCCCGAGAACGGCTTCCCGGGCACGCCGGTCGAGATCGTCTACAACCGCGGCGATGCCAAGTGCGTGGTGCGCCTGAGCGAGGACTGGCGGGTACGGGTGCCCGACGTGCTGATCCAGCAACTGGGCAAGCTGACGGGGCAGCCGGCCGACGTCGGGCTGGAGTACTAGCGGCGTGGTTGGTCTGTCGAGGGCTGTTCGTTCGGCGATGGGGTTCGCGGGTCTGCAGGGGCTGCTCGCGGTATTGCTGGCGCTGTTCCCGGTGTTCCTGCTGCCGAAGATGTCGGTTTCCAACGCGCTGTTCACCGTGCTGGCTTGTTGGGGGCTTGGATGCCTGCTCGTGCCCGGACGCGACCGGGAGCGCTGGGGCACTTACTGGCGCAGCGCCGGTGGCCTGAGCCTGGCATTTCTGCTGTGGCCGCTGGCGGTGGCCATCCAGCAGGCAGTGGCCGGGCAGCCGATCAACATTCCTTACCTGTTCACACGCTTCGTCCTGCTGTTCGTGCTGGCCTGGGGCCTGACCAGGCTGGGGGCGAAACGACTGGAGTGGATGGCCTGGGGGTGTGCCGCGGCGGCTTGCTATGCCGCGGTGTGGATTCATTTCGCCACCCTCGAGATGCGACCGGACCACGTGGGAATCTACAACATCATCCCTTTTTCCAACCTGGCTTTGTTGATGGGGGCGCTGGCGGCCATCTCCATCGGATGGGACGAGCCTCGGCAGTATGCAATCCATGGGGTGAAGCTGCTGGCGATGTTGGCCGGCATGTATGTCGCGTATTCGGGGCAGACCCGCGGTAGCTGGCTGGCCGTCCCGGTGCTGGTCTGTGTCGTATGTGCCTCATATCGTCATGGTTCCCGCAAGCTGCGGGTAATGGCGCTGAGCGCGCTGGTGGTCGTCGGCGTATCGATTGCGGGTACCAGCGACATGGTGCGGGAGCGGGTGGCCGAAAGCGTGGCGGCACTGGCGGGCGGCAAGAACACGCTGGATAGTTCGAGCGGTGGTCGCATCCAGGTGTGGCACGCATCGCTGAGGCTTTTTGCAGAACATCCCTGGACCGGGGTGGGAAGGGAGCATTTCAGAGATGCGCTCAGGGAACAGGCCAAGGCGGGGCTGATCACACGAGAAGCCGCAGAACTTGCCCATTCCCATAACGATATTCTGTATGCGATGGCCGCCTACGGCGTTCCCGGTCTCATCGCGGTACTGACGCTTTATCTGGCTCCCGCGGTTTTCTTCGGCAGGAGGTTGCGCCGTGCGGACCCTCGTGTTGCGTGTGCGGCGGCAATGGGACTGACCACGGCTGTGAGTTTCTTCATTTTCGGGCTGACCGAGGCCATGTTCAGTATTTCGATCACCAATGCCTTCTACGTTCTGATCATGGCGTGGCTGGTGGCATTCATCGTTTGCCGGGAGCCGGCCCCGAGAGGCGCGATGAACCAGGAGGCCGTTCACTCATGATGCCGATATACGTCATCAATCTCGAGCGTGCCGCCGAGCGTCGACGGAAAATCGGGACGCAGTTGGATCGTTTGGGGCTGTCCTACGTGCTTTGCCAGGCCGTGGACGGAGCGCAACTTGACGCGCAGGCCGTCTCCGCCCTGTACGATGAGGCTACCGCTACACGCGATTACCGGCCGCTGTCGCGTGGCGAGCTCGGTTGCGCCCTGAGCCATCTGGCCGTCTATCGGCGGATGCTGGACGAAGGCGCCGACCGGGCTCTGGTGCTGGAGGACGATGCCGCGCCGGGCGTCGACGTGCCGCGAGTCCTGCGGGAGTTAGAGCGCGTACTGGACCCGGCGAGTCCGACGGTGGTGCTGTTGTCCCATGTCGACAAGTACACGCGCTGGGGCCGCCAGTCGCTGGACGGCCAGAGGCATCTGGTAAGGCGATACGGACATTGGTGGCTTGCCCATGGTTACATCGTGACGCGTGGAGCCGCCGAGCGCATGCTGGCGGCCTTGCAGCCGGTCTGGAGCGCAGCCGATTTCTGGGCGGGATTCGAGCGCCGGGGCATCGTTCGGGTCCGGGCCGTCGTGCCCAGCTGCATAGGGTTGACCGAACTCGCGCAGACCTCGTACCTGGAGGGCGGGCGGGTCGACCTGGACACTGCCGAGAAATCCCGGCGCAGCATCGGCTATTACCTCAAACGCTATTTGTATCAGCGTTTCCTGCATCAGATCCTGGTGCGGCCCTTCCTGCGGGTCGCACGGCAGCGTCCGCCATCTCAGCCGCCGGCCTGAGCGGTGGCCAGGTCGAGAACGATGCGCGCATGGGCCAGGACGTCAGTGGCATAGGACAGGTGGGCGGACGGCGACGATAGCCGTGCGCGACCCTCGTGGACCCGTGCCACGCAGCCGGCGATGGCGTCAGCCAGCGACGCCGGGCTATCCAGGTCGAACGTGACGCATGCTTCGCGCGACAGCACCTCGGCGCAGCCGGTGTCGCGCGGCAGCACGGCCGGAGTGCCGCATAGCACGGACTCCGGACCGACCAGGCCGAAGGGTTCGTAGCGCGAGGCCAGAATCGTAAAATCGGCGGCGCGATAGCAGTCCTCGATGTCCTGCCGGTAGCCGATGTAGCGGATCCGGGGCGACTGCGCGTCGACCGGCCGGCCGGCGACGAGCAGGCACACCGGCAGCGCCGTGTCCTGGAAGAACGAGGCGAGTTGCTCGTATCCCTTGCGGCCATGGCCGGTGGAGGGGAACAGGAACGCGACTTGCCCGTCGGAGATGCCCAGCGCCCGCCGCAATTCGAGGCGGCGCTCGGGTGTCACGGGTACGAATCGGGTAGCGTCGACCGGCGGATAGGCGACATGGAGTTTGCCGGCGGGGAGGTCGTAATACCGTTCCAGTTCTCGCGCCATGAAGCCGGAGTGCGCGACCACCTTGCGGGCATGGGCATAGTGGCGCGTTTCGAGCCGGATCTGCCAGCGATCCGACCATTTGGGCGAGCGTTGGGCATGGGCGAGGAATCCCTGGTGCGTGCCGCCGCAAATGGCGATGTCGGACACGGCGGTGCGGCTGCATCCGATCAGGACGTCCACCCCGTGGCTGTCCTTGAGCGCGCGGACCCGCGCCGAAAAATAGTGATCGCGCAGTTTCGAGGGCAGGGCCCGGACGTTGATCCGTACCGGTTCCACGTAGGCATGTTCGGGAATGGCCGTGTCGAATTCGCGGGCGAAGACCAGGGGACGCACTCCCAGCCGATGCAGCCCACGCACCAGGTCCATGGTGTAGCGTTCCATGCCGCCGCCGTAGCCGAAACGGTGGCAGGCGATAGCGAGTTTCATGGCTGGGTTTCCGCTGGTGGGGCAGGGACAGCATCCCCGCCGCCGGGTTGCCGGCGCAGTATGGCGACCGCTTCCTGGCATACGCGTTCCGGAGCCATGCGGTCCAGGCATTCGGAGTGGCTTTCGCGGTGCCGCTCACAGCCTTCCTGCTGGCACGGCACGCATGCGCGGAAGGGTTCCTGCAGCAGGACGACGTTGCCGCGTACTTGGCTGGATGCGCGCTGGTCCCAGGGCGGCTCCAGCCCGTCGGGCGGGCTGGGGCCCCATTGGCGGGGCTCGGTTGGGCCGAACAGTGCCAGGGTAGGAGTGCCACAGGCGGCGGCCAGATGGGTCGTGGCGGTGTCCGGTCCCACGTACAGCCGGGCCAGATGCAGGAGATCGGCCAGTTCGCCCAGGCCCAGGCAGCCCTGGATGCGGATGACGGCCGCGCGGGTCGGGGCGTCCAGCGCGGCCAGGATCTCGTCCAGGTACCGGCTTTCCGCTTCGCCCGGACCGCCGCTCAACAGTAGGCGTAAGCCTTGCTGCCGCAGTTCGCCCATGAGGCTGGCCCAACCTGCCGTATGCCACCGCTTATAGCGCCAGCGTGGCGAGGGATGGATCACCGCGAAGGGCTGGCGTGGATCGAAAGGAGCGGTGCCGTGCAGGTACGGCGAGAGTTTTTCCGCCCACGCCTCAGGAGCTATCTGGCCCGTCGGGGGGATGACGGTGCGGGCCGACGGCACGCCCAGCATCTGCACTACCTGTTCGTTTTCGCGAACGCGGTGGGTGATCCCGTCGACCGACAGAGCGTGTCGCAGCAACAGCCTTTTCCACCAGGAATGGCTGCGTTCGGTCGAGACCAGTCCAATCCGCCGAGGTGCCGCCACGAAACCGAACAGGTGGGGTTTGTCGCCGGGTTGCGGCACCACGGCGAGGTCGTAACGGCGCCAGAGCTGGCGGGCGAGTGCAAGGATTTCCTCGCGTGCCGGGCGTTCGGGGATGGTGTAGACCCGGCGGATGTCCGGGTTGTTCTGCAACATGCTTTCGGTGCCCTTGAACACCAGCATGTCGACCTCGCAGCCAGGATAGTGCTGGCGCAGCGCATGGGGCAGGGGGGTGGTCAGCAGCACGTCGCCCAGGTAGCGCAGGGCGACGACCAGGATCCGCGGTGTCTTCGCGGCAGTCCTGCGGCTCATTCGGTGTCCCCTTGGGCCAGCCGTTCGACGGCGGCGACGACTTCGGGCACGGCCGGCCATTGCCCCTCGGCGCCCAGGCAGACTGCATCGGGCGACCATGGGCCGGTGCGCTCCCGGCGAGTGACGCCGAATAGGGTGACTTGGCGGGCGCCCGCGGCGGCGGCAACATGCGACGTACCCGAGTCGTTGCATACCACCGCGGCAGCGTGCGTGGTCAGGGCGGCAAAGGCACCCAGGGACAGCGGCGGCAGTACCGTGGCGGACGGGACGGCCGCGCGCGAGACGGCCACCTCGTGCGGGGGCGGACAGATCGCGCAAGTCCATCCGCGTTGCCCGAGCGCCTCGGCCAGGGCGCCGAACCCCGGCCATGCCTTGGGCCGGCCGTGGTGCAGCCCGGCGGCGATGGGCGCCAGCAGGACGAAGGGGCCCGTGATGCCTGCCTGCGCCAATGTTTGCGTGGCGTGTTCGTGGTGGGCCGCCGTCAGGGGCAGCGCGAGGCGCTTGCCGGGCTCTGGAGGCCGGCTGGCCGGACCGGGCTGCCAGCGCCGTAGCGTCTCGTAGGCCAGCCGGTAGAACACCTCCACCTCGTGCAGGCCATGCGGCTTGGGCAATGCCCAGCTCAGCAGCAGCGACCGGCCATCGCCGCGATAGCCGGCGGATCGGATGCCGGCCAGGCGAAACAGTGCGGCGCTGGACAGTGAATTGGGGAATATCAGGCCACGCACCGAGCCGTGACCGGCCAGCGAGCGGCGCAGCGTCTGCCTGTTTTCGCCGAACGAGCGGCCCAGCGCGATGAATCCATCATGGCCCGTCAGTCCGGAGAACAGGTCCTGGGCCCAGGCGCGTCCGCAAAGCACCAGCGGGTGGCCTTCCCGCCGCAGCAACTCGAGGGCGGGCAGGCACATGCAGGCATCGCCCACCCAGTTAGGCAGGCGTACGTAGATGGAGTCGGCGCGTGGCATCAAGAGGCAGGGGCGGGCAGTCCGGCGGATGGCCGCCTGCGCGTACAATGTGAAGCTTCGTATTGTAAGCGGGCCTGCCGCCGCGGGAAGGTCGAAGCGGCATTCGGTCTGGCTCCGGAAAACTCCCTCGTGAACTCCCATCCCGTCAAAGCCGATTTGTGGCGCCGCGTCTATACGCGGGTCCTGAAGTATTGGAAAGCGCTCGCGCTCGGCATGTTGTTCCTGACAGGGGTGGCGGCATCGCAGCCTGTCCTGGCGATGCTGATGAAGCCGCTGCTGGACGGCGGTTTCAATGGTCAGAATCCGGACTATGTCTGGAAGATCCCGCTGGCCATCGTCGGTATTTTCCTGGTCCGCGGTGTATTGAACTTCCTGAGTGACTACCTCCTGGCGTGGTCGGCCAACCATGTGCTGGCGGACCTGCGCGGGGAAATGTTCGATCGCCTGTTGCGCCTGCCCGATACCTATTTCAAGCGCATGGGGTCGTCGTTGTTGCTCAACCGCTTCGTGGTGGATGCAGCGGGCGTGATGCAGTTGGCCACCGAAGTCATCACCGTGCTGGTGCGCGAGACGCTGATCGTGGTGTCGCTGGTTTGCGTGCTGTTGTATCTGTCCTGGCAGCTCACGCTGATCGCGCTGGTGGCTTTTCCCTTGTCCACCTTCATCATGCGGGCCATCTCCCGCCGCATCCGCAGGATCAACCGCGAGACCATCGCCATGAATGGCGAGTTGACCCGCATTGTCAGCGAAGCCATTGACGGGCAGAGGGTGATCAAGTTGTTCAGCGGCTACGAGCACGAAGAGGCCCGGTTCCTCCAGGTCAATAGCCGGTTGCGCCGTTTTGCCATGCGCAATGCCGTGGCCACGGCGGCGTCGGCGCCCATCACTCAAGCCATTTCCGCGGTTGCCTTGGCCATCGTGGTAGCGACCGCGCTGGGGCAGTCGGGTGCCAACCAGATCACGGTAGGAGGTTTCGCCGCTTTCGTGACGGCCATGCTGCAGATACTGGATCCGCTCAAGCGGCTGGCCAATGTCGCCAGCCCCATGCAACGCATGCTGGTGGCGGCCGAGAGTGTATTCGCCCTGGTGGACGAGATGCCCGAGCCGGATGCCGGTACGCGCACCTTGGCCCAGCCGGTGCGCGGCCGCATTGAGTTCGAGAACGTGTCGCATAGGTTTCCCGAGGCTGCCCGGGATACCTTGGCCGATATTTCGTTCAAGGTGGAACCGGGGCAGACAGTGGCATTCATCGGCCGGTCAGGGAGCGGCAAGACGACCTTGGTATCGATGCTGCCGCGCTTTGCGCTGCCATCTTCGGGCTTGATACGGGTGGACGGGGTGCCGATCGAGGAGCTGACATTGACCAGCTTGCGCGACGCGATTTCGCTGGTCAGCCAGGACGTGGTGCTGTTCGACGAGACCATCGCTGCGAATGTCAGCTACGGCGCCCGCAGCGAACCCTCCGAGCAGATCATTCGGCAGGCCCTGGCCGATGCGAATCTGTTGGAGTTCGTCGATTCCCTGCCGCAAGGCATGCATAGCAGGGTAGGGGAGAACGCCGCCAGGCTATCGGGCGGACAGCGGCAGCGCCTGGCCATTGCCCGCGCGCTGATCAAGGATGCGCCCATCCTGATCCTGGACGAGGCCACCTCGGCCCTGGACAACGAATCCGAGCGGCAGGTGCAGGCTTCGCTGGAACGGCTCATGAAAGGCCGCACCACCCTGGTCATCGCCCACCGGTTGTCGACTGTGCAGAATGCCGATCGCATTGTCGTGCTGGACAAGGGCCGTATCGTGGAACAAGGCGGGCACTCGGATCTGCTGGCGGCCGGCGGGCTGTACGCCGCGCTCTACAAGATGCAGTTCAGTGAGACGGCCTGAATCAGGATTCCGTATCGTCGGCCGGAGCCGGCAGGAACCTGGCTGGGGGCATGATGGCGCGAGTCGCGTTTCCGCTGGGCCGGGCCGTGTTTTCTTGGGCCTTGTCCCAGGGGAGATCGGTCTGTTTCGCGGAAACCTGCGACTGCAACTGGTTGAAGGCACGCTCCACTCGTCCTGACGTCAGCGCGTATTTCCAGAGCTTTTCTTTGAGCTTGCCCATGGGAATGCCGTCGCTGCCGATCAGAATGCGACCGGGGCCCCAGTCGGGGCGCCATGTCCGGGCGCTTCCCCGGCGCATGAACAGCGACAACGCAGGAACATGCAGATTCGAGGCCAGGTGGCCGATGCCGGAATCGTTGCCGATGAACCATCCCGACTCGAACAGCCAGGCGGTGACATTCTCCAGCGCGCCAAGCCGGGGCAGGCCTATACCCAGTTCCTGGACGTGCTCCCACTGCGGCCGCTCGGAGGGACCTACGATGAATTGCGGGTCCAGGCCCCGGCGCTTGAGCCGAACGGCCAGAGCGACGAAGCGGGACGCCAGCCAGCGCTTGTCGGGAGTGCTGGCCATGGGATGGATGGCGACACGGGAGGCATGCTTGCGGTAGACGAGTCCGGGAGGCGGGACAAGGCCGTTGTATTTGTCAGCCTGGGGCAGGCCCAACGAATCACGGCTGAAGTTGGCCAGCCTTTGGGCCAGCGAGGCCGGTACCTTCAGCCTGCGTAGATTTTCCAGCGCCACGATGCGCCGCTGCGGCGCATCCGTGCCCGGTTCGTGCAATTGGATGACGGTCCGGAATTCCGCCGGGCATTCCGCTGCATCACCAGGCAACTCTTCGCGAATATCGAAACCGGGAAACCAGGCGCGTAGCCGGTGGATATGTGGCCCGAAGACCGTGACCGCAATCCCGTGCCGTCTCAGGTTCTGGGCGACGATCATCAGCAGCAGCGAATCGCCGATGGCCAGAGATGTCAATAACGCGGTGTTTTCCCGAGGAATGGAGGAAGTCTGCACGGTGCCGGAAGTCGAAGCTTGCCCGCGCATGATAGCTCAATCGGCCATTCGCATTGCCGGCACGCGGACATGCTCATGAATGGGGCCCCTGAGGCCCCCATTCACACGTCACTTCATCTGGCATTCGCCCGCATACGAGTCCTTGCTGTGCTCGTAGATCACCCCCTTGGTCACGAACGCCGGCTTGCCGTTGGCGTCCTTGGCCACGTCGACCCGGTAGAACGGCGCGATCGGGAACTGGTTGGTGTTGAACGCGAAGGAGCCGCGCACGGAATCGAACTTGGCTTCCCGCAGCGCCGCGCGGAACGCGGCCTTGTCGGACACGTTGCCCTTGGTCTTGGCCAGGGCCGAGGCGATCAGGCTGGCGGCGTCGTAGGATTGCGCCGCATACATCGAGGGTTCGCGGTTGTACTTCTTGCGGAAGGCCTCGGCGAATTTCTTGTTGGCCGGATTGTCGAGGTCGGGCGAATACGGAGCGGCCGTGACCGCGCTCAGCGCGGCGTCCTGCAGGGCGGGCAGGGTGGAGCCGTCGATGGTCGAGGTCGACAGCATGCGGACCTTGTCGAACATGCCGGCCTGCCGGTACTGCTTGACGAAGTTCACGCCCATGCTGCCCGGATAGAAGGTGTAGATGGCCTCGGGCTTGCTGGAGGCCAGGGCGGAGATCTCGACCGAGTAGTCGGGCTGGTTGACCTGGGTGAAGGTCTCGCCCACCACCTGGCCCTTGAAGGTTCGCTTGAACCCTTCCATGGCGTCCTTGCCGGCCTGGTAGTTGGCGGCCAGCAACTGGATCTTCTTGATGCCCATCTTGTTGGCGAGCTCGCCGCCGGCCTCGTGCAACTGGTCGTTGTTCCACGAGGTGGAGAAGAAGTAGGGCGAGCAGCCCTTGCCCGTGATCGGGGTGGGGCCGGCGTTCGAGCCGACCAGGAAGACCTCCGCGCTGGTGATGGGACGGTGGACCGCCATCATGACGTTCGAGTAGATCAGGCCGGTGATGAGGGGGACCTTCTCGCGCTCGAGCAACTGGCGCACGACCTGCAGGCCGACCTCGGGCTTCATCTGGTCGTCTTCCTTCAGGACCTGGACGTCGACCCCGCCCAGCTTGCCCTGGCCCTGTTCCACGGCCAGCATGAAGCCGTCGTACTGGTCCTGCCCCAGCACCGAACCCGGACCGGACAGCGTGGAGACGAAGCCGATCTTGACGGCGGCGAAGGAGGGGGCGGCGAAGGCCGCTTGCAGTATCGATGCGATGGCTATCAGTTTGGCGGTTTTCATGCGGACTCCTGGCTTGCCTGCGGGGTGGATGAGGCCGGATGCCCGGCCCCCGGGATACTGCGGTCGGCGGCGCGACGCCGGTGCCGGACGGTTATTTCAGCTTGCATTCCCCATGGTAGGGGTCCTGGTGGTCCGGGAACACGGTTTCCCGCGTGGCCAGCGTCACGCCGCCCGCGGGGTCGCGCACCACTTCGAATGCGTAGTAGTTCGATACGGGGAAGTGATTATTGTTAAATTTGAAGTTGCCCCGCACTGAGGGGAAATTCGCCTTGACCATTGCCTGTTCGAAGGCTTTCTTGTCGTCCAGGCGGCCGCCGGTGGCCTTGAGCGCGGCATTCAGGGCCTGCGCGGAGTCGTAGCCATAGGCCGCGTAGTGCGAGGGGATGCGCCCGTATTTCTTGCGGAACTGCTCGACGAAGCTGCGGTTGGCCGCATTGGGCAGGTCGGGCGACCATGGCCCGCCCGACATCACGCCCAGCGCCAGGTCCTGCAGCGCCGGCAGGGTCGTGCCGTCCACCGTGGAACCCGACAGCAGCGGGACCTTGCCCAGCAGGCCGGCCTGGTGGTATTGCTTGACGAAATTCACGCCCATGCCGCCGGGATAGAAGATGAACACGGCGTCGGGGCTGGCGGTGCGCAGCTGGGTGATTTCCACCGAGTAGTCGGGCTGGTTGACCTGGGTGTAGGTCTCGCTCAGGACTTCGCCCTTGAAGTAGCGCTTGAAGCCCGTCAGCGCCTCGCGGCCGGCCTGGTAGTTCGGCGCCATCAGGGCGACGCGCTTGTAGCCTTTCTGCTGGGCGTACTTGCCCATGGCCTCGTGCTGCTGGTCGTTCTGCCAGGACGTGGAGAAATACAGCGGCGAGCACATCGAACCGGCGATCTGGCTGGGGCCGGCGTTGTTCACCAGCAGGAAGGTGCCGCTGTTGATGACGTCGCGATAGACCGCCATCAGCACGTTCGAGAAGCTCAGGCCGGTGATGAGCTGCACGCGGTCGCGCTCGATCAGCTTCTTGGCGGCCTGGCGGCCCACCTCGGGCTTGAGCTGGTCGTCTTCCTGGATGATCTTGACTGCCTGCCCGCCCAGTTTGCCGCCGGCGGCTTCCACGCCCAGCATGAAACCGTCGTACTGGTCCTGGCCCAGCGTGCCGCCGGGTCCGGACATCGTGGCCAGGAAGCCGATCTTGATGTCGGCGTGCGCGGCGGCGGTGACGCCGAACGCGAGGCAAAGGCTGGCCACCAGGGCCGGGACCGGGCGCTGCAAAGTCATAGGCGGTTCCTTGGACTTACGTTTTAAGTTTAAAGTAATTTTTGGAATTCGAAACGAAATTCGTGTTCGTCTTCCGGTGCCGCGCGGCGGATGTGGCCGGCGGTGGGGGCGGGGAAGTGGGCTGGCAGGACCAGCGTGCCGTCGCGGACGCAGGCCTCCAGCAGCGATTGCCGGGTGCGGCGGGCGTGGTCGGGGTCGGCGCAGAAGCGCGTGCTCCACTGGGGGTAGCAGCACTGCAGCGGGTGGTGGAAGGCATCGCCGGTCAGCAGGACGCGCTGGTGCTCGCCCTGGATCTCGACGGCCACGTGGCCGGGCGTGTGCCCGGGCGCGGGAACGAGGCGGATGGCTTCGTCGATGCGGTGGTCCATGTCGACCAGGTCGGCCAGGCCGGCTTCGAACACGGGCAGGACCGAGTCGCCCACGTAGTCGCCGGTGCGCACGAGCCCCGGGTGGCCCTCGTGCTCCTTCCAATAGGCCCATTCCTCGTGGGTGAAGAGATAGCGCGCGTTGGGGAAGGTGGGCACCCATGCGCCGCCGACCAGCCGCGTGTGCCAGCCGACGTGGTCGACGTGCAGGTGGGTGGAGACGACGATGTCGACGTCCTCGGGGCGCACGCCGGTCGCTTGCAGGCGATCCAGCCAGCCCCAGTGCTGCCGGTCGAAGTCGGGGCGTACCCGCGCCTTGCAGTCGCCCACGCAGGTGTCCACCAGGATCAGGCGGCCGCGGCTTTTCAGCAGGAAGGACTGGATGGAGATGACCAGCCGGTCGGAGGCCGGGTCGTAGAACCGCGGGGCCAGCCAGTCCAGGTTGGCCTGGATGGCTTCGGGGGTCGAGTCCGGGAAGATTTCCGCGGGGCGCAGCAGCGGGCCCTCGGCCTCGACGATGCGGGTGAGTTCGACCCCGCCGAAGTCGAACCGTGCCGTCATGCGGTGCCCGGAACGTGCTTGCCGGGATGCACCGTGCCGCACGAGGGGCAGCGGCGCTTGTCCTCGCTGGCGTAGAAGGCCTCGAACAGCGGCGGCAGGTCGGTCACGATGCTCTTGAGCTGGACTTCGACGCGGTGCACCAGGTGTCCGCAATGCAGGCAGTACCACTCGAAGCCGTCCACCAGGCCTTCGGGACGCTGGCGTTCGATGACGAGACAGGCGCTGCCGGTCTCGGGACGCTGGGGCGAGTGGCGCATGTGCGGAGGCAAGAGGAAGATGTCGCCTTCCTTCAGGTCCACGCGTTCTTCCTTGCCTTCCACCCAGAGCTTCAGGTAGGCGTTGCCGCGGATCTGGTAGAAGAACTCTTCCAGCGGATCGTCATGGTAGTCGGTACGGTGGTTGGGGCCGCCGACCACCGTGACGATGAAATCGGAGTCCTGCCAGATCTGCTGGTTGCCGACCGGCGGCTTGAGCAGATGGGCGTTGTCGTCGATCCATTTCTGGAAATTGAGCGGAAGACCGTATTTGTACATGGTGCTCTCGTTGGGTCGGTAGGTCTGCGCCCGCGGGGCGGCTTCCCGCGCCGGAAGGAGGCGGTCGTGGCCTATCGTAGGCTAATTGCAGTCTATGTGACCCATGCGCCGGGCGAGAAATAGAAGTTGGCGCCCGGGGTATGCACATTGGCTATGGCGCGTTCGGGCCTTGCGCCCGGAGGAAGGATCAGGAGGCGCCGGCGCGCCGGGCGTCGCAGATGCGATGCAGGTATTCGATCAGGTGCTGGCTGGCGGGAGTGAGTTGCCGGTTCGCCCGTACCGAATAGCCCACGCGCCCGAACAGGCCGAATTCGGCCAGCGGCAGGCGCTTGAGCAGTCCGTGGTCCAGGAATTGCGCGGCGGCGTCCTGCGGCATGAGGGCGATGGCCTCGCCGCGCAGCAGGATGCCCAGGTTGGTCAGCAGCGACAGGGATTCGATGTGGCGGGGCGGAATGCCCAGCCCGGTACGGTGGAAAGTCTGTTCCACCGCGGTGCGCAGCGGCGATTCGGCCGAAGGCAGGATCCAGGGCTGCTCCATCAGCTGGCCCAGTTCCAGGTGCGCCGCGCGCGCCAGCGGGTGGTGGGCGCCGACGACGGCATGCAGCTTTTCCTCGTACAGCGTGTGGTGGGTGAGCGGATAGGCATAGCCGAGCGCGATGTCGCGCTCGGGCAGGCGTCCCACCACGATGTCGAGGTCGCCCGTGGCCAGCGCGGGGAAGAGCTGCGACGAGGGGCCTTCGGAGACCGTGACGCGGATCCCCGGGTGCTCCTGCATCAGCATCGAGATCGCCTCGGGCAGCAGCTTGGCCGACGCGGCGATCAGGGTGCCGACGATGACGTGCCCGCTTTCCCCCGTCAGCGCGGCATTGAGTTCGTCCGTCATGTAGCGCAGCTCGGCCATCAGCGTCTTGACCCGCCGGCCCAGGAGATGCGCCAGCTCGGTCGGGACCACGCCGCGGTTGGACCGCTCGAACAGCGGCGCGCCCACGAACTTCTCCAGCTCGTAGATGGCCTTGGTGACGCTGGGCTGCGTCAGGTTCAGTTCATTGGCCGCGCGCGACAGCGACCGGCGCTCGAGCACCCGCTCGAAGATCTGGAGTTGGTGCAGCTTGAGCTTGTGCCCAAGCGCGTTGGGAGTCAGACGGAAGTTGGACATGGCGGCCGCAGGGGACATTCCCCTGCGATTATCGCCCATTCGCGCGCCTACAGCTTCACGCAGACGTTGGTCGGCTCGGTATAGAAATGCAGCGAGTGGCGGCCGCCTTCACGCCCTATGCCCGACAGGCCGCTGCCGCCGAAGGGCGTGCGCAGGTCGCGCAGGAACCAGCAGTTCACCCACGCCAGGCCCACCTGCATGGCCTGGGCCACGCGATGGCCGCGGGTCAGGTTGGTGGTCCAGACGGCCGCCGCCAGCCCGTAGTGGGTGTCGTTGGCCAGCCGGATGGCTTCTTCCTCGGTATCGAAGGGGGCGATGTGGCAGACCGGGCCGAACACCTCTTCCTTGATGCAGCGGGCGGTCTCGGGCAGGCCGGTCCAGATGGTCGGCTGGATGTAGGCGCCCTGGTCGCGCTCGTCGCCGAAGGTCGGCACGCCGCCGCCGGTGACCACGGTGGCGCCTTCCTCGACCGCCAGGCGCAGGTAGGACAGCACCTTCTCGCGGTGCTCGTGCGACACCAGCGGGCCCATGGTGGTGGCGCTGTCCATGGGGCGGCCCAGCACCAGTTTCTCGGCTTCGAGCTTCAGGGCGGCGACGAAGCGGTCGTAGATCGGCCGCTGGACGTAGACGCGCTCGGTGCACAGGCAGACCTGGCCGCAGTTGGCGAAGACCGAGCGGGCCACGCCGGCGACGGCCGCGTCGAAGTCGGCGTCCTCGAACACCAGCGCGGCGTTCTTGCCGCCCAGTTCGAACGATACCGGCTTCACGCCCGGCGCGACCGCCTTCATGATGGTGCTGCCGGTGGCCGATTCGCCGGTGAAGGTGATGCCGTCGATGTCAGGGTGGGTAGTGATGAATTCGCCGGCCGAATTCGGGCCGAAGCCGTGGACCACGTTGAACACGCCGGCGGGCAGGCCGACCTCGGCCGCCACTTCGGCCAGCAGGGTGGCGGTGGAAGGCGTGACCTCGGAAGGCTTGGCCACCACGGTGTTGCCGAAGGCCAGCGCGGGCGCGACCTTCCAGGTGAACAGCAGCAGCGGCAGGTTCCACGGCGAGATGACGCCCACCACGCCCAGCGGCTTGCGGTAGGCGTAGTTCAGCGCCTGCCGGCCGTCCGGCGTATCGGTCATGAAGCTTTCCATGTCCAGCGTGCGGGCGATCTCGGCGAAGGCGCGGAAGTTGGCCGCGCCGCGCGGGATGTCGATCTGGCTGGCCCAGCCCACGGGCTTGCCGGTGTCGCCGATCTCCGCCGCCAGGAAATCGTCGAAGCGGCGTTCGATGCCGTCGGCCAGCGCGTATAGGTAGTCCGTGCGCTGGTTGACCGGCAGCGCCGCCCAGGCCGGCAAGGCCTGGCGGGCCGCCGCCACCGCGGCGTTCACCTGGTCGCGGCTGGCTTCGTGCACGCGCGCCACCAGTTCGCCGTTGGCGGGGTTGAGTTTGTCGAAGGTGCGGATGCCGTCTTCGAAGCGGCCGCCGATGAAGTTGCGCAGGGATTTGACCGACATGGTGCTGGGTTCCGTTGAGGTATAGTACGTATACGTCATAATATAGTGGAATTTCGCGCGACCGGTCCATCCCCGGGGGCATAACAACTTCGGTGCCAGCCATAGCCGGTTCGAAGAAACGCCAGGGCGCCGCTGGCCGGGCGCGCGACATCAGTTAAGATCTCAAGTCCGCTCCGGCTCGCCACCATGACCCGATCCTCCGCCTTGCGACGCCCGCCCGCCGCGCCGTCTCCCGAACCGGAAACCGTGCCTTGTACGGATGCCGTGCGGGCGTTCGAGCTCACGGACGTCGTGTCGCACCTGCTGCGGCGCGCGCATTTTCGCGCCGAGGCCCTGTTCATGCAGACCTTCCACGACGAGGACCTGACGCCGCGCCAGAAGGCGCTGCTGATCACCGTCTGCAAGCATCCGGGCGCCACGCAGAATCAGCTGGCCGAGGACATCGCGCTGGACCGCAATTCGCTGGCCGACATGATCAACCGCCTGGTGCGCAAGGGGTACCTGCGGCGCCGGCGCTCGGCGGACGACAAGCGTGCGTATGCCGTCACCATCACCCAGGCGGGCGTGGACGTGCTCGAGCGCGTGCTGCCCCGCGACCGGGAGGTCGAGGAAGCCATCATCGCGGCCCTCCCGCCCGAATATCGGGCGTTGTTCGTCAAATGCCTCAAATTGATGGCCGGAGTGGGGCCATGAACCGCCGGCATTGTCCGCGCGCAGGTTTCTCCCGTATATTCGTACGTATACGGCATAAAGGTGTTTTTCTCTTTTCTCCAACTTCCAAACAGGACTACCCATGGGGCAGATAGGACAGGGGGGCGTCGCCGCCGAGGCGATCGCCGGGCTTGCGCAACGCCTGCGCAGTGCTCATGAAAGCCGCGTCGCGATCGATCCGATCCGGGATCAATTGCCGGCCGGCGACCTGGACGCCGCGTACGCGGTGCAGCAGGCCAATACCGACCACTGGATCAAGCAGGGCCGCCGCCTGGTCGGCCGCAAGATCGGCCTGACCTCCAAGGCGGTGCAGGCGCAGCTGGGCGTGGACCAGCCCGACTACGGCATGCTGTTCGCCGACATGTCGGTGTGCGACGGCGAGGAAGTGCCGCTGTCGACCCTGATCCAGCCCAAGGTCGAAGCCGAGATCGCCTTCGTCATGGAGCGCGACCTGGCCCAGCCCATGGCCACCATGGCCGAACTGATCTCGGCGGTGGCCTATGCCGTGCCGGCCATCGAGATCGTCGACAGCCGCATCGCCAACTGGAAGATCAGCATCGTCGACACCATCGCCGACAACGCCTCGTCCGGCCTGTTCGTGCTGGGCAACCGGCCGGTCAAGCTGGGCGACTTCGACGCCCGCCTGTGCGGCATGGTCATGGAGCGCAATGGCGACCAGGTATCGATCGGCGCCGGCGCCGCGTGCCTGGGCCACCCGCTGAACGCGGCCCTGTGGCTGGCGCGCAAGATGGCCGAGCGTGGCAATCCGCTGCGTGCCGGCGACGTGGTGCTGAGTGGTGCGCTGGGCCCCATGGTCGCGGTGCAGGGAGAGGAGATTCTGGAAGCGCGCATCGCCGGACTGGGTTCGGTGCGCGCGGTGTTTGGCGCGAAGGAGCAAGCATGAGCGGTCCGCTGTTGTCCCTACCCGAAGTGGCCCGCGAGCTGGACGAAGCCGCCAGCACGCCGCGCGCCGCCGAGCAGTTCGTCGAACGCCGTCCGCTGACGCTGGCCGAGGCCTACGAAGTGCAGCGCATGCTGATCCAGCGCCGCATCGACCGCGGCCATCGACGCATCGGCATGAAGATGGGCTTCACCAGCCGCGCCAAGATGGTCCAGATGGGCGTGCATGACATGATCTGGGGCCGCCTGACGCATGACATGCGCGTGGACGAGGGCGGCGAACTGAAGCTGTCGACCCGCGTGCATCCGCGCGTCGAGCCCGAGATCGCCTTCCTGCTGCGCAAGCCGCTGTCGGGCATGGTGTCGCCCATCGAGGCCCTGGACGCCGTCGAGGCGATCGCCCCGGCGCTGGAGATCATCGACTCGCGCTACAAGGCCTTCAAGTTCTCGCTGGAAGACGTGGTGGCGGACAACGCCTCGTCGTCGGGCGTGGTGCTGGGAGCCTGGCACAAGCCCAGCATCGACTTCTCCAACCTGGGCCTGATCATGTCGTGCAATGGCAAGGCCCAGCAGGTCGGCACCACCGCCGCCATCCTGGGCCATCCCGTGCGCTCGCTGGTCGCGGCCGCGCGCCTGGTGGCGCAGGCGGGCGAGATCCTGCCCGAGGGGTCGATCGTGATGGCCGGCGGCGCCAGCGCCGCCGAGGCGCTCGTGGCCGGTACCTGGGTCGAGCTCGAGATGCAGAATCTCGGCCGCGTGGGCTTCCACGTCACGGCCTGAGGCGGTTCACGGCCGTTACGGGCAGCCCCGGCCGGGGTTGCCCGATGCCCTGGCCCGCGCCCTCCGGGCGTATGGCCAGGAGCTATATTCACAGCGCTTTCATATAATTTAATGTTATATGAATATGGGGACTTGGTCTGAGCCATCCCCTGGCCAGGTCTTAAAATTCTCAGGATGCCCATTCCCTGCGCGCCGCGCGCAATCATCATGAGAATCCTTGCCATTCTTTCCGCCTGGCTGATCGCCTTCGCCGCGCAGGCCGGCGCCCAGGCCGCCCCGTCCCCCATCCTGTCGCCCGACGAACTGAAGGCGGTGCTGTCCTCGCCCTCGGTCACGGTCATCGACATCCGGCCGCCCGCCGATTACCTGCAAGGCCACATCCCCGGCGCCTTGTCCGCTCCCTACGGCTCCTGGCGCGGACCGGCCAACAGCCCCGGCACGCTGCCGCCGCTGGACAAGCTGACCGCGCAAGTGCGCAAGCTCGGGCTGGCGCCCGAGCGCCATGCCGTGGTGGTGTCCTCGGGCGCGGACGTGACCGACTTCGGCGCCGCCGCCCGCGTCTACTGGACGCTCAAATACCTGGGCCTGACCCAGTTGTCCATCCTGAACGGCGGCATGCAGGCCTGGCAGCAGGCGCAGCAGCCCCTGAGCCAGGACGCGCCGGCCCAGCCGGCGCCCAGCCGCTACGAGCCCAGGCTGAACACCGCCATCAAGGCTACCCAGGCCGACGTGCTGGCAGGCACGACCGGCGGCGGCACCCGCTTGATCGACGCGAGGCCCAAGAATTTCTTCGAAGGCCTGGTCAAGGCCCCGACGGCCTCGGTGCCCGGCACCATCCACGGCGCCACCAACGTTCCGCACAGCGTCTGGTTCGCCCCCGGCAGCACGCAGATCGTCTCGGCCGCCGAGGCCCGCGCCATCGCCGCCCGGGAATTCCCGGACGCGGGCGGCGACAACATCGCGTTCTGCAACACCGGACACTGGGCGGCGACCGACTGGTTCGCGCTGTCCGAACTGGCGGGGCTGCCGCACGTGCGCATGTATCCGGAATCCCTGGCCGACTGGACCAACGCGGACCAGGCCTTGCCCATGGACAACGTGCCGGGCCGGGCCAGCCAGATCTCGGAAAAATTCAAGAAGTTGTTCGGCAACTCCTGAGGCGCCAGCACGAAAGGAATCCCCCTGATGCAAACGACGCTTTCCCAGGCGGGCTCGCCCGCCATCGCTTCTCCCGCGTCCTCCGCGCTTGGCCATGCACGCTGGCCGCTGACGGCCGCGATCCTGCTTGCCGTGCTGGCGCTGGCCTGGTTCGTGACCGTGCGCCAGTCGGTGCTGTTCGTCATCGGCATCGGCATGGGCGGCCTGCTGGCCGGCGCGCGCTTCGGCTTCACCACCGGCTGGCGCCGGTTGATCGAGGCCCGGGACGCCAGCGGCGTGTTCGCCCAGATTGCGCTGCTGGCGGTGGCGGCAGCCATTTCCATTCCGCTCCTGGCGAAGTTTCCCGGCGACCTGGCCGCGGCCCTGGGCCCTCCCAGCATCAGCCTGCTGATCGGCGCCTTCGTGTTCGGCATCACGATGCAGATCGCCGATGGCTGCGGGTCGGGCACGCTGTACAAGGCCGGACTGGGCATTCCGCTGAACATGGGCGTGCTGCCCTTGTTCGCGCTGGGCAGTTTCCTGGGATCGGTGCATCTGCACGGCTGGCTGTCGCTGGGCGCCATCGCGCCGGTCAGCCTGGTCCGCGACTGGGGAGCGGGCGGCGCGTTGGCGTTGACCTTTGCCGGCCTGGCCGTTTTCGGCCTGGCGGCCTGGGTCTGGAGCCGCAAGGGCGGGGCGGCCGCATCCTCGCCCTGGAACCGCAAGCTGCTGCTGGCCGGCGTCGGCCTGGCCCTGCTGGCGGTGGCGAACCTGGTGGTGGCCGGCCAGCCCTGGGGCGTGGTCTACGGTTTCGGCCTGTGGGCGGCCAAGGTGGCGACGGCGGCCGGCGTGTTCGATCCCGCCGCCAACGCCTTCTGGAGCCAGGCGGGCAACCTGCGCACGCTGGACCAGAGCGTGTTCCTGGACGTCACCTCTATCACCAACATCGGCATCATGGCCGGCGCGCTGTGGATCGCCGCCCGCAAGCCGTCCAGCGGCAAGCCGCTGACCGGCCGCCAGTGGGCGGCCGTGCTGGTCGCGGGTTTCCTCCTGGGCTACAGCTCGCGGCTGGCGTTCGGCTGCAACGTTGGCGCCATGGTCAGCGGCATTTCCACGGGTAGCCTGCACGGCTGGATCTGGGTCGTGCTGGCCTTCGCCGGCTCGCTGATCGGCGTGCGCCTGCGCCGCCGGCTGGGCGTGTGAACGGGGGACATGGACATGACTTCCCGTACTTCCGCCGTCGTGCTGCTCTGGGCCGTGCTGATCGCCTTCTTCGCCTGGGACTGGACCCACTCCAGTCCCGTCAACCATCGGAAGGAACCCGCCATCCTGGCCATAGGCTCGGGGCAGGCTCCCAGCGGGGGGCATTGCTCGGCGTTCTGATCCGCGCCCGCCAGGGTTCCTCATGTGCAACCATCATGCATATGCAATAGAGTTGCATTAACTTCGGTTTTGAGCAAGAATGCCGCTCGCGGCCGGCAAGGATCTGCCTTGCCGGCGGCCTGCGGCATTTTTGCGCCATCCATGAAGAAGGAACCGTGATGTTGGGAAGGCTGAACCCCCTCGTATTGGCATTGATGAGTGTTTCCTGGGGCCTGCCCGCGGCCGCCTGGGCACAGGCGGAAACGCCTACCGCGCCCGCGCCGCAGACCCTGAAGGAAGTCACCGTATCCGCCACGCCCCTGTCGCGCAGCGAACAGGACCTGGCGGCGCCGGTTACGGTGCTGGACGAGAACGACTTGCTGACCAAGCGCGCCGCCACGCTAGGCGAGACGCTGGAGCAGGAGCCGGGTATCACTTCATCGCATTTCGGCGCGGGCGCCAGCCGCCCCATCATCCGGGGCATGGACGGCGCGCGGGTCAAGATCGTGTCCGACGGCGCCGAGGTCCAGGACGCCTCCACCATCAGCCCCGATCATGCGGTGGGCCTGGAGCCCATGCTGTCCCAGCGCGTGGAAGTGCTGCGCGGGCCGGCGGCGCTGCTGTATGGCGGCGGGGCGATGGGCGGGGTGGTCAATGTGCTCGACAACAAGATTCCCACCGAAATGCCGGAGAACGCCGTGGAAGGCAGCGTGGAGCTGCGCGGCGCGACCGGGCCGCGCGAGACGTCGGGCGCGTTCGAGCTGACCACCGGCGGCAAGGGACTGGTCCTGCATGCCGAGGGGCTCAAGCGCAACGCCAACGACTACAAGGTAGGCCGGGGCTGGGCCGGCGGCAACCGCGTGGACGGTTCGTACAACCACACCGAGACCGGCAGCGTGGGACTGTCGTGGGTGGGCGATCGCGGCTACATCGGGCTGGCCTACACCAGCCAGCGCAACCGCTACGGCCTGCCGGGCCATGACCACGCCTACGAGGGCTGCCATGTGCATGGCACGCACCTGCACTGCCCCGACGACGGACATGGCCACGATCACGGCGACGAGGACGGCCACGACCATGCCCACGACGAGGACGGCGACAGCCACGGCATACCTTTCGTGAAGCTGCGCAGCCAGCGGTGGGACGTGCGCGGCGAACTGCGCGATCCTTTCGCCGGCTTCACCCGGCTGCGCGTGCGCGCCGGCTTCACCGACTACCAGCATGACGAGATCGAGGGCGACACGGTCGCCACCACGTTCAAGAACAAGGCGCACGACGGCCGCGTCGAACTGGAGCACGCGCCCATAGGCGGACTGCGGGGCGTGATCGGCGCGCAGACGACGCGCCGCGCCTTCAGCGCCCTGGGCGAGGAAGCCTACGTGCAGCCCACCGTCACGCGCAACAACGGCTTGTTCATGCTCGAGGAATACACGGTGGGCGATTGGCGCTTCGAGGGCGGGCTGCGGCACGAATGGCAGCGCATCGACGTGCAGGGTGGCGCGCCCGACACGCGCCACCGCGGCACGTCGGTGTCGGCCGGAGCCGTCTGGAAGTTCGCGCCGCAGTATTCGCTGGGCGTGTCGGCGTCGCGCTCGCACCGCCTGCCGACCGCCGAGGAACTCTATGCCAACGGCCTGCATCTGGCCACGTCCACCTACGAGATCGGCAACGCCAGCCTGAAGAAGGAAACGTCCAACAACATCGACCTCACGCTGCGCAAGTTCGCCGGGCCCACCACGTTCTCGGCCTCGGTGTTCCACAACAAGATGGACAACTTCATCTATGGACGCACGCTGGACGTCTACCAGAACCTGCAATTGCTGGAATACACGCAGCACGATGCCACCTTCACCGGGCTGGAGGCCAAGGTGCGCCACCAGATCGACCGCATCTTCGCCGTCTCGCTGATGGGCGACTACGTGCGCGCCAAGCTGGACGGCGGCGGCAATCTTCCGCGCATCCCGGCCTACCGGATCGGCACGCGGCTCGATGCGCGCTGGCAGGCCTGGAGCGGCGACGTCGAGCTGTCGTACGTGGGTCGCCAGGACAAGGTGGCCGAGTTCGAGACCGAGACGGCCGGCTACACGATGCTCAACCTTGGCGCGGCCTACGAAGGTCGCATGAGCGGGACCCGTTACCAGATCTACGTCCGCGCCAACAATCTCACGAACAAGCTCGCCTACCGGCATACGTCGTTCATCAAGAATGCCGCGCCGCTGATGGGGCGGAACATCGTCATGGGCGTGCGGCTGACGTTCTGATTGTTACAGCGGTGACCGGGGGCGCGGCCTATCCTGGATGGAGTTTTCACTCGAGACAGGAGAGCAATATGGAGCAGGCAGTCAAGCCGCAGGCCCCCAGTGCCGAGAAGTTTTCCATCGATGTGGAGGCCATGCGCGCCCGGGCGCGCAAGCATCTGGACGAGGGCGCGGTGACCCAGGACTACGGCGCCGACCGCGACGTCGTGCTTAAGATGCTGAACGAGGCCCTTGCCACCGAGCTGGTCTGTGTGCTGCGCTACAAGCGCCACTATTTCATGGCGCGCGGCATCCATGCCGATCCGGTCGCGGCCGAGTTCGCCGAGCATGCCGCGCAGGAACAGCAGCATGCCGACCAGATCGCCCAGCGCATCGTGCAGCTCGGCGGCGAGCCGGACTTTTCGCCCGACAGCCTGTCCCGGCGCAGCCATTCCCAGTACGTGGAGGCCGACACGCTGGAAAGCATGATCAAGGAGAACCTGGTGGCCGAGCGCATCGCCATCGACAGCTACCGGGCCATGGTCCGCTACCTGGGGGACAAGGACCCGACCACGCGCCGCATGCTGGAGGAAATCCTGGCGGTCGAGGAAGAGCACGCGGACGACATGTCCGACCTGCTCGCGCGCGGCTAGCCCCGAGGCCGGCCTCTAGGCGGCGGGCGGCTCGGGAGCCGCTGCCGCCTGCGGGGACGGCGACGCCAGCGAAGCCGATGGCGCGCCGAACAGATAGCCCTGGGCGTATTGCGCGCCCAGCGCCGCGAGGCGGGCCAGGCTGGCCTCGTCCTCGACACGCTTGAACACCACCTGGCACGAAAGTCCCGCGGCTGTTTCCAGCAGCGGGGGCAGTTCGCGTTCGGGATCGGCCACCGTGCGCAGGTCCAGCTTGATGACCTCCGGCGCATGCAGGTGCAGCAGCGACTGCGCCTCGCCCACGTTGTTGGCATGCACGCCCGACTGGAAGCCGGCCTTCTTGTAGTTGCCCAGGATCATGCCGGCCAGCAGGACGTCCTGCGCGGCCTCGGCCGGCAACTGCAACACGATGCGCGCGGGCGGGATGCCCAGCGCCTCGACCATGCGGCGGAACGCCTGCCCGTGGTCATGCGTGATGGCGGCCAGCAGCCGGCCGTGGACGCGCAGATACAAGGGGTGGAGGGCGTCGGCCTTCGAGAAATAATTCAGCGTATGGACCAGGCGGCACAGCCGGTCCAGCCGTACCAGCGTCGCGTCGTCCGCGGCCCGCGAGAACAGGCCCCAGGGGCTGATGACGTCGCCGTCGGTCGCGTGCGAACGGGCATAGGCGTCATAGCCGGCCACCGCCCGCGTATCTATCCTGACCACCGGCTGGAAGCCGCTGGCCAGTTCGAATTCGTAGAACCTGCCCAGGACGGTGCCGTCGGGGGCCAGGCGCAGCGCAGCGTGCAGGTCGGGCTGGCTGGAGAGCTTTTCTATCAGTGTCCGGATCGCCGCGTATGCCACGGAATGCTCCTGAAGGGACGCTTGGAGGATTCCCCCGAGCGTACCGCCGAACACCATAACGCCAAACGATTGTTTCGCCGATCGGATATTTCTTCAGGTTCTGAAGGCTCAATAGCGTTGGCCGAGCTGCAGTTCGTCCAGCAGCCGGCCGTAGAGCGCATGGCGCTGGGGCGCGATCCGGCCCGCCTCCAGGGCTTCCAGCACGGCGCATCCCGGTTCGTGGATATGGGTGCAGTTGTAGAAGCGGCAGTGTCCCAGGTAGGGCGAGAATTCCGGGAAGCCCTTGACGATCTGCGCGCCGTCCAGGTGCTGCAGGCCGAAGGCCTGGAATCCCGGCGAGTCGATCAGGTCGGCCCCGGCGGCCAGCGTGGCGGGCAGGTGATACAGGCGCGTGCTGGTGGTCGTATGCTTGCCGGCGCCCAGCGCCTGAGAGTGCTCCTGGGTGGCGGCCAGGGCATCCGGGACCAGGGCGTTGAGCAGCGTGGACTTGCCCATGCCGCTCTGGCCCAGCAACAGGCTCGTGCGCCCGGCCAGCCTGGGCGCCAGGGCGGCCCGCGTGGCGGTGGCGTCGTGGGCGCTGAGTTCCAGCACCGGTACGCCGAGTGCCTGGATGGGCGCCAGCTTGCGGCGCGCGGCCGCCAGGCCGGCCGTGCGGTCGACCTTGTTCAGGATGACGATGGGAGCGATGTCGGCATTGAAGGCCCCGACCAGGGCTCGTCCCACCAGTTCGTCGGAGAAATCGGGCTCGGTGGCCACGACGATGAGCAACTGGTCGACGTTGGCGGCGAACTGCTTGGTCCGCATTTCATCGGAGCGATAGAGCAGGTTGCGGCGTGGCAGCACCGACTGGATGGCGCCTTCTGCCGGGCCCTCGGGCGCCACCTCGACCCGGTCGCCCACGGCGGCGGTGCCTTTCTTGCCGCGCGGGTAGCACTGGCGGGTCGAGCCGTCGTCGCACTCGACCGTGAAATGGCGTCCGAAAGCGGCCACGACACGGCCCTGCAGGCCGGTCCCCGGAGTGTGCCGCTGGGGCTTCATGGTTCGTAGCGCGCGTCGATCTTGGCCGCACAGATGAAGTCGTTGATGGAAATGCCGCCTATTTCGTGCGTGGTGTAGTGCACGCGTACCCGCCCGTGACCCACCAGCATCTCGGGGTGGTGGTTCTCCTGCCCGGCGATCTCGGCCACGGCGTTCACGAAGGCGATGGTGCGGGCATAGTCCGCGAATTCGTAGTCGCGCTCCAGGACGTCGCCGCGCCGCGCCCAGATGGGCAGGACATGGATCTGCTCGTCGATGTGGGCCGGGCTCATCGGCGCCCGGTTCTTCATGGGCACGCAGCGGCCCGAGCGCAGCTGTTCGATACTCAATACGCGGTTCATGCCGGTTCCTGGAGACGGTCGAGTGGGGCGGCATGCGGCGCGGCGGCTCGCAGCCTGCCGATGCGTATGCCGGCGGGCGGGTGCGAGTCGTAGAAGGCCGAATGCACGGGGTCGGGGGTAAGGGTGGCGGCGTTGTCGTCGTAGAGCTTGACCAGCGCCGAGACCAGGTTCGCGGGATCGGTCTGCTCGCTGGCGAAGCGATCGGCCTCGAACTCGTGCTTGCGCGAGTACCAGCTCGCGAGCGGGATGAAGGCGAAGGTGAAGACCGGCGCCACGAGGAAGAACAGGATCAGGGCCAGGCCGTCGTTGTGTCCGCCCAGCAGGGGCATGGTACCGAGCCCGGTGTAGAACCACACCTGCCTGGACAGCCAGCCCAGCAGGGCGAAGAACACCAGCGACACGCCGAAGCTGAACGCCAGGCGCTTGAGAATGTGCCGGTGCTTGAAGTGGCCGAGCTCGTGCGCCAGCACGGCCTCGATTTCCTCGGGGGCCAGGCGGGCCAGCAGCGTATCGAAGAAGACGATGCGCTTGCTCTTGCCGAAGCCGGTGAAATAGGCGTTGCCGTGCGCCGACCGCTTCGAGCCGTCCATGACGAAAAGCCCGTTCAGCGCGAAGCCGGTGCGGCGGGCCAGCGCCTGGATGCGCTCGGCCAGCGCCTGGTCGGCCAGCGGCGTGAACTTGTTGAACAAGGGCGCGATGACGGTGGGGAAAAGCAGCATGACCGAAAGGTTGAAGACGATCCACAGGCCCCAGCCCCACAGCCACCAGTAGGTTCCGGCACCCGCCATGAGCCAGAGCAGGGCCGAGAGCAGCGGCAACCCGAACACCACCGCCAGCGCGAGGCCCTTCATGGTATCGGCAGCGAACAGCCGCAAGGTCATCCGGTTGAACCCGAACCGGGCCTCGAGCACGAACTGCCGCCACAGGGTGAAGGGAAGGTCCAGCAGCGACAGCAGGGCTGCGGCCATCGCCACCAGCAGCAGCTGGCGGATGAAATCGGACGAGGCCAGCGAGGCGGCCAGCTCGTTCAGGGCCTGCAGTCCACCCAGCAGGGTCAGGCCGATCAGCACCGCCGTATCGAACAGCAGCGCCACGATGTCGAAGCGGATGCGGGCGATGGTGTAGTCGGCCGCCCGCCTGTGGCTGGTTTCTCCGATGCGGTCGGCGAACTCGGGCGGTACGCGGTCGCGGTGCAGCGCGACGTGGCGGGTCTGGCGGGTGGAGAGCCACAGCCGGGTAGCGACGCCGGCCAGCAGCATCAGGACGAACAGCAGGGTAAACACAATGACGGCTCGTAGTCAGGGGGGGCGTACGCACAAGCCCCGACGGACCCCGGTGCGGGTTCGGAAAGAGGAGGCGCCAGCCTGTGAGAAAATTGCCATTTGTGCCCGCGCCGCCGTCCTGGCGCCGCGCGCGCGATCATGCATGGTTCCGGAGCACCGATTATATGGCGTTGAACGAAAATCACCTGGTTTGGCTCGACATGGAAATGACGGGCCTGGATCCGGAAAAGGAACGGATCATCGAAGTCGCGGTGGTCGTGACCGACGCCCAGCTCGAAGTGGTGGCCGAAGGGCCGGTCCTGGTCCTGCACCAGTCCGACGAACTGCTCGACGGCATGGACAACTGGAACAAGGCCACCCATGGGCGCAGCGGGCTGATCGACAAAGTAAGGGCTTCCTCGTTGACCGAAGCCCAGGCCGAGGACGAGCTGCTGGCGTTCCTGGGCCAGTACGTGCCGGCCGGCAAGTCGCCCCTGTGCGGCAACACCATCAGCCAGGACCGCCGCTTCATGGTCCGCTACATGCCGCGGCTCGAGGCCTTCTTCCACTATCGCAACCTGGACGTCAGCACGCTGAAAGAGCTCTGCCGCCGCTGGAAGCCCGAGATCTATAAGGGGTTCGAGAAGAAAAGCCGGCATGAGGCGCTGGCCGACATCTACGAGTCCATCGACGAACTCAAGTACTACCGCGAGCACTTCCTGCGCGTCTAAGCCCTGGGCTGCGGCACCGCGGGAGCGGCCGGACGCCGGGCGGCCACCCGCCAGTAGACGTACTGCAGCATGAGCGACGAAACCGCCATGCTGAAGGTCGCCATCAACCACATGGTCCCGGCGCCCGTGGGCGCGCCGGGCATCAGCATCCCGACCACGCCGCGCAGCGCGCCGGCGCCCGGACCGAATGCCAGCCACCATCCTCCCAGCAGGCCGATGCCCCACAGCGCGCCGGCCTGGATCAGCATGGGGCCGACCGCCATCTTGTAGGCGCGCAGCAGGTAGCTGGTCATGCACTGCAGCGAATCGAACAGGTGGAAGAAGGCCAGCATGCCCAGCAACCCCAGCGCCACCACGGCGACCTGCGCATCGCTGGTGTAGGCCTGGACGATGGGGCCGCGCGCCAGCATCACGGCCGCGATCGTCAGCAGCGCGCCCGTGGTGCTGATCATCAGTCCGGCCGCGCCCGTGCGCCGTGCGCGCAGCGGATCTCCCGAGCCGATGGCCTGCGCCGTGAGCGCGCCGGTCGACACCCCCAGCGCCAGCGGCATCATGAAGCACAGGGCGACCAGGTTGGCCATGATCTGGTGTCCGCCGGTGGCGTAGACGCCCTCGCGCGCCACCAGCAGCGCCATGAACGTGAAGGACGTGACCTCGATCAGGTACGAGCCGCCCATGGGCAGGCCCAGCCGCAGGAGCTCTCCCAGCGTCTTTCTGTCCGGACGGCCGATGCGCAGGCCGAATTGCCGGTAGAACGGGTCGCGGCGCAGGACGAGGGCGCTCAGGCCCACGCTTATCCAGAAGACGAGGGCGGTGGACAGTCCCGCCCCCACCGCGCCCAGCGCCGGCAGGCCGAACTTGCCGTAGATGAAGAGCCAGTTGAACAGCGCCTTGAACCCGATGCCGGCAATGTTGATCATCATCACGACCTTGGGCCGCGATACCGCGGTGTTCAGGGCGTAGACGGTGCGGAAGACCAGCGCGGCGGGCAGGGCGACGATCAGCATGGCCAGGTAGCCGCGCACCTGGGCGCGCACGGCAGGGTCCACGTCTCCGGACATCGCCAGCCAGGTGTCGGGAAACAGCATCGCCAGTCCGCCCACCACCGACAGGCCCAGCGACAGCCAGACCGCCTGCCCCCAGGCGCGGCCGATCTCGGCCAGCCTGCGGCCGCCGAAGTGCTGGGCGGCGATGGGAATCAGCGCGTGCAGCACGCCGGTCAGGCCGATGAACACGGTGACGTAGATGGACACCGCCAGCGCCATGGCGGCCAGTGCCACGGGCGAGGCATGGCCCGTCATCGCGGTATCGAGCACGCCGAAGGCCATGCTGGCCCACTGGCCGACCAGGACCGGCCAGCCCTGTTGCAGGATGCGGCGCAGGGTCGCGCCCCAGCCGGATGGGAGCGCGAGCCCGGCTTCGCTCACGAGGCGGGACGCCCGGCCGGGGCCGGGCGCAGCAGGATGAAATACTCGCGGAACTGGGGCGCGCGGCGGAATTCCGCCGCCCGGGTGCCTTCCCACAGCACGCGGCTGCCGGCGTACTCGCCGCGCTGGAGCACGTTGCGCAGTACGCTGGCGTTGCCTTGCAGCAGGACGAGGGGGCAGTCGCCGGACAGCTCGAAGCGCAGGTTGTCGAAGACCGCGAACGAGGCGCGCTGCGACAGCCCCAGGCCCGAGCTGCGCACGCATTCCTGCCGGCCCGTGCGGACCCGCTCGGCGGCCAGGGCATGCGCCATGCCGTTCGAGACCTCGCGGTAGCTCTTGTTGTAGTTGATCGAGGGCAGCCACAACGTCATGATCAGCAGCCAGCACGCGACCACGCCGCCCGCCGACAGCACCGTTCCGCGCCACAGCCCGGTGGGGCGCGAGCGGAAGCGCCAGATGATCAGCGCGATCCAGGCCAGGCTGGCCGCGACCGCGGCGGTGAAGGCGAACAGCGAGAAATCGGCGTCGAAGCCCGGGGTCTGGCGGGCGATGTTGCGGGCGATCTTGGGCGGTACGCCGGTCATGATGGCGATCCATCCCATCCAGACCACGCAGGCGGTTGCCGAGAACACCATGACGGCAAACCAGTCCAGGGCGTTGATCAGGCCCCGCCGCAGCGTGGGCAGCGCGAGTGCGCCCAGCATTGCGCAGGGGATGACCAGCGCCAGGTATTCCGCATCGACCGGCTCGCGGGTGGCGAGCAGCATGGCCAGGCCCGCCAGCATCAGCGCCGCCGGGATCTGCACGTGGGGCGAGAGCAGGTATCCACGCCACCGCCAGAGCGCGAGCAGCGCGAGCGGTCCGGTGGGCCACAGGAACCAGGGCATGTTGCGCAGCGCGTCCGACAGTCCGCGCGGGGTCAGCATCCCGAACACGCTGGCGTTCCAGTGCCACCAGCCGCTCATCCAATAGGGGTGGAGCTGCGCGGTGGCGATCCACCAGGCCAGCGACAGCGCCAGGCCCAGCGGCAGGCTCAGCAGCGCGATCCAGCGCACGGCGGGCCGCAGCGCCGGGCTGGTGCCGGCCAGGACCGCGACGGCCAGCAATTGCGGCATGACGGCGGGGAAGCCTCGCGCCAGGAATGCGCCGCCCAGCGCAAGCCCCAGCGTCAGCGCGCCGGAGCGGGGATGGTCGAGCATCCGCGCGAGGGAATAGAAGGCGAGCGCGTGGAAGGCGAGCGCGGCCGGCTCGGCGGAGGTCTCGTGGGACCGCCACAATATGCCCAGGGTGGCCAGCAGCAGGAGCAGCGCGGCGTCGGCCAGCATGCGGCCGTAGTCGCGCGGTTCGGGCTGGCCGCCAAAGGGCAGCGCCAGCGGCTGGGCCTCGGCTCGCCGGCCCAGCAGGTAGGCGCCGTACCAGAGGCTGGTGCTGGCGATGCCGAACCAGATGAGGTTGGGGACGCGCGCCGCCAGGATGTGCCCCAGCAGCGGCGAGAAGACGGCCATGCACAGCGCGCCCACCCACGTCGCCAGGGGGCCTTCCTGCGACACCGCCACGCCGGCCGCCTCGGGCGCCAGCCATTGCGCCCAGCCGCCATCGTAGGCGGACCACATCTGCGCCAGGCCGATGACGTCTTCGCTCTTCCAGGGTTCGCGCATGACCAGGCCGGTCACGATGTACAACAGGCACAGGGCCAGCAGGCCCCAGCGCGGCAGCTTGGTTGCCGCGAGCGCGGTCAGCCGCGCGGGGGTGGGCGGCAGGATGGACGTATGGAAGGGCGACGGGAATCGGTGAGGCATCGAACCGCTGGGATTACCTAACAGGCGACAAGACGGATTCTAGTGTCCCGGCAGGCCGCGACACGCAAAAAATGGCGGAATGCGAAGCCGGATTGCAAGCAATTGCAGCGGCGGGCGGATTCCCGCGCCATGAACCCCGGCCGGGCGAGCGCAAGCAGGGCGCAGAAAAAAGGCAGCCCGCAGGCTGCCTTCTGGGTGCGCGGACGGTGCCGTCAGGCGGACGTCTTGCCGGCGCCGGTGGTGCGGGCGAAACGGGCGCGGAACTTCTCGACGCGGCCGGTTTCCACGATGCGGGTTTGCGCGCCGGTGTAGAAGGGGTGCGATTCCGAGGTCACGTCGCACTTGAACAGCGGGTAGGTCTTGCCATCGAGTTCGATGGTTTCGCGCGTGTTCAGGGTCGAGCGGGTAATGAACTTGTTGCCGGTCTGCAGATCCTGGAACACGACGTCGCGGTATTCGGGGTGGATGCCTTCTTTCATGGTCTTCCTTGGGAGTATGCGGGTCGCCAGCCGGACGAAGGTTTGCGCCTTGGGGGCGGTTTTCCCCAGGGGGGTTCCTTTATGGCGGCTTCCGTGTGTTTACTGCTGGACGGAGCGCCGGCCCGACAACGTGCCCAATTTCTAGAGCTAAGCCGTAAATTATCGCGGGATTCCCGGATTTGTGCAATCAGTACGATGTTTTGGGCGTTTTGCGCTTCAAAGGCATCGCTTGACGAGGCGATCGGGTTCTTTATCCGGC
The DNA here is from genome assembly GCF_039523035.1 of Pigmentiphaga daeguensis. Taxonomy (NCBI): domain Bacteria; kingdom Pseudomonadati; phylum Pseudomonadota; class Betaproteobacteria; order Burkholderiales; family Alcaligenaceae; genus Pigmentiphaga; species Pigmentiphaga daeguensis. The sequence goes on along the minus strand of NZ_BAAAEN010000007.1, from coordinate 105,793 downwards.
CGTCTCCTGGGCGGGCGCAGCCCCGTGGGCGCAACGGAGCCGGTCCCGGCGTTGCCGGGACTACCCGGTGTCGGCACGGTTGGCGGGGCGGGCGCAGAACTCGCACCGGGGTAGCCCACTGGGCTACCCCGAAAGCCGTGCTCAAACAGCTGCGCCCTTGCTTCCCCGCCAACCGTGCCGACACCGGCGGCTCCAATGCGCCCACGGGGCTGCGCCCGCCCAGGAGACGGCCTCCGGCGGAAGTTGGCCGGGAAGAGAGCAAGGAGGGCAGAAAACGTGGGGGAAGGCGGAAGTGAGGTGGGGGAGATGGCGGCATGCAAGAACGCCACGCCCCACCAGCCTGGTAGTACCCCAGGATGCGGTGGATCCGGCTCCGCCGGCCACCCGCATCGCCCCCCGGGACCCGGCGCCGGGCCGCCCCAAGGCGGGTCCCGGCCCCCTCGGGGGGCTGCCGCGTAGCGGCTGGGGGCTCACCATACTGGGCGCGCGAAGCGCGTAGGGGGGACCTATTTTTTCATCATGTCGAAGAACTCGGCGTTGTTCTTCGTCGAGCGCATCTTGTCCAGGATGAATTCCATGGACTGGATCTCGTCCATGTCGAAGATGAACTTGCGCAGCACCCACACCTTCTGCAGCACGTCCGGCTTGATCAGCAGCTCTTCGCGGCGCGTGCCGGACTTGTTCAGGTTGATGGCAGGGTAGACGCGTTTCTCGGCCAGGCGGCGTTCCAGGTGGACTTCGCTGTTGCCGGTGCCCTTGAATTCTTCGTAGATCACGTCGTCCATGCGGCTGCCCGTTTCGATCAGGGCGGTGCCGATGATGGTGAGCGAGCCGCCTTCCTCGATGTTGCGGGCCGCGCCGAAGAAGCGCTTGGGCCGCTGCAGGGCGTTGGCGTCGACGCCGCCGGTCAGGACCTTGCCGGAGGCGGGCACCACGGTGTTGTAGGCGCGGGCCAGGCGGGTGATGGAGTCGAGCAGGATGACGACGTCGTGCTTGAGCTCGACCAGGCGCTTGGCCTTCTCGATGACCATCTCGGCCACCTGCACGTGGCGGGTGGCGGGTTCGTCGAAGGTGGAGGCGACCACTTCGCCGCGCACCGAGCGCTGCATTTCGGTCACTTCTTCCGGACGTTCGTCGATCATCAGGACGATCATCGTGACGTCGGGATGGTTGGCGGTGATGGCATGCGCGATGTGCTGCATCATCACCGTCTTGCCCGATTTCGGGCTTGCCACCAGCAGGCCGCGCTGGCCCTTGCCGATGGGGGCGAAGATGTCCATGATCCGGCCGGTCAGGTTTTCTTCGCTCTTGATGTCGCGTTCGAGGCGCAGCGGCTTGTTCGGGTGCAGCGGCGTCAGGTTCTCGAACATGATGCGGTGCTTCATGGTCTCGGGCGCCTGGCCGTTGACCTTGTCCACCTTCACCAGGGCGAAGTAGCGTTCGCCGTCCTTGGGAGTGCGGACCTCGCCCTCGATGGAGTCGCCGGTATGCAGGTTGAAGCGCCGGATCTGGGAAGGCGATATGTAGATATCGTCGGTGCTGGCGAGGTAGGACGTTTCGGGCGAACGCAGGAAGCCGAAACCGTCGGGCAGCACTTCCAGCACGCCATCGCCGAAGATCGGCTCGCCCTGCTTGGCGCGCCGCTTCATGATGGCAAACATCAGCTCCTGCTTGCGCAGGCGGCTGGCATTCTCGATCTCGAGCGTGGCGGCCATTTCCAGCAGTTGCGAAACGTGCAGCGCCTTCAGTTCATTGAGATGCATCTCGGGTAAAGCTCCGGGGGGAGTTCTTGGTGGTGACACGTCCTCGTGGGAGGACTTTGCGCAGGGAGTCTGGTGCTCTTGGGGCGGAGGGCTGGATCCCGAGGCCGGGGCGCGCCGCCGGTGCGCAAGGAGAGGGCGTGGTAAAGGTTGATCGGAAAGGACCGGCTCGGGGCCGGTCCGTGTCGTGCTACCTGCTTACAGCGAGCTGTCCAGGAAGGCGGTGAGCTGCGACTTGGACAGCGCGCCCACCTTGGTGGCCACGACCTGGCCGTTCTTGAACAGCATCAGGGTCGGAATGCCGCGGATGCCGTACTTGGCGGCCGTGGCGTTGTTGTCGTCGACGTTTAGCTTGGCGACCGTCAGCTTGCCCTTGTACTGGGAGGCGGCCTCTTCCAGGATGGGGGCGATCATCTTGCAGGGACCGCACCATTCTGCCCAGTAATCGACCAGGACAGGCTCATTGGCTTGAAGTACGTCGGCATCGAAGCTGGAGTCGCTCACGTGCTTGATCGCGTCGCTCATGGTTTTCCTTCTGGAGGTGTGCGCAAAGCGCGGGAAGAGTGGTGCAGTGCGCGGTAAACGGGTATGTGATTCGATAGATATATGTGGGCGCGTGTGCTTGGATTCCAGACCCCTGAGGGGAATTTTTTTATATGCGCGGATCCTGACGGGAGTACCCCTGGGCGATGCGTGGGAAGCGCGAAACGCGAGGGGAGCGGGGCAGGTAGGCGCCGGAATCGGTCGGCGTAGAGCCCGAGATAAACCAATGGTAACCGCAAAAAAGCGGTTTTTCCAAGAGCCTGTCCGGCTAGTGTGGTTTTTAGAGCCCAGGACAAGGGAATTGGGTGGCGAGCCTGACTTCGGCACTGACGGTTTACAGCTATGGCTGCTTCGTTCCCGACCTGACCAGGTTCACCGCTCCGCCATGCGAAGGGGCCCGCCAATAAGAATTATAGCACCCCCCCTACGCCCTTCGGGCGCCCCCCAGGGGGCGGCACTGGCGGACCGGCAAAGCCGGATCCGCTGTGCCCTGGGTCTAGGGCCGGTTTCTTGGGTTGGGGCACCGGTGCTTCGCTGGCAGCAGCGGTAAATGGGTGCCCCAAATCAGGGCAAAGGGGTTAGGCCCAGGATGCGGTGGATCCGGCTTTGCCGGTCCACCCGCATCGCCCCCTTGAGGGGGCGCGCGTCAGCGCGTAGGGGGTGGGTTTCCCCATCGCCCGAAGGGCGTAGGGGGGTACAATAACCTTTATGACATATCTGGTGCTGGCTCGTAAATGGCGGCCGCGTTCATTCGATACGCTGGTCGGACAAGAACACGTGGTGCGTGCGCTGACGCACGCGCTTTCCACGCAGCGCCTGCATCACGCCTGGCTGTTCACGGGCACGCGCGGGGTGGGCAAGACCACGCTGTCGCGCATCCTGGCCAAATCGCTCAATTGCGAGACCGGGATCACGGCCACGCCGTGCGGCCAGTGCCGGGCGTGCACCGAGATCGATGCCGGCCGCTTCGTCGACTACCTCGAGCTCGACGCCGCGTCGAACCGGGGCGTGGACGAGATGACGCAGCTGCTCGAGCAGGCGGTCTATTCGCCCACCTCCGGCCGCTTCAAGGTCTACATGATCGACGAAGTGCACATGCTGACCGGGCATGCGTTCAACGCCATGCTCAAGACGCTGGAAGAGCCGCCGCCCCACGTCAAGTTCATCCTGGCCACCACCGATCCGCAGAAGATCCCCGTCACGGTGCTGAGCCGCTGCCTGCAGTTCAACCTCAAGCAGATGCCGCCGGAGGCCATCGTCGGCCACCTCGAGCACGTGCTGGCGCATGAACAATTGCCGTTCGAGATCCCGGCCCTGCGCCTGATCGGCCAGGCGGCGCGCGGTTCCATGCGGGATGCCTTGTCGCTGACCGACCAGGCCATCGCCTACAGCGCAGGCAACCTGTCGGAAGAGGCCGTGCGCGGCATGCTGGGCACGATCGACCAGCGCCACCTGGTGCGCCTGCTCGACGCGATCCGCGCGGCGGACGGCGCCGGGGTGGTGGGCGTGGCCGACGAGCTGGCGGCGCGCAGCCTGTCGTATGCCGGGGCGCTGGCCGACCTGGCCGTGATGCTGTCGCGCATGGGCATGGCCCAGCGCGTGCCGGGCGCGGTGTCGGAAGAGGATCCGCTGGCGCCGGACATCCAGCGGCTGGCCGGGGAATTTTCCGCCGACGAGATCCAGCTGTTCTATTCCATCGCCGTGCACAGCCGCGCCGAGCTTGCGTTGGCGCCCGACGAATACGCCGGGTTCGTGATGGCGTGCCTGCGCATGCTGGCATTCACGGCCGAACCGCAGGGTGCTTCCCAGGAAGCGCCCGTGCCGGCACCGCGATCCGCCGCCCTGAAGGCGGCGCCCGCGGTGGCCGCCTCGATGCCCGCTCCGGCTCCAGCCACGGTGCCGCCGGCCGCGCGTGCGCCAGCTCCCGCGCCCGCGGCGCCCGCGCCGGCCCGCGCGTCGGCGGCGGCCGAGGCGCTGGCCGCGGCCCGCAACATGTCGATGGCCGGCAACAAGCGTGCGCCGGCCTCGGCGCCTGCCCGGCCGGCCGGCAATACGGCGCGGACCGCGCCGGCGGCTGCTCCGGCCTCGCCCCCGGAAGGGGCGGGGGCCGACGAAGACGGGCCGCCTGCCTGGCACTCGGAGATCGAGGCCGGGCTGCAGGAAGAGGCGCCGCCGGTGGAGCGGGAAGCTCCCGCCGCGCCGGTTCCCACCGTGGCCCGGGCCGAGCCCCCGCGCGGCGAAGACGCCGCGGGCGCGGCCGGCGGCCCGATTGCATTGAACGAGCCGTGGCCCGTGCTGGCGGCTCGGCTGCCCATCAAGGGCATCGCCGCCCAGCTCGCGCAGCAAAGCGAGTGGGTGGGCGTCGAAGGCGGCACCGTCGTGTTGAAGGTCGCGACCCGCGGGTTGGCCGAAGGCGCGGGGGTCGAACGCCTACGCACAGTGCTCGAGCAGCATTTCGGCGTGCCCGTGCGGCTGCGCTTCGAGATCGGCCAGACCGGCGACGCCACCGCGTTCGCGGTGGCCGAGTCCGAGCGCCAGGCGCGCCAGGCCGAGGCCGAGCGCGCGATCATGGCCGATCCCTTCGTACGCGAATTGCTCGACAGTTTCGGCGGCCAGATCGTACCCGACTCGATCCGCCCGGTATCTTCCGAATCCAAACAAGGAACCCAGCCATGATGAAAGGACAGCTTGCCGGTCTGATGCGCCAGGCGCAGCAGATGCAGGAAAACATGAAGAAGGCCCAGGAAGCGCTGGCCGACATGCTCGTCGAGGGCGCCTCGGGCGGGGGCCTGGTCAAGGTGACCATGTCCTGCCGCAACGACGTCAAGCGCGTCGCCATCGATCCCAGCCTGCTGGCCGACGACAAGGACATGCTGGAGGACCTCGTGGCCGCCGCGTTCAACGACGCGCTGCGCAAGGCCGAGGCCACGAGCCAGGAAAAGATGTCCGCGCTGACCGCCGGCCTGCCCCTGCCTCCGGGCATGAAGCTGCCCTTTTAAGCGGGACGGGAATGGCAGGCGATCGATTCGTCGGGCCGGCGCCGCTGTCGGTGCTGGTCGATGCCCTCAAGCGCCTGCCGGGAGTGGGCGCCAAGTCGGCGCAGCGCATGGCCTACCACCTGCTGCAGCACGACCCGCACGGCGCCCGCATGCTGGGCCAGGCCCTGGGCGACGCCGTCGACCGGCTGCGCCATTGCGCGCGCTGCAATACCTTCACCGAATCCGAGATCTGCGAGACCTGCGCCAGTCCCCGCCGCGATGCCAGCCTGTTGTGCGTGGTCGAGACGCCGGCCGACCAGAACATGATCGAGGCCAGCCACAGCTACAACGGTCTGTATTTCGTCCTGATGGGCCGGCTGTCCCCGCTCGAGGGCGTGGGGCCGAACGAGATCGGTTTCGACCGCCTGCTCGCACGCGCCACCGACGGCCAGGTCAGGGAAGTCATCCTGGCCACCAATTTCACGACCGAAGGCGAGACCACCGCCCACTACCTGGCCGAGCTGCTGCGCGCGCAAGGGCTGGGCGTGACCCGGCTGGCGCGCGGGGTGCCCGCGGGCAGCGAGCTGGAATACGTCGACGCCGGCACCATCGCCTGGGCGCTGATGGACCGCCGCGCGCCGTAGGCGCGCTTTGCCGTTTCAGTAGTGCGGAGGGATCTCGTCGCGCAGCGATGCCGGCGCGGCCGGCCCCTGCGCGCTCTGTTCCCGGACCCGGGCCAACTCGCGCGCCAGCGCATCGATCTGTTGCTGCTGCCGGTAGACCAGTTCGTTCAGTTGTTCCACCAGGTCTTCCATGAAGGCGAGCTTGATCTCGACTTCCATCAGTCGCTGGGGGGCGGGTGTGTCGGGCATGTGGGGCTGTCGTCAATAGGCCTTGCTGTCGTGGACGACCAGGCGCAAGGTCATGAAAAGAATGCGGATGTCCAGCCAGGGCGACCAGTGCTGGATGTAGTAGCGATCGTACTCCACCCGCTTCATCATTTTGTCCAGGGTGTCGGTTTCGCCGCGCAGGCCGTTGACCTGCGCCCAGCCGGTGATGCCCGGCTTGACCGTGTGGCGCAGCATGTAGCCGCGTATCTGCTGCCGGTAGAACTCGTTGTGTTCCGCGGCATGGGGGCGCGGGCCGACCAGGCTCATGCTGCCGTTGAAGACGTTGAACAACTGGGGCAGCTCGTCCAGCGACGTGCGACGCAGGATCCGGCCCACGGGCGTGATGCGGGGGTCGCCGCGGGTGGCCTGGTGGATCTTGCCCGGGTCCGGCTGGTGCGTGTACATGGACCGGAACTTCATGACCTGTATCGGTTCCCCGTCAAGGCCGTAGCGGGTCTGGCGGAAGAGGATGGGGCCGGGTGAGCTCAGCCGCACCAGGGCCGCGATGATCAGCATGGGGACGCCCGCCGCGAGCAGCATCAGGCCGGCGAACAGCAGGTCCATGCAGCGCTTGATGCCCCGCGCGATGCCCAGGATCTGGGTGTCGTGCAGGCGCAGCAGGGGCACGCCCGCCATGTTGCTGACGCTGACCTCGAAATCGCCCAGCGCGGGCGATTCGGGGATCAGGTAGATGGCCGAGGTCGAGTCGCCCAACTGGTTCATGATGGGCTGGGCGTAGGGCGTCTTCATCAGCGTCATGCTGATGAAGGCGACGTTGGACTTCTGTTCCTTCAGGTGCTCGACCGCCTGGGGCAGATTTCCCAGGTAGGGCAGGGAGTCCAGCGGCTCCGGCCGCGGGGTGTCGTCGAAGTAGCCGTCCACCAGGATGCCCATGGCCGGCGAGCGGCGCAGCCGGATGGCCAGGGTCTGGGCCTGGAAGCCGGGCATGATGAAGATGGCGCGGCGGACGTACTGGCTGGCGCCGTACAGGTGCTGCGCGCTGAGCCGCATCAGCGCCAGGCCGGGCAGCAGCGCCACGGGCGTCAGGAAGGCCCAGGCCTGCAGGATTTCCCGGCCCAGGTTGCGGTGCTCGATGGGCAGCAGGATGAAGGCGAGCAGCGTCACCATGACCACCTGCGACCAGGTCAGGATGGCGCGCCACAGCATGAAGGCCATGGTCCGCGTGCTCAGCAGCTGTTCGAAGCGGTAATAGGCGATGCCAGTGGCCAGCGCGATGACGAGCAGCAGCGCCCCGTCCTCGTTCGAGGGCTGGCGCCCGAAATAGAGGCTGGTGGCGGCATGGCAGAGCAGCGCGATCGCGGCTGCTCCGATGGCGGCCATGCTGTAGAACATGCGCTGGTGGGAGGGAAGGCGGCTGGTGGCCATGGACGGCTCCGGTCAACTGCCGCGAACGCGGGAGCGACGATATTCCCGCCAGCAGAGGGCGAGGAAACGAGGGTCTTCCTTCAGGTAACGCCGCCATAGTCGCTTGGGGTCGCTCAGCAGGCGCCACAGCCATTCGAACCCTAGGCGCTGGATCGGGATGGGGGCACGTTTCTTGAGACCAAGTGCGAACTCCATCGAGGCGCCGACTCCGAGCGTTACGCCATGCGGAAAGCCGGGAGCGTGGCGAATGATCCAGCGTTCCTGTTTGGGCAGTCCCAGGCAGACGAAGACCAGGTCAGGTGCCATCGCGCGGATCCGATCGGCGGCTTCTTGCCCTTCCTGCCCGTCCGGCTGGAACTGCATGGATGGACACATAACCCGTACGAGTAAACCAGGGTAGACCTGGGCGAACAGGTTTTCCAGTTTCTGTTCCTCGCCCGGCATCCCCCCTAGTACCACTACTTGCCATTGACGGGCGACAGCCCGGTGACACAGGGCCACGAACAGATCCGCTCCGGTCACGCGTTCCGGGAGCGGTTTGCCGAGCAGGCGGCTAGCCCAGATGACGGGCATGCCGTCGGCGAACAGGTAATTCGCCTGGGCGTAGAACGATCGCCATTCCGGGTGAGTGTCCAGGCGGACGATATGGTCCACATTGGGCGTGAATACCGACTTGGCACCAGGAAGGCGCTGTTCGACGGCACGTTCGAGAATGTCCACGGCTTCGGCAAAGCGGGCTGGGAGAATCTCCAGGCCGAATAGCGTCACAGGGCAAGGGGAGGCCGGTATTGGGGCGGTCGAGGGCATGGATCTCGGCTGAGCAGCGACGCACTCCTCTCCGGTGTACACACGGTAGGGGTATGTCCGGATGATTCCTGTCTATCTGAGTTGGCGCAGTATAAACCTCAAAGAAACAAGTATCTGTATGTTTCAAGACGGTTTAGGGTGCGTGTTTTTAATTATTCATGATTGAGCCTGGCTGAGCGGTTGCCTCGCCCTATAATCGCGCGTTGAAGCGGCAATATCTCGGAGACTGTGCAAATGAAGTTGGGCCAGATCGTGTTCCTTGCGGGCGTCATCCTGCTCATCTTCTTTCCGCCTGTCCATGCGCAGTTGTCCGATGAGGCGGTTCCTCATCCCGGGCGCTATGCGCCGCAAACCGTGATTCCGTCCCAGATCGAAGATGGTGCGGTGACCTTGCTGGGAATGGGTGATACGGTTTATCTGACTGTTTTCGGCCAGCCGGACATGTCGGCGCAGCTTACGGTCGATGACCAGGGCAATATCGTCGTGCCGCTTCTCGGACAGGTTCCGGCTGGAGGGCGGTCACCCTCGGCAGTGGCCAAGGAGATCGCCGCGGGCTTGCGCAGCCAGGGGTATCTGACCAATCCCCAGGTTTCGATCGAAGTTGTGCGAGTGCGCAGCCGCATTGCTTCCGTGCTCGGCGAGGTGGCCAAACCTGGGCGGTATGTGCTGGACGGCCAACTCAGCGTGCTGGAGTTGCTGGCCAAGGCGGGCGGCGTCAAGGAAACGGCGGACGATGTGGCCTTCGTGATTCGTCGTGATTCCAAGGCAGAGAGCGGGCAACGTCGGATCGAGGTGGTTGTGGCCAATAAGCAGCTACCCGATCAGCCTGTGGAGGATCTTCCGCTGGAGCCTGGTGACGTTCTTTATGTTCCCCAGGTGCGCAAGTTCTATATCTATGGCGAAGTGCTGCGGTCCGGGGCCTATCCAATGGAACCGGAACTGAATGTGATGCGGGCGTTGGCGCTGGCTGGCGGGCTGACCCAGCGAGGTTCCGAGCGCAGGGTCAGTATTTCACGTAAGGATCGGGTTTCCGGCGAGCTGCACAAGCAGAAGGTACGGCTCGATGCGCTTGTGCAACCGGGCGACGTGATCTATGTCGACGAGAGGTTTTTTTGAGCCCGAGGCTGCGTGGTCGGTAATTGTCGACGCTCCCGCTGGTGGATCGGCGGAACCCTGGCCGTCCCGCTGCTGATCGCGTTCGGCCCTACTCAGGCCGATCCGCCAGGGCGGCGTGCTGCGAACGATTCGTCTTCAAGCCGAATCGATGCGGTGATCGCCAAGGTGATCCGCGACATCAGTCCGTCTGTCCCGCCTCCTGTCGAGGCGCCCGCGGATTCCTCGGACCGAACCTCTCCAGCGGCCAAAGGCGTAGGGGCGGGTTCGCCTGCTTTGCCGGAAGGGGTTTCGTACTCTCTGGAGTTCGAGCGCAATGTCCAGCGCATCACCAATCCCTATCGCTTGTTGAACAGCGCGGGTAGCCAACGACATGCCGATACCGCTGTCACTGACGAGTTGCGAGCGGCATTCGTCGTTCCGTTAGCTTCCGAGCGCACTCGCTTGCTGGCGTCGGCGGCGTTCGGCAATGTCGGATACCAGGACCAGAGCAAGCTCGACTATCACCCTCACGCATTGCGTGCCGTCCTGCAATGGCAGGCGGGGGATTTGCTCCGGGGCAGCGTGATGGCGTTCGACAGGGTGCGCCAGAATCGCTTCCTGGCGGCAAGCTGGCCGGAACGGGATCTACTCAAGCAGCGCTTGTTCGCCGCGGATGTCGGGTTATGGGTGACGGAGTCTCTGGCCTTGCCCAGGCTGAGTGTTTCCCGGACCCAATCTCGGTATGAGTTTGCGGCCAATCAGGCCCTTTACAACCGTGACGATAGTCAGGTTCAGGTCGCGGCCAGCTACTTGGGCAAGGAAAGTTCGTATGCGATGGCGGGATTATCGATGATCCGCAGCCGTTATCCGGACAGAACGCCGTTGCAGATCCAGCAATTGGACGATGCCTACCGGGACCGCGAGTATTTCGTCAGCGGCCTTTGGGATTACAGTGCGAAAACTCAAGTCGAGGCCTATCTGGGCTGGCGTCATCGCCGCTATGCCAATTTATCCGCGCGGGACGTGAATTTTCTGACTGCGGATTTGAAGGCGAATTGGCTCTATTCGGCCAAGACCTCGTTCCATGTGCACCTCTGGAGCCATCCTTACGGTAATGAAGAAGATCCCGCCACTTTGTATTCGATCCAGAGCGGTGGCAGATTCTCGGTTCGGTGGAAGGCGGGCGAGAAAACCTGGCTATCCATGAATGTGGTACGGGAGCGGCAGAAGAATCACTTGATCGGAGCGGGTGGAGTGTCGGAAACCATGGCCTGGCGTTTTGGCCCTCGCCTGGAATGGCAGATGAATCGGAACGTGCTGCTGACATTGGACGGCTGGCGAGAGCAAGTCTCCGGGGCTGGCTACCCTGGCTATGGCGGGTCGGTGGTGCGGATCGGCGTGGTGCTGAGCCACGACAACGATGGCTCTCCTCCCGCCTCGCGGCAGTACGTGCATGTGGAATGCGATGCGCCGCGTTATGTGGAAACGACTTTTTCGTGTGATCCGTGATTTTTTTTATTCTCCTGGACTCTTGCAGATAACATGCTGCTCAATGCCAATGATCTACCGGACCATGCCAGGCTTGCCGCGGATATATGCATCGTCGGTGCAGGCGCGGCGGGAATCTCCATGGCTCTGGAGCTGTCGGATTGCGGGCTGGATATTGTTTTGCTGGAATCGGGGACGAAGGAACCCGACCCCCGGACTCAGGCGCTCTATCAGGGAACCGTCGAGGATCCTGCGCTGCATAGCCCGCCGGACCGATACCGTCAGCGCCAGTTGGGAGGTTCGACGGCGATATGGGGCGGACGCTGCATGCCGTTCGATGCAATTGATTTCCAGGCTCGTCCCTATATGGCCCACAGCGGTTGGCCCATCGGCCTACCGGATCTCGCCGCGTTCTATCCCAAGGCCAACGCCTGGTGCGAGGCGGGCGAGTTCGCCTATACCATCGAGACGGCCTTTGATGATACCCGTCGACCCATGCTCGAGGGGTTCGACGAGCGCCATTTCACGACGGATACTCTGGAACGGTTCAGCTGCCCAACCGACTTTGGTACGCGCTATCTGAGCCGGTTGCGGGTGTCGCCTGACGTTCGGGTGGTCCTTGGGGGGAGCGTCACGGGGCTGACCATGAGCGACGACGGTGCCGAAGTGCGCCAAGTAGAAGTCCGGACCCTGGCGGGCAAAACCTGTACCGTAGTCGCGTCCAGCGTCGTGCTGGCGGTGGGGGGGCTGGAAGTGGTGCGCCTGCTGCTTTCCACGCCAGGGAAGTCGGGGCGGGGTGTCGGTAATGCCCATGATGTGGTCGGGCGTTTCTATATGTGTCATCTTGCCGGGACGATAGGCCAGTTGATGCTTGCGCCCTCTCGTCGGGGCTGGCATGGGTACGATGTGGCCGACGATGGCACGTATTGCCGCAGGCGGCTCGCTTTGAGGCCAGAGGTTCAGCGAAGCGCTGGGATAGGCAACTTCATCGCTCGTCTCCATCACCCACGCATTACTGATCCGGCCCACCGCACTGCGATCCTGTCGCTGCTGTTCCTGGCTCGTGCCTTCGTACCCTACGAATATGCGAAGAGGCTGCACGGTGACGACAAGATTCCCGCGTCGCACTGGCTAAGGCATATGCTCAACGTCCTTGCCGGCCTGCCGTCGGTTATCGCGTTCTTGTGGCATTGGCTGAGGGACCGCACCCTGGCTGCCCGCAAGTTCCCTTCCATCATTATTCATCCTAGGACGCAGCGGTACAGTATCGATTTCCACGCCGAGCAGGAGCCGAATCCGGACAGTCGGGTGACGTTGGGGACCGGGGTGGACGAGTTGGGTATGAGGCGACTGCACGTCGATTGGCGCTACACCCGACAGGACGTGGTGACAGTACAAAAAGCGCTGGCCTTGCTGGCGCAGGATGTACAGGAATCGGGTGTAGGGGTCTTCGACTACGATCCCCAGGCGGTGGAAGCAGAAATGACGCGCTATGGTGCGTATGGCGGGCATCACCTCGGAACGGCGCGAATGGGGGACGATCCGCTCACTAGCGTGGTGGATCGCAACTGCCGCGTACATGAGGTCCGCAATCTTTTCATCGCCAGCGCTGCGGTCTTTCCCACCTCGAGTCAGGCCAATCCCACTCTGACCGTGGTGGCTCTGGCGCTCAGACTGGTCAGTCATTTGCGGGTCTTGCATACGAATGCCCGCCCGCCAGCTGGGGACATGCAATGAAAATGCGTGTATTGATACTGGGGGCTGGGGGATTCGTCGGCAGGCGTATCGTCCTGTCGTTCAAGGACAGCGGCTGGGCGGAGCCTGTTGCGGCGATCCGGGGCGCCCGCGCGGACTCCGGGGTGGAAACGGTGACGTGTCATGCCACCTATGCGGAATCGCTGGCACGAGCTTGCGCGGGCGTGGATGCGGTGGTTAACGGCGTGGCGGGGAGTCCGCAAGCAATGATCGCCACCGCGCGGGCCCTGCAGGCGGTTCAGGCATCGCGTTCGGCACCGCTGCATATCGTTCATTTCAGTTCGATGGCCGTCTATGGAGACGCCCTAGGCGACGTCACGGAGAATCATCCGCTGGCGCAATTGGCTCCTGCTTCCTATGGCGGGGCAAAGCTTGCCGCCGAAGCAGCCTTGGCCGAAACCGACCGCGTCTGCATTCTGCGCCCGGGCTGCATTTACGGTCGAGGCAGTCCTCAATGGAGCGTGCGTATAGCCCGTCTTCTGGCCGCCCGGCGCCTGGGGGACTTGGGTCCGTATGGCGACGGCTGCAGCAATCTCGTGCATGTCGATGACGTGGTGGCCGCCGTCGGCAGCGCGTTGCGCCAAGGACATGAGGGATGCTTCAACCTGGCGATGCCGAACGCCCCGACTTGGAATACATATTTCATGCGCCTGGCGCGGGCCATGGGAGCCGTGCCAGTGCGCCGGATTCCCGCCTGGCAGTTAGCCGTGGAGCGCAAGCTGCTGGCCCCTCCTTTAAAGATCTGGGAGATTGCACACGCGCGGTTGAAGCTGCCCAGCGGGCCTCCCGTGATGTCTCCCGCATTGATGTATTTGTGGCAGCAGGATATCCGCCTTCGGTCGGAGAGGGCGACGAATGCCCTTGCCTTGGCCTGGACTCCCTTGCAGGAGGGGTTGGCGGATTCGTGGCGGGAGAATGCATGGAAGCGATGACGAAGGAAAGCGGGCGTAAGCCATGTGTGCTCGTGCTGGGAGCGGCCGGGTATATCGGCAGGCATCTGGTACGTGCATTGGCGGCATCGGGGCGTGCGGCTCCCATAGCTGCCGTGCGCCGGCAGGCCGGCCTGCCCGCCGGTATGCCGATCCGGTATCTGGATGCAACCGATGCATCGGCGCTGGCCCGAGCGCTTGAAGGCGTGGATGTCGTCGTCAACTGTATCGCCGGGACTCCGGAGGTTATCGTACGGGGAGCAGAGGCCTTGCGGGACGTGCTGGCGGCAAGCGTGCATCGTCCCAGGTTGATTCACTTCAGTTCGATGGCCGCCTATGGGACGGCGACGGGGCTAATCGACGAGTCCCACCCTTTGCTGGGGGATGCGAGTGCCTATTCGCACGCGAAGGCCGTTAGCGAATCCATGTTGGCTGGTGTTTCGGACCTTGTCGTGTTGCGGCCAGGCTGCGTGTACGGCCGAGGCAGTCCCCAGTGGACTCAGGATATCGGCCAGCTATTGCGGTCGGGACGGCTGGGGGATCTCGGCGCCCTGGGGGGGCATGGCAGCAATCTCGTCCATATCGACGATGTCACGGACGCCGTGTCGCGTTTGCTTCAGGAGCCGGCCCACTGCGGACCGTTCAACCTCGCAATGTCTCTGGCACCCAGTTGGAACGAGTATTTCCATGCCTATGCCGAGATGCTGGGCGTGGCGCCGCTGCGGCGTGTCGGCCAGGTACGCCTGGCGCTGGATGCCTGGGGAGCCGGGGCCGCCTTGAAAATGGCATCGATCGCCGCACGTCGCCTGCCTATCGTGGCAAAAGTGGATATGCCTCCCAGGCTGCCTCCTTCGTTGATCCGACTGTGGCGTCAGGATATACGCCTTGATAGCACGAGGGCGGAGCGGGAGCTGGGCGTAAGCTGGACTGCGCTCGATCAGGGGCTGCGGACCTGATCGCTTGCCATGCTGACGCGCATGGCTATTGTTCTGCGCGGCTTTATTCGTCGAGGCGGCGCGTCTTCACCCATGCCTTGTTGCGGCGGTGCCTGAACAGGGCTCCCAGCTTCCAAAGCACGAAAAAGGGGGCGCGTGTCAGGTCGAGCAGCGCGCTTGGGCCCAGCGGACAGAGCTGCCAGCCGCGCAGGATGTGTGCGGCCAGAACCAGGATCATGGCGACGCAGGCCCACAGCCAGGCCAAGAACGCCGGCTGCCAGATGCTAGCCAGCGTGGCCAGCACCGCAACCAGCATGACTTGCAGTCCGATATATCCCAGGGGAGGCGTCAACAGATCCAGCGCGAGGTCCGATGCGAGTGCTCCGCGTGGCTTGACGGCCCTGGCCAGCAACCGGCCGGTATAGGCTCGCGCAACGGCGAAGCGGCCGCCTTCCCAGCGATGGCGTTGCGTGTCCGACCCGGCCGCTGACGGCAGAAGTTCGGCGTTGGCCTCTGCTTCGTCGACGTAGTGCACACGAACGCCCTCGAGTCCGAGTACGATGCCGTACTCGAGGTCTTCGGCCATCGACTGTAGGGTGAACGGGAGTCTGTTAAGCAGTTCGCGGGTGAAGCCCATGCCGTTGCCGCGCAGGCCGCAGGAGACTCCCAGGCGTTCGCGTGCTCGCGAACGTACTGCGTGAAAGGCGCCATAGGCGATGGTGATGGTTCGCGTGCGCCAGGAGTCATTGGGATTGAGCACGCCGTAATTGGCTTGCATGGCACTGGCGCCGTCGGCAATACGCGAGGCAAAGGCCGCCAGCAGGTTGGGCGTGGTGACCGTGTCGGCATCAATTACCACCACGGCGTCGGCAAAGCCGTCCATGGCGCTTCTGGACATGCCGAATTGCAGCGCATAGCCTTTACCTCGCCGGCTTGCATCGTGTCGCTCGAACACCGTGGCGCCGTGCTCGCGTGCGACCGAGGCGGTCTGGTCGGTGCAGTTGTCGGCGATGACGACGATACGATATTGCTCGGCAGGCCACTCCAGCTTGCGCAGGCTCGCCACCGTGCGGGCAATGACCTGCTCTTCGTCATGGGCGGGGACGAGTATGTCGAAGCGCAACTGCTGTCCGCCAGGCGGCGGTGGCCGCAGCCGGGCCGATAGCAAGGTCAGCAGCGCGATGTAGGCGCAGGCGAGGATCGGAGGCAGCGCCAGCAGGAAGAGCAGGACGTGGAGGGCGGCTTGCATTCAGAGGATGGGATCTGTCACCGGGGGCAGCGGTACGAATGTCGTGGTCGCATGGTAGACCGGATGCTCGGTGTCGGCATGGTGGATGGCCAGCGCGATCTCGTTGAAGTGCAACGCGAAATCCGCTGGTACGCGAGACGGGCGACCTTGTTCGATTGCCAACGACATTTCTCGTGGGCCGCGGGCGAAATCCATGGCGGCCGATCCACGCCGCTTGGTAGCGGGCCCGGTTGGCGTGAGCGGCAGCCTGTGCCGGATTGGCGACAGCATGAAGCGGTTGCGGATGCGCAGGTAGCGGCGGTAGTAGGCTGACGTTCGGTAGAACCAGCAGTCCGCGGCATGCAGGACGCCTTCGTCGCCTATGATGCGAAACCCGTGGTCGTGGGGTGCCACGATGGAGCATGTCAATCGTGCCACCATGCCGGAATGGAATTCCAGCGCGGCCAGCGAAAAATCCGGGGCTTCATGCTCGCCGTCGATGGGTTTGCCGGGAAAGCGGAGGGACTGGTAGGCCACGATTCGCCGCACTGGTCCGAAGAACAGCAGCAGCCATGCGAGGTTGTAGCCTGCATGTTCGAGCGTGCAGCCCACGGCGAATTCGTCGCGATAAGGCCAGTAGGCGCCCGATGCGCTGCGCCAGTTCCGGTAGGGGGCCAGCGCGATGAAGTTGTCATCCATTTCGGCATAGGTCAGGCGGGGAGTGCCGATACATCCTTGAGCCAGGGCGCGGGCCATGGCCTGTGGGGCTTCGCCGAGATGGTTGCAAGGGGCCGAGGTAAAGTGCAGGTTCAGGCTGCGGGCCAGCTCCACCAATTCACGCGCCTGTTCAAACTGCATGGCCATCGGTTTTTCCGAATAGACGTGCTTGCCCGCGTTGAGAAAACGCTTCGAAACGGCGTAGTGCGAATCGGGATTGGTCAGATTCAGCACCATCTGGAAGTCGTGCGCGGCCAACATTTCGGCTGCATCGACGAAGACGGGGATGCCCCAGTGGCGGTGAAAGCGCTCCGCATGTTCTGCGACGATGTCGTGCGCAGCGATGACCCGCAATTGGGGGTGGTCACGCAGCGTGGCCATGTAGAAATCAGCGACGAAACCACAGCCGACGATGGCGATGTTCATGGGTCAGGGAGCCTTGCCGGCGGTTGAGGGGAGAACGGCGGATGCGGTCGGCCGAGAGGACCTGCCGCCGAAACGGATACGTGCGGGGCGTTCGATGAGTCTGTAGGTGAGGGTCGACAAGGCGATCACCCATGCGGTAAGCAGCAAGCCTCCCAGCACGGCATGGACATGGGAGGAGGCCATCCACTGTGGGCTGACGAGACGGTAGCCGACCGAGCTGAAAAGAAAATGCCCCAGATAGACCGAATAGGAGATTTCGCCCAGGAAGTTCAAGGGAGGAGAACCCAAGGCGCGGCCGACCGGATTGTTGCCGCACAGACTGAGCAACAAGGGGGAGCAAGCCAGGGCGATAATGAAACCGGTGTCGGGCACCAGTCCGTAAGTCAGCAGCAGCAGGCCTGCCGCCAAGAGGCTGCCCCGCCGGCTAGCCAACCATTGCGCCGCGGACCCTTCCGCGCAGAGGGCAACGGCGCATCCGAGCCCGAACTCGGTCAATCCGCGAGTAACCGCACCTGGTCCAATGATGCTCCAGGCGTAGATGATATTGGTGCTGATACCCAGCGCGACAGTGATCATGAGTGCCCAGGCTGCGCGATGCCTGCGTATGCGGAAGGCAAGCCAGAGCAAGAACGGAAAAAGCAGGTAGGCTAGCCATTCGACGCTGATGGACCACGACGGAGGATTCCAGGCCCCGGGGCCTGGCATGAAAGGTCCCCAGGCATGAATCAGCAGCAGGTGTTGAGGGAGCGTGGCCAGGTCGAAACGCTCGAGTCCGTTTCGGACGTTCAAGCCGGCGAGAGCAGCGGTCAGCGCAGCGGCCGCGACCAGCAGCAGCATGAAGAGGTGCAGTGGATAGATCCGCGCCAGGCGTCGACGCAGAAAGATGAGATACTCCCGCAGACTGACTCTGGTGGCAAACCAGGATTGGTAGGTCAGCGTCATGATGAATCCGCTGAGGACGAAGAAGACGTCCACCTGGCGCCCCCCGCTCAGGAACATGCGCTCGACCAGAGGGTGCCATTCGAGTCCGGGGTTGAGGGTGATCAGCGTTTCCTTGAGGTGAGCCCAGAAGACCATGAGCGCCGCCACGCCGCGCAAACCGTTCAGTCCTTTGATTTCTTGCATCGTGCGTGCCCCGTGTCTCAACGCCTGCTGTCCGCCGCTTGATCACGGGCAATGATCTCATACCATGGGCTGGCATGTTCGGGTGCTTGTCGAAGATCAAGTTCGACAAATCCCGCTTCGACTCTTGCCCGTTCCGGCTCGAGGGGGGGGAGCCGCTGCCCCCGGCCGTCCAGCGGATAGACCGTGATTTTCCGGGCGTGCGTGGCCCAGCGCAGGTGTACCGGAGCCGTGGTCAGCCAGGCTGGAGGCGTGGCATAGCGAGAGCCGGAAAGACTGCCAGGATGGTTTGGATCGGGTTCCAGCGTCCAGGAGTACGATCCTGCGGGATGACGGATCCAGCGTTTGGGGCGAGGCGGAACGCTGCCGGGCTGGGAGCCGACCGTCCCGCTGCCCAGACTTAGCAGCAGAGCGCGTGATCGGGATATTTCTTCGTTGTCGAGGGGAGTCAGAAGAATGCTGAAAGGAAAGGCTTCCGTGACGTCAACCAGGGCTCGAAGGGATGACGTGTCGTTGCCTGCGGCTATGCCGAGACCGGCCAGGGCCCAGGCGCGCGGGGCACGCAGGGTGAATGTCTTTTGTTCCGGGTCGTAGCTGGCGATATCGTCCACGGACGATGGGTCAGTATCCGTGTCCGGACGTGGCGTCGCGGCGCTGGCGGATACCGTCATACCCAGCCGACCCTGCCACAGCGTTTCTACTCCTATGTTCCCGAGAACCCGGGCGTAGGCTTGCAGGGGTGCCGAGGCCCGGCTGGCGGCGATACCTGCCAGGGCCTCGGTGTCCAGAGACAGGCTGCGGTCGTGGCCGAGAGCCGGAATGGCCCCGGTTCGGAACATCCAGGCGCTTTGTCCGAACTGCACATATTTGCCCCAGTCGCCGCGCAACGCGAAGTTACCCGGCGCGCCGGACGTGGTATCGAAAATGTCGCCATAGTCGAAGAAGAACAGTCCATCCCAATCCTGGCGCGCGGCGAGGGTTGCCATGATGGGTAGGATTTCCGCGCCTTGGCGATTGGGGAAAGGCTGGTTGTATTCGCTCACGACAAAAGGCTTGCGCATGTCGCGCATCAGCGCAATATCCAGCAGTCGGCGCATTTGCGAACCGGTGAGTGAGGTGTCCCAGACGCGCCAGTTTCGGTCGTTGGCCAGGCCTTGCGGGAAATGGGGATGGTCGACATAGAAATGCGCGTCGATGTAATCCATGTCACGGTGAGAGGCCAGATTGAGAGCATTGCCATAGCTCATCTGCGTTCCGGTGACGGGAACCTGTTCGCCGGCTTCCTGGCGGACTACACGTGCCAGCCGATCGAAATAGGCGCGATCCGTATCGGCCAGGAACATCAGAAAATCCCGCAAGCGCCGCTGTTTGCCGGTGGCCGGCACCCTATCGAGCGCCTCTCGGTTGCCGGAGAGCGAAGGTGAAAGCGTGGAGAGTTTCCGGGTGACCTTGCGAATAAGCTCATTGGCCAGGCTGGAGGGCTGCCCAGTATCCGCCGGTGCGAGCAGCGGCAGGAGGGAGGATGCGGAGCCGCCTGGGCAGTCTTGCCACGCCTTGCAGGCAGCCTCGCGGGACCCGTAGCGTCGTACCAGCCATTCGTTCCACTTTTGAAGGAGCGCGGGTTGGTATGCCTCAGGGACGGCATCGCCCCATTCGCCGGGTTCCTGCCATGAGGCCAGCAGCGACGACTCGTTATTGATCTCCACCATGGCGAGCGCGGGGGAGCGATTCAGGTCTAGGCGTCTGATGAGTTCGCGGGCATAGATTTCTTGCAGAGCAATGGATTGTTCGTCGTAGACGATGATGGGAGTGTTCAGCGGCCGGACCAGGTCATTGGCCTTGAAAGGAGGCACACCGTCGATGTCAGGCCGGAAGCGATATCCCACGTGCAGATTCAGGTTTACGTAGATACCTTCGCGGGCCAGCGCCGAGATGAAATGGCGCAGCCGGGCCACGGCTTCGGTGTTGAAGGAAGGATAGGGGCCAGGGGTAAGGATGCTGCGAGGAGGATCGGTTGCTTCGCCGGGGGCGGTGTCCAGGTGATGCAGCCGGACGGCGTTGATGCCGAGTTTGCGCAGCCTTCGGGCAATCCGCGGAGCGTCCTGCAATTTCGGGAAATTGGCGCTGAAGCTCAAGTTGATGCCATAGATACGCACGCGCCTATCGTCGCTCGTGCCAGCGAGGCCGTCGGCGCCGATCGTGCGGAAGGTTCCGCCGTGGACGACGATGCGGTCGCTTGCCTCCAGTGAGGTGTTGAGCCAGGAGTAGTCAGGCGCTCCGTTCAGGTTGTCTTCGTCCACCGTGAATGCGTAGGTGGCGGGCGCTGCATTGGAGATTGATGTCCAGGCAAGCGCGATCAATGCGCAGGCCAGGGCGATGATGGATTGGCGGAGTGGCCCGGACCGAGGATGGCAACCTTTCACCTTGCCTCCCTACGCTGGTTCAAAGCTTGGGTGGCGACGTGGATTTCGCGATGTTCAGCCAGGGTCGAGGACACGATTATTGCCGAGTAGATGAACAGGCAATTCTGGAACGAGAGGCCGAGCAGGAACGTACTTTCGGAAAAATTGCCGATGATGATCATTGCGAACAAGCCGAAATGCAATGCGGTCTCAGCACTATCGTATCGGCTCAAGCGTGCGAGCCTGAAAAAATGAACAACGAGGATCAGGACCAGCAGTGTGAGCCCGGCCAAGCCGAGCTCGTTCAGCATGTCAAGGAAGCCGTTGTGTCCATGGGAAGGCATCCAGAGTATCCGATCGGCGATGTATTGGGCTGGGCCGCCGGGGCCGATCCAGAAGGCGCCGTAACCGATTCCCAGCCAAGGGTGTTGCTCGATGGACAAGGATAGCAACGCCCAGATCTGGGTACGCCCGGTCAGGTCCGGGTCTTTGCCAAGCAGAGAGACTAAGGGGCTGATGATGTCCGACCAGGCGGGCAGATGACCATGAAGGACATAAAAAGCCTGCAACGCAGCCAGCGCCCCACAGCCGAGACCCAAGACAGTCATAAGACCCACGCGACTGGAGAATAACTGCAAGTAGCGCGTAGCGATGTAAAGAACCACCGCGATGGCCAGGATGACCAAGGAGGTCGAGCTCCGCGACATCAGCACCATGAATAGCGAAAATGCCAATCCGGCAAGGGGGAGCCGCGATCCCCGTCCCTGGTCGCACGCATGGTGAAACCACAGCAGCGCACACACGGCTGCTCCGGCTCCAAGGCTGTTTTTTTGCCAGAAAAGGCCGTGCCAAGCCTGTTGATGGGAAGCGTCCACTCCATATTGCGGCAGCAGCAGCGCCATCAGCATGGAAAGAACAAGCATCAGGGTAAGGGTGTCCCGGAGCGAGCGTACCAGGCCTGCCGTGCGGATGCCGGGCAGGGTTGCGAGATAGCCGATCAGTAGCAGCCCGCCCAACTGAACTACGCGTTTGAACGTGACCACGGGATAGGGGGACCAGGCGATGCTGGCGGCGCATAGCGCCAGGAAAATGGGCAGCAGCAGGCCGTTCTGCTGGAAAGCCTGCCAGATCTGACGCTGATAGTTCCAGGCGACGAACAGGGCGGCGAGAAAGCAGGATCCGTAGACGATCTGCGTCTTGGCCGAGCCTGCCGTGGTCTGGATGACGTCCGCCGCCGCAAGGTCGAACATGCCGGTGCTGCGTAGCTGGGGAAATCCCATGGTGATGGCCAAAATGGCAAGAACGGCCAGTTCCGCTAGCCAGGATGGTCCGTTCGCGGCGGATGCGTCGAGGCGAGGCGCGGGTGGGCGTTCAGGACGCTGCGTATTCACGATTGTGGTAGCCGACGATGGCGCTGAGCTTGCCCGCCTGGGCCGAGGCTGTGTTCAGCCACCGGATCGCCTTGAGGCGCGACACCGGAAGCAGGCACAGCGCGAAGGCGCCAGCCAGCAACAACTGCGTAGTCGCCCGAAGGCCGAGATAGGCGAAGAGAGCGGCCTTGCGGGCCGGAGGCAGCCGATTGGCGCGAGCTCGTACCAAAGTCTGCCCCCCCCAATATGCCCGCCGGAGGATCCAGGCCAGATTGGTACGAGCCGTCGGTACGTGTTCCGAGACTGCGGCTTCGGCGCACCAGACCATGCGCGCGGATAGACCGTGCATGTCCCACAGGAACATGGCGTCCTCGCCGCCAGTGGCGCCGAAGGCAGGATCGAAGGGGCCAGGGAGTTTCAGCGCCATCTCGCGTCGGATCAGCGTATTACCCGAGTAGCCCTGGTCCGGTCGCAGGCTGTCACCCGTCGCGTGGGCTCGCGGGGCGAAGAAGCCTCCCGCAACGATCCAGGCTGGAGCTTGCTCATGGTAGCGAGGGCATACCGGGCCGACTACGATATCCGCTTTGTGCGCGGCCTGGGTGCGTAGCATGTGCAAGGGCCAGTCGGGCTCGGGGCTTTCGTCGTCGTCGATGAACAGGATGAAGCGGCCGGTGGCGGCGTGGACTGCGGCATTGCGAGCCATGGAAATGTTAGGGGTGGGGACGTGGACGGTCTGAATGGGAAGCGGCAGGCATGCACTCCATTTCCGAGCGACGGGGAGCCCGGAGGCGGCAGGGTCATTGTCCACTACGACGATCTCGGCGCGCACACCGTCGAACGATTGCCGACCGAGGGCTGCCAGTAGATGCCCAAGAAGCTCGGGCCGGCGGAAAGTGCAGATGCAGATACTCAGGTCCACGAGATAGGGCTCCTACTGCCGGAGGCCGGGCATGGATGAAGCTGACAGTACTACTATCGAACGCCCTAGCAGAAGAAGCGCAAGAATCTCGGCCGCCGATAGGGCGATGAGCGCTCCCACGGTACCGAACCAGGCCAGCAAGGGTGACAGCGAAACCAGCAGCAGGGCCAGGCTGGCGACGGCCGCGATCAGCAGCGTGCGGTACTGGTCTCCCGCCATCAGCAAGGCGGTGCCTATCCAGCGGGCGGCGTAGATCATGAAATACACACCCCAGGCCAATACTTGAGGACCCAGCCCGCGATAGTTGTCGCCTAGAACATGGGCTTCCAGCCACGGAAGCATCAGCCACAGCAGGCAGATGTACAGAATGGACAGCCCTTCCAGCACGCCTGCCGAATGAACAATGATCTGACGTAGACGCCCGGCCTGACTTGCGTGCAGCAGCCGACCCATCATCGGGCAGGCGACTCGGGCCCAGGCCACCACGCATAGCGACAAGGGCATGAGAAGCAGGCGCGACGCCTGCAGATCGGCCGCGGCAGCCGTGCCCAGCCACAGCGCCGTGATGTACAGGTAGCTGTAGTTGATGACCCACGAAGAAAGCGCGCCGGGCAGGGCGAGCCGTCCTCGTTGCCAGGCCGCGGCCAAGTTCTTCCGATATCGGTCGGCCTGGTGTGAGAGGCGGGGCCGGCGCGGGGAGCCAGCCAGGGCTAGCAAGTTGGCCAGTGCCATGAGGCCGAACAAGCCGGGTAGCGTGATCCGGTTGCCGAGCGTGAGCAGACTGACACCTGCGATCAGGGCCAGACCGTACACTCCGTCCAGTAGCAGGACGCGGTCCGGCCTGCCGTCGATGAAATCCAGCGTGCGCTTGTACTCGCGCTGTGTATAGGTATAAACGTAGGCACCGAAGCATAGGCTTAGTACCCATGGCGGGGTGCCTGTCGCGAGGCCGGTGACGGCGGCGCATGCCAGGGCCATCACGAGCGCGAGGGCTTGTGCCAGGTATTGCTGCAATCGGCTGAGATCGGCGATGAGCGACTCCCTGAGCGTTGCATCGGCCGATGACGCGAGCGTGGTCAGCGGGCTGCTGACCAGGGCTTCGACCACCGTGGTGGCGAACAGTCCCGCTACGAACAACTGGGAATACAGTCCGTAGTCATCCTTAGTCGCCAGCCTGATCAGCAGCAGGCCGAGTCCCAGATTGAGAAGGCTCAACCAGCCTTGGTCCACGATGGACGTCAGGGATTGCGACAACGCCTGCCTTCCACGGGGTACGGGGGGCAAGGCGGAATCTTTCACGGGAGCCGAACGGACCGGTGCCATGAACGGGAGTCCGTGCCGTAGGCGTTGTAGACCACGCCCGCGATCTGCGTGCCGGTATTGAGCAGCGCGTCGCGCAGACTTTCCATTTCGCGCAACTTGCTCCAGTCCTGGCGGCCGACTAAGAGGCAGGCGTCGCTTTGCCGGACGATGATCGACGCATCGTCGGACTCCCGTGCTGGAGGTGTGTCAAGGATGACGATCTGGTAAGTCTGATGCAAGGCCAGGATCAGGTTGCGCAGACGCGGTTCATTCAGCAATTCCTGGGGGTTCGGTGGCAGCGGACCCGCATCGAGCACGGATAGTGACGGGAAGCCTGGAACAGAGGGCAGTTCCTGAAGGCTGCTGCGTCCTGCAAGAATGCTCGACAAGGCGGCTGGCTGCCTCGAACTTTCTTGAGCGATCGCCAGCCCGTGAAGCCGATCCGGCGAAGCGGTGCGCAGGTCGGCGTTGACCAGCACGGTTTTTTGCCCCGACTGGGAGAAGGCGATCGCCAGGCTTGCCGCCAGATAGCTCTTGCCCTCGCCCGCTCGCGGGCTGGCGATGGCAATGGAAAACGGTTGATTTTCCGTGATCAGCCCCAGCAGGGCGGTGCGGATTTTTCTGACGGCTTCAGCTTCGGCGCTGGAGGGCGCATGAGCGATGGAGAGGTTAGGCGATAACGTGGTCGACGAAGTCAGGGCGGTGGCGTAGTTGTACTGCTCGTTCAGCACAGCCAGCACCTGGTCCTGGCGCAGGAATCCCAGCTTGATCGCTGCTTCGCCGAAGCGCAGTTGCTCTTCTGCCTGTAAACGGCTGATTTGCTCGATCTGCGCCGGCGTGAGCAGGCCTGCCTGGATGAAGCGCTCGCCCATCCGGCTTGGCGAGGTAGATTGGGAAGCGTCGCTGTGTTCGTTCATCGGGCTTTCCTCCTGCCGTCTGCCCCTGTTTTTCCGATGGAGGCCAAGAGAGGCAAGTGGGTGCTACGCATCAGGTCTTCAGGGCAGCGGATGCGCCGGGTGGCGAGCTCGAGCATGAGTGCCAGTCCGACACCCAGCAGCAGACCGACCACGGCGCTTGCGGCCAGGCTGCGCATCACCTTGGGGCTACTGGGTTCGCTAGGCAGATCGGCGGGACGCATGACCGAAATGTTGGTGAGCGTCGATTGGCTGGCAAAAAGCAGACTGTCGTATTTTTGCAGCGCGGAGTTGTAGATCTGTTGGACGCTGGCGAGTTGCCGCTCGTAGTCGGCGATGCGGTCCCGTTGCCCCTTTCTTTTCAAGACGTCGGCCTGCGCTGCGGCGAGATCCTGGCGGAGTCCTTGCTCCTGGCTCGCCAGTCGCGCGTCATCGGCCAGCATGCCATCGAGTGCCGTCTGGGCCTCGCGGGCCAGGCGCACGCGGCTCTGTTCCAGCTCGGCCTGCAATGCCAGCATGGTCGGGTGGCGCGGACCGTAAGTGCTGCGGGCTTCGTTAAGCTTGCGCTGTATGGCGACGATGGCGGACTTCAGGTCCTGAATGGTGGGCAGCTGGGCGATGCCGGGTAATTCCGCTGGCGCGATTCCCTGGCTGATCAGGCGGCGCGCATTGGCGGCCTGGGCCTGGGCTTCCAGGCGCTGGTTCTGCAGCATGGCCAGGGCAGACGTCTGGCTTTGCAGGCGCTGCATACTCAGGTCGCTTTCCTCTGTGTTGCTGAGAATGCCTGCTTCCTGCTTGAAGCGGGTGAGGTCAGCCTGAATGGTATTGGTTTCGTTGCGCAATTGATCGATCTGGTGTTCGTACTGCTCGAACCGATTGCGAGCGGAGGAGGTCGCCAGATCCTGGCTGACAGAGATATAGGCCTGGACGATGGCATTGGCTGCGTCGCGCGCCGTTGCCGGAGATTGGTCACGGTACATCAGCGTCAATAGCTGGCTGCCGCGGCCGCTGATGATTTCCGTGTTCTTTGTGAGCTTCGTGATGAGTAGCGCGTCGGCATCGGACTTGCCGTGCCGGGCGACTTGAGCCGCATAGTCGGCTCCCTGCCGCCAGCCCAACTGGTCGATGGCCTTATCTGCGACACGCTGGCTCGTCAGCATGTCGATCTGCACCTGGGCATAACCTTCGTTGAACATGCCGATAGGCGCGGCCAGCCGGCTGTCGACCGCCGAAGTATCGATATAGATGTCCGTCGACGCGGTCCAGGTGCGCGGCAGGAGCAGCACGGCGAGCCCACAGCACAGAATTGTCATGCTCAGCACGACCAGGATGAGCCGCCTGCGTGCCTTGAGCATTGCGAGAATCTGATTGAACGAGATCAAGGTGTCGTCGTGAATAGGCGACCGCAAAGCGACCGTATGGCGGGCGGGCGTTTGATTCATGGTCGCATTTATCTCGTCTATCGGTGGCGTCCGGCGATCGCTGTGGGCGAGTAAGCAAGCTCGGTGGGTTTCGGCCGAAAACAGCAGAAATCGCAATCGATGTGACCTATCCCCGAGTGTCGCGTGAGTATACTAAACTCGCCTCCAGCATCCGTCGGCGGTTTTTGCGGGAAAGATGGTACCAAGCTGTCCCGCGTTTTCTGTTTTTCTCTGTCTGTTTTTCAGGCGTCGTCCAGTTTCCTCCGTAACTCAGTCATTACCGATCTGATTGTCCTCCAGGGCTGAGCGGGTCGCCCTTCAGACTGGTTGGGGGGGCGTCGCGAGTCTCGGATATCGGCATCCGGAGGTCAATGGTGTTGCGGGTCTTGTTTCTCAACGGTTTTCTGTTGTTTGCATTGCTTGCTTTCCGCCGCCAGCGCCGTATCCGGGCGATTCTCTGGGCAGTTCTGGGTATCTGGCTGGTCAGGTATTTTCAGCCTGTCAGCGATTGGCTTCAAACATTAGGTCAGGATTCGCTGGCCGAAGCACAGAAATTCGCGATATCGGAAGCCTGGTTTTTCCTGGAAACGCTGGGTGCGACACTCGTGCCCATGCATTGGGATCGCGTGCTTGTGCTTGTCGTCGCGACGGCGGCGTTGACCTTGGCGCTGGGGTTGGGGTGGAGATGGCTGGCAACGCGGTTCGGATGGCCGGCTTTGCTGCGCTGGGAGCGCAGCGGTCTTTTCCTGGCGGCGGTGGCGTCCATCGCAGTTCCCCTGGTGTGGCAGTTGAGCGAGATCGCGCCGCAGTTTCGCTCCAATTCCGATATCTATGCGAGTGCCAGCAAGCATTTCGCGAACCAGGCGGAGCGTCTCACCTTTGTTCCCCAGGGCAATTCGGAGATGCGGGTGATCGTCTACATCGGGGAGTCGACCACCAGTATGCACTGGAGTCTGTACGGTTACCCCTTGAGCACGACTCCGCAACTGGCCGCTTTTGCCCGGGAGCACGCAGGGCTGCTGAAATTCGAGAATGTTGTTTCGACGCAGACTCTGACCTCGCAAAGTCTGCTCGAGGCCTTGAGTATCGGGATCCCGGGCGGTTCCGACTATCTGCCGATCACCGACAGGCCGCGTGCGTCGCTGGTCGATGTCTTGAAGCACCTGAACATACCGACCTTTCTCATGAGCACCCAGGGAAATACGGGGGTTTGGAATCTGGCCAGCTCCATCATTTTCTCCGGAGTGGATTCCCGGAACTATGCCAGCGCCACCTCTGTCTTGGGGCAGAGTGCCGCGCAAGGTGAAGCGAGCCGTGTCTGGGACGATATTTTTTTCAGCGACGCCGTGCAGAAATTCAAGACGTTCCGGCCCGCCGGAACGGCGGTGGCATTCTTGCATTCCTATGCCGGGCATGGTGTGTACGCCGATCATATCCCGCCGCGAGCCAGGCGGACAGGGGATGCTTTTCTGAATGACGCCAGTCCGTCGCTGATCTATGGCGAGGGAGTGGTTCAAGGGGCGGACAAACCTGGCCTGCTGGACAGTGTGCAAAATCGCATCGAGTCTTTGCTGGACGGCGTGAAGGGAGGTGGCGCGGCGGCAAGGCCTGTCATCGCTGATTACGACGACGCGATGCGCTATATCGATGGCAATCTCGCTCATCTGTTCCGGCAGGTCGCGAACGAGGAGGCGCCGACCGTCGTGCTGTATTTTTCGGATCACGGGGAGTCTCCAGGGACCGGGGTGGGGCATGATTCCTCGCGTTTCCAGCACGAAATGACGAGGGTGCCGTTCCTGATGTATTTCAATCGTGCCGCGCAGCAGGTCAACCCGAAGCTATTTGCCGAGTTTCGGGAAGCAGCCGAGGCCCGTCGGGCTGCAACCCTGGCCCAGGTGCCGGCCACGATACTGTCGCTGCTTGGATATCGGGTCCAGGGCAGCCAGCATGACTACCGGGGGGTAGGCTTGGATGCTGAAGAGGCACTCGTTCCTGTCGTGGTCAGAAAACTGGTCGATGGAATGGTCTATGTGCGTACCCATGGCGTCGAACGAGAGCACCGCTCCGATGCTCGCGATCTGACCGACCCGGCAGCGACCATCTGGCTCAATAGCAAGGCGCGATCGGCCGGAAAGTCACGCCCCGCGCTTTGCTACGGCGGGGTCAATACCTGGGCCAAAGCCAACCGCGGCGCCATCGTTGCTGATTGTCTGGCTACTAGGCTGGAAATGGATGAGGAGCAGATCGATGCGGCGCCTTTGGACAAGAAGGCGCCGGGCTGGGCTCTGGATGCGTTGGCGCGAGTGGCGTCGGCCCGCCACCTACCGCTTTGGCTGGATGGCGCGTCCTTGCCGCTTCAGGGGCTGTGCGTACGTCTGGATGCCTGGTTGGGAAAACAGGGGGGGGCGGTTGAAGCCGAGCACTCCACCTCGCCTCGGCCTTCCGTCATGCTGGCGCTCGCACCGGAGCAAGGGGTGGGGTTTCCACCAGCCTGCGCCGACTTGAATAGGCATGGGGTCGAGATCTTCATGCGCGTGCCGTCGCCGCTCATGGGCGATGCCGAGAAGGCCGGCACTTGGGCGCGCGGGCTGGTCGCTGCCGGATGGCCGGCGCGCTACGCCCTGTCGGGTCGGCCCGGTGGGGCATTGCGCGAGGCGCTGAGGTTGGGGCCTGAGTCACAATGGGTGCTGCTGGACATTCCTGTTGATGAGCTGCCGTGGAGCGAAGCCGCTGCGGTACCTCTGCCGGCCTTCATGGTGGTGGATACCGCATGGGATCCGAATATCAGGAAATAGCTGGCCGGGAGGGAGGTTGGTTTTGGCCTGTTCCTTCCAGCAGCCCGTCCAGCTTGCGCGCATCCGCGACGAACGCCCGTATCCCCTCGGCCAGCTTGTCCGTGGCCATCGCGTTCTCGTTCAGCGCGAAGCGGAAATCGGCCTCGCCCAGTTGCGCCCCGGGCGGCACGGTGCTGCCGGGGGGCGTCAATTGGCGGGGCACCGCGCCGTCGGCCGCCTGCAGCTGGCCCAGCAGCTCGGGGCTGATCGTCAGCAGGTCGCATCCGGCCAGCGCCAGGATCTGCCCGACATTGCGGAAGCTGGCGCCCATGATCTCGGTCGGGACGCCGGCGCGCTTGTAGTGGTCGTAGATGCGCCGGACCGACTGCACGCCCGGATCGGCGCTGCCGGCGTTGGCCGCCTCGTCCCAGGCCGCGCCCTGGTTCTTCTTGTGCCAGTCGTAGATGCGGCCGACGAAGGGCGAGATCAGCTGCACCCGGGCCTCGGCGCAGGCGATGGCCTGCTCCAGCGAGAACAGCAGGGTCATGTTGCAGCGCACCCCCTCGCTTTGCAGCACGCGCGCGGCCTGGATGCCTTCCCAGGTCGAGGCGATCTTGATCAGCACCCGTTCCCTGGGGATGCCCGCGGCGGCGTACAGCGCCATGATGGCGCGGGCGCGCTCGACCGTGGCGCGGGTGTCGAAGGACAGGCGGGCATCCACCTCGGTGGAGACCCGGCCCGGCACGATGTCCAGGATGGCCTGGCCGAAGGCCACCAGCAGGCGGTCCATCCGCTCGGCCGTGGAAGCGCCCGCGTGGTCCCGCACCACCCGGTCCAGCAGGGGCCGGTATTCGCTCTTCTGGACCGCCTTCAGGATCAGGGAAGGGTTGGTCGTGGCGTCGGTGGGACGGAACGCCCGCATGGCTTCGAAGTCGCCCGTGTCGGCGACGACGGCGGAATGCTGGCGCAGGGCTTCGAGCTGGTTGGACACGGTTCCTCCGTATAACAGGTTCTATAAGCTATAATTGTAAGGTTTGACGTTCAAATTCCACGTCCTCCCCTTAGCGCGTACCCCGATCCCCGCTGCTGATTCGTACAACCGCGTGCTGCAGATCATCTGTTGCAGCCGTAGCCGTCGAAGGCCTGGTGCCGCCATGCGATTCGCCGTCCCGTGCCCGTTTCCGGTGCCGCAGGACGGCGGCGAGTGGCGAGTTGGCACCGCGCCAGGCCCGCGCAGGAAGCTGCGCAAGAATGGCTGAGCCGGGTTGTGCCGCCCGACACCTTGCGGCGCCTGTTGGCGTACCCTCGGGAGGAGGACTCCATTCGGAGATTCTCTCTTGTTGCCGTCTCTCTTTCCCGAGACTACCCCCGCAATACTGGCGCTTGCCGACGGCACGATCTTTCGTGGCACGTCCATCGGGGCGCCTGGCCATGCAGTGGGCGAGGTCGTGTTCAATACCGCCATCACAGGGTACCAGGAGATCGTTACCGATCCCAGCTACAGCCGCCAGATCGTAACGCTCACCTATCCCCACATCGGCAATACCGGCATCAACGACGAGGACCGCGAGGCCGCCAAGGTCCACGTGGCGGGCCTGGTCGTGCGCGACTACTCGTTGGTCGTGTCGAATTTCCGCTCGCAGCGTTCGCTGTCCGACTATCTCGTCCAGCAGAACGTCGTGGGCATCGCCGGCATCGACACCCGCAAGCTTACCCGGATCCTGCGCGACAAGGGCGCCCAGAACGGCTGCGTGTACGCCGGCAGCGACGAACAGGAAGCCCTGCGCCTGGCGCGCGAATTCCCCGGCATGTCGGGCCTGGACCTGGCCAAGGTCGTGTCCGTGGACAAGGCCGCCGAGTGGACCGAAGGCATCTGGCGCCTGGGCGCCGGCCACGCGCCCAAGGGCGATGGCCGCTTCCACGTCGTCGCCTATGATTTCGGCGTGAAGTGGAACATCCTGCGCCTGCTGGTGGACCGCGGCTGCCGCGTTACCCTGGTGCCGGCGCAGACCCCGGCGGCCGAGGTGCTGGCCCTGAATCCCGACGGCGTGTTCCTGTCGAACGGCCCTGGCGATCCCGAGCCCTGCGACTACGCCATCGAGGCCACCCGCGCCTTCTTCGAGCGCCGGATCCCGGTGTTCGGCATCTGCCTGGGACACCAGATCATGGGCCTGGCGCTGAACGCCAAGACGCTGAAGATGAAGCTGGGCCACCACGGCGCCAACCATCCGGTCAAGGACGTCGCCACCGGCCGGGTCTTCATCACCAGCCAGAACCACGGCTTTGCCGTCGACCCCGAGACCCTGCCGGCCAATACGCGCGTCACGCACGTGTCGCTGTTCGACGGCTCGCTGCAGGGCTTCGAGCTGACCGACCGGCCGGCGTTCTGCTTCCAAGGCCATCCCGAGGCCAGCCCGGGACCCCACGACATCGTCGTCCTGTTCGATCGGTTCACCCAACTGATGCAACAGAGCAAGCAACAAGGTTAAGCCGCGTCATGCCCAAGCGTACAGATATCCAAAGCATCCTCATCATCGGCGCCGGCCCGATCGTCATCGGCCAGGCGTGCGAGTTCGACTACTCGGGCGCGCAGGCCTGCAAGGCGCTGAAGGCCGAGGGTTACAAGGTGATCCTGGTCAACAGCAACCCCGCCACGATCATGACGGACCCGGAAACGGCCGACGTCACCTACATCGAGCCCATCACCTGGCAGGTGGTCGAGAAGATCATCGAGAAAGAGCGCCCCGACGCGCTGCTGCCCACCATGGGCGGGCAGACCGCGCTGAATTGCGCGCTGGACCTCGACAAGCAGGGCGTGCTGGCCAAGTACGGCGTGGAGCTGATCGGCGCCAACGCCCATGCGATCGAGAAGGCCGAGGACCGCCAGAAGTTCAAGGACGCGATGACCAGCATCGGCCTGGAGTCGGCCAAGTCGGGCGTCGCCCACTCCATGGACGAAGCCTGGGACATGCAGCGCCGCATCGCCGAGCAGACCGGCACCAGCGGTTTCCCGGTCGTGATCCGGCCCAGCTTCACGCTGGGCGGCACGGGCGGCGGCATCGCCTACAACGCCGAGGAATTCGAGACCATCTGCCGCCGCGGCCTGGAGGCCTCGCCCACCAGCGAACTGCTGATCGAGGAATCGCTGGTCGGATGGAAGGAATTCGAGATGGAAGTCGTGCGCGACAAGGCCGACAACTGCATCATCGTCTGCTCCATCGAGAACCTGGATCCCATGGGCATCCACACCGGCGACTCGATCACGGTCGCCCCGGCGCAGACGCTGACCGACAAGGAATACCAGCTGATGCGCAACGCCTCGATCGCGGTGCTGCGCGAGATCGGCGTGGACACCGGCGGTTCGAACGTGCAGTTCGCGGTCAACCCGGCCAACGGCCGCATGATCGTGATCGAGATGAACCCGCGCGTGTCGCGGTCGTCGGCGCTGGCCTCGAAGGCCACGGGCTTCCCCATCGCCAAGGTGGCGGCCCGGCTGGCGGTCGGCTACACGCTGGATGAACTGCGCAACGACATCACCGGCGGCGCGACGCCCGCCTCGTTCGAGCCCACCATCGATTACGTGGTCACCAAGGTGCCGCGTTTCGCGTTCGAGAAGTTCCCGCAGACCGACGCCCACCTGACCACGCAGATGAAGTCCGTGGGCGAGGTGATGGCCATCGGCCGTACCTTCCAGGAGTCGTTCCAGAAGGCGCTGCGCGGCCTGGAAGTGGGCGTGGACGGCTTGAACCAGAAGACCACCGATCGCGAGCGCATCGAGGTCGAGCTGGGCGAGCCCGGTCCCGAGCGCATCTGGTTCGTGGGCGACGCCTTCGCGCAGGGCTTTTCGCTCGAGGAAGTGCACCAGCTGACCCACATCGATCCGTGGTTCCTGGCGCAGATCAAGGAAATCGTCGATATCGAGCTGGCGCTCGAGAAGAAGACGCTGGCCGATCTCGACCGCAACACTTTCTGGCAGCTCAAGCGCAAGGGTTTCTCCGATCGCCGCCTGGCCTATCTGCTGGACACCACCGAGACCGAGGTGCGCAAGCTGCGCCACCAGTACGACGTGCGTCCGGTCTACAAGCGCGTCGACACCTGCGCGGCCGAGTTCGCCACGCATACCGCCTACATGTACTCGACCTACGAGGAAGAGTGCGAGGCCAACCCCACCGACAAGAAGAAGGTCATCGTGCTGGGCGGCGGACCGAACCGCATCGGCCAGGGCATCGAGTTCGACTATTGCTGCGTGCATGCCGCCATGGCGCTGCGCGAGGACGGGTTCGAGACCATCATGGTCAATTGCAACCCGGAAACCGTCTCGACCGACTACGACACTTCCGACCGGCTGTATTTCGAGCCGCTCACGCTGGAGGACGTGCTCGAGATCGTCGACAAGGAAAAGCCGGTCGGCATGATCGTCCAGTACGGCGGCCAGACTCCGCTGAAGCTGGCCAAGGCGCTGGAAGCCAACGGCGTGCCCATCATCGGCACCAGCCCGGAATCCATCGACATCGCCGAGGACCGCGAGCGCTTCCAGAAGCTGCTGCACAAGCTCGGCCTGCGCCAGCCGCCCAACCGCACGGCGCGCACCGAGGCCGAGGCCCTGGCGCATGCCCAGGACATCGGCTATCCGCTGGTGGTGCGCCCCAGCTACGTGCTGGGCGGCCGCGCGATGGAAATCGTGCACGAGCAGAAGGACCTCGAGCGCTACATGCGCGAGGCGGTCAAGGTCAGCAATGACTCGCCCGTGCTGCTGGACCGCTTCCTGAACGACGCCATCGAAGTCGACGTGGACTGCCTGTCCGACGGCAAGCGCGTCTTCATCGGCGGTGTGATGGAACACATCGAGCAGGCCGGCGTGCACTCGGGCGATTCGGCCTGCTGCCTGCCGCCGTACTCGCTGTCGGCCGAGCTGATCGAGGAAATCAAGCGCCAGACCGGCCTGATGGCGCGCGCGCTGAACGTGGTCGGCCTGATGAACGTGCAGTTCGCGATCCAGCAGGGCACCGTCTACGTGCTGGAAGTGAATCCGCGCGCCTCGCGCACCGCGCCGTACGTGTCCAAGGCGACCTCGCTGCCGCTGGCCAAGATCGGCGCCCGCGCCATGGCCGGCCGTTCGCTCGACGACCAGGGCCTGGGCGAGGAAATCGTGCCCAGGTATTTCTCGGTCAAGGAAGCGGTGTTCCCGTTTGTGAAGTTCCCGGGCGTGGACACCATCCTCGGACCCGAGATGAAGTCCACCGGCGAAGTGATGGGCGTGGGCGAGAGCTTCGGCGAGGCCTTCGTGAAGTCGCAGCTCGCGGCCAGCGTGCGCCTGCCTGAAAGCGGCACCGCCTTCATCAGCGTCAAGAACGAGGACAAGGGCAAGGTCATCGCGGTTGCGCGCGGCTTGCACGGCCTGGGCTTCTCGCTGGTCGCCACGCGCGGCACGGCGGCCGCCATCGAGGCCGCGGGCATCCCGGTGAAGGTCGTCAACAAGGTCACCGAGGGCCGGCCCAACATCGTCGACATGGTCAAGAACGGCGAGATCGCGCTGGTGATCAACACCGTGGAAGAGCGCCGCAACGCGATCGCCGATTCGCGGGCCATCCGGACCTCGGCGCTCGCCTCGCGCGTCACCTACTACACGACGGTGGCGGGCGCCTGGGCGGCGGTCGAGGGCATGCAGTACATGCGCCAGGGCGCCGGCCTGCAGGTGTATTCGCTGCAGGAACTGCACCGCTCGGTGGCCTGACGGCTTCCCGCCGGAACGTTCCCGGCGAGGGCGCTTCCCCGCAAGGGGGAGCGCCCTTTGTCTTGGCGCGCCGCCAGATGCGAAGGCAAGGGAAGGGCGCCGTCAGGCGTCCTTGCGCAGCTTGCCCAGGATGCCGACCAGCGCCGCCAATTCGTCCCGTGACAGGCGTGACATCTCCGCGGGCGGGCGCTGATAGGCGGCCATCAGGTCCTGCAGGGTCTCCGTACCCCTGCGCGTCACACGCACCAGCTTGACCCGCCGGTCGTCGGGCGAGGGTACCCGCTCGGCCAGCCCTGCGCGTTCGAGGCGGTCCACCAGCCAGGTCGCCGTGGATGGATCGCACCCCCACTCACGCGCCAGCGTGCCCACCGGCTTCCCCGCCTTGTCCAGCGAGAAGAGCGCGCGCGAATCGTTGGGCGTGAGGCCATGCTTCTGCTGGCTCTCCAGGCGCTGGGGGGCCGACTTCATCAGGAAATCGAACATCAGTTTCCAGGCGTCGGCGGCGCTGGCATCCGGCTGGTCGGGAGAGGTCGTCATCGCGGTTCACGAATTTCCAGTCGGCCTATGTTGACATATTTTGATCAATAAAATATTTTGATCATTCAAAATAATTGGCCGGAAGGGATGGTCCGTCCGGCAAACCGTCAGGAGAAGCCATGAATGCCTTACGCAACGAGACGAGCATCCGCCCGAAAGTCGCCCGTTTCCTGGCGGCCGAGGCCGCGCTGTTCGCCGCCGCCAGCCTGGTCCATGCCGGCGTCCTGGGCCATGCCTACGGGCATGCGAGGGCGGCCACGGCCGAAGGGATCATCGCCGGGGTGCTGATTCTGGGTTTGCTTGCGGGGCGGCGGTGGGCCGGCGCGGCCCGCCGCATTGCGGTGGGGGTCCAGGCATTCGCCCTGCTGGGGACGCTGGTGGGCGTTTTCACCATCGTGATCGGAGTGGGGCCGCAGACCTGGCCGGACCTCGTGTTCCACATCGTCCTGCTGGGGGTGCTGGTGCTGGGAATAGCCATGGCGGCGCGGCCGGCCAGTCGTTCCAAGGGTTAACCCTTGGTTTTCAAACGGTAAAGTTTGCCCGAGGGCGCTTGCGCGTTCTCGCCAGTTTTCGGACAATCTACATTGATCGCCCCGGTTCCTGATCGAGCCGGGGTTTTATTTTTCACCATCGCCATTCCCGGCCGCGCACGTAGCGCGGCAGGCGCCAGCTTGCGCCTTCGCGGGGATGCGAAATCCACAGACGTAAAGGAAGTACACATGGCTGCCATTCCGCTGACCTTGCGCGGGGCCGAGCGCCTGAAGCAGGAACTGCATCGACTCAAGACGGTGGAGCGACCCGCCGTGATCACCGCGATCGCCGATGCCCGCGCCCAGGGAGACCTGTCCGAGAACGCCGAATACGATGCCGCCAAGGAAAAACAGGGCTTCATCGAAGGGCGCATCCAGGAGCTCGAGGCCAAGCTGTCGAATGCGCAGATCATCGATCCGGTCGAACTGGACGCGGGCGGCCGCATCGTGTTCGGCGCTACGGTCGACCTGGAGGACCTGGAGTCCAGCGAGCGTGTCACCTACCAGGTGGTGGGCGACGACGAGGCGGACATCCGGTCCAACCTGATCTCGGTATCCAGCCCCATCGCGCGCGCGCTGATCGGCAAATCGGTCGGCGACGTGGCCGAGGTGCAGGCGCCGTCCGGCATCCGGGAGTACGAGGTTCTGGACGTCCGGTATATATAGTCCCCCCCCTACGCGCTGACGCGCGCCCCCCAGGGGGCGATGCGGGTGGACCGGCGGAGCCGGATCCACCGCATCCTGGACTTGAGGGGGTGGGGTTCTTTTGCCCTATTTTTGTCCTGATTCAATGTGTTGGTCTGCCCTGGAGGCTGATTGATGGC
This sequence comes from Pigmentiphaga daeguensis, assembly GCF_039523035.1. NCBI lineage: Bacteria > Pseudomonadati > Pseudomonadota > Betaproteobacteria > Burkholderiales > Alcaligenaceae > Pigmentiphaga > Pigmentiphaga daeguensis. The sequence continues at coordinate 69,007 of NZ_BAAAEN010000007.1, read as the reverse complement.
TACGGTGGTGCGGCTGTTGGCGGCGCTGTGGTGTGGGGCGCTTTGGACGATCGGGCTGCTGGTGGTGCCGTTGTTGTTTTCGCAGCTCGAGCCCATGCGCGCGGCGGCGACGGCGGGGTCGTTGTTCCGGTTGCTGGCCTATGGCGGGCTGGTGGTGGCGTTGTCGATGCTGCTGCTGGACCGGTTGGGGCGCGGGTTGCCGCTGGGAGCGGCGGGGCGCCGCACCGTGCTGGTCATGGCCGTGGGAGTAGGGTTGGGGTATTTCGGCACCCGGCCCGTGATGGACTACGGGCGGGCCTTGATCGCCGCCGGCCAGGCCGTACCCGCCTGGGCGGATTTCGGGACCTGGCACGGGGTGTCGAGCGTGCTTTACTTCTTGGTGGCGGTTCTGGGTTTGCGGCTGGTGGCGGTCGTGCGTTGACGGGCCGAGGCCGGCCGCCTGCGGGCGCCGGCGCGCAGCGACAGCGCGCTGCCCGCCCGTTTTGCCGCCGGCTTGCCCGAGGCGGTCTTGCGGGCCGCGCCCAGCGTGGAGCCCAGGCCCGAGGGCCGGCGGGCCGGCGTGGTGCGCGCGGCGCCCCGGCGCGAACCGGTTTCCTCGTGGGTGGATGGCCGCTGGCGCTTGTCCGTGCCCAGGTAGCGTTCCCGGGCGGTCAGGGCGCCGTCGCCGCGCTCGGCGCGATCCTGGCGTTCCGCGCGGGTACGGGCCGGCGCCGCGGGCTTGCCGGCCACCGCCAATTTCTTGGGCAGGTGGGCTTCGTTGGCCTTGCGCGCCCCGGTGCCCAGCGTGGACACGTCCGACTTGGGCTTGCGGGCGCCCAGCAGGCCGGCGGCATCGGGATCGCGCTCGGTCGGGCGGTACAGGATGAAGACCTTGCCCAGGTGATGGACGGGCGCGCAGGAAAGCTCGCCGCAGATCTGGTAGAGCAGTTCATCCCGCGTGGCGCGGTCTTCGCCGCCGGCGCGGACCTTGATCAGGCCGTGCGCCGAGAGGTTGCGGTCGATTTCCTGCAGGACGGCTTCGCTCAGGCCCTTGTCGCCGATTAGGACGACCGGTTTGAGCGGGTGGGCAGCGGCCCGGAGGGCGCTGCGCAGTGTCGAATTGATGTCTAGGACTGGCATGGCGAGATTGTACGGGAGCCGGGCCGGCGGCGCGATGGCTCCTTTGGGTTTCGGGGGAGCGGGCCCTGGACCGCAGTATGCTCCGGATGGCGCGGCGATGCCGCATTGATTTGAATCGATACCGACCCGGATGACCGGGCAGATATGGCCAAGAACAAGTTTTCGAAGAACTGGTTGCACCAGCACATCAACGATCCCTACGTGAAGCTCGCGCAGCAGAAGGGATACCGGGCCCGGGCCGCCTTCAAGCTGACCGAGATCCTGGACACCGAGAAGCTCATGCGGCCGGGCGACGTGGTCATCGACCTCGGTTCGGCGCCCGGCAGCTGGTCCCAGGTCGCCCGCGAGCGCCTGGCCGGTCCGCAGGGTACGATACGGGGACGGATCATCGCGCTGGACCTGCTTCCCATGGAGCCGGTGGCCGGGGTGGAGTTCATCCAGGGCGATTTCCGCGAGGAAGAGGTGCTGCGCCAGCTCGAGGCCCTGCTGGGCAGCCAGCCGGTGGACCTTGTTATTTCGGACATGGCCCCCAATCTATCGGGGGTCGGTGCCGCGGACTCGGCGCGTATCCAGCATGTGTGCGATCTGGCACGGGAATTCTCGCAGGAGCATCTCAAGCCCGACGGGGCGCTGATCGTGAAGGCATTTCACGGCAGCGGTTTTTCCCAGATCGTGCAGAGCTTCAAGCAGACTTTCCGCCGAGTGGTGGAACGCAAGCCCAAGGCGTCGCGGGACAAATCCTCCGAGACCTTTCTCGTGGGGGTGGGGCTGAAGAATCCCGGCGGCCGACAATAGTAGAATCGGACTTAGTGTCCGATCGGGCCGGATATTTTCCGGCAGGTCGACCGATCGGCAATCAAGTAGGAGATCGACCTTGAACAACATGTTCTCCAAAGTCGCGGTCTGGATGGTGATCGCATTCGTCCTGTTTACGGTCTTCAAGCAGTTCGAGGGCCGTACCCGTCCGCAGGACACCGTGTCCTACTCCCAGTTCATGGAAGAGGCCAAGGCCGGGCGCATCCAGAAAGTCGACATCCAGGGCGATGTGCTGAGCGTCACGCCCACCGACGGCCGTCCCTACAGCATCACGTCCCCCGGCGATCTCTGGCTGGTCAGCGACCTGATGAAGTACGGCGTCCAGGTGTCGGGCAAGGCCAAGGAAGAGCCCTCGCTCTTCATGAGCATCTTCGTCTCGTGGTTCCCGATGCTGCTGCTGATCGGCGTCTGGATATTCTTCATGCGCCAGATGCAGGGCGGCGGACGCGGCGGCGCGTTCAATTTCGGCAAGTCGCGTGCGCGCATGCTGGACGAGAACTCGAACACGGTCACCTTCGCCGACGTCGCGGGCTGCGACGAGGCCAAGGAAGACGTCCAGGAACTGGTCGACTTCCTGCGCGACCCCTCGAAATTCCAGAAGCTGGGCGGCCGCATTCCGCGCGGCGTGCTGATGGTGGGTTCTCCGGGTACCGGCAAGACCCTGCTGGCGCGCGCCATCGCCGGCGAGGCCAAGGTGCCGTTCTTCAGCATCTCCGGCTCGGACTTCGTCGAGATGTTCGTCGGCGTGGGCGCGGCCCGCGTGCGCGACATGTTCGAGAACGCCAAGAAGCATGCCCCCTGCATCATCTTCATCGATGAAATCGACGCCGTCGGCCGCCAGCGCGGCGCCGGCCTGGGCGGCGGCAACGACGAGCGCGAGCAGACCCTGAACCAGATGCTGGTGGAAATGGACGGCTTCGAGACCGGCCAGGGCATCATCGTGATCGCCGCCACCAACCGGCCCGACGTGCTCGACCCGGCGCTGCTGCGCCCGGGCCGCTTCGACCGCCAGGTCGTGGTGCCGCTGCCCGACATCCGCGGCCGCGAGCAGATCCTGAAGGTCCACATGCGCAAGGTGCCGGTGTCGTCCGACGTCGACGCCACCATCCTGGCCCGCGGCACGCCCGGTTTCTCGGGCGCGGACCTCGCCAACCTCGTGAACGAGGCCGCGCTGTTCGCCGCCCGCCGCAACGGCCGCACGGTGGACATGCTGGACTTCGAGAAGGCCAAGGACAAGATCATCATGGGCGCCGAGCGCCGCTCCATCGTCATGCCCGAGGAAGAGCGCCGCAACACCGCGTACCACGAGTCCGGCCACGCCATCGTCGCCAAGATGCTGCCCAAGACCGACCCGGTGCACAAGGTCACCATCATCCCGCGCGGCCGCGCGCTGGGCGTGACCATGCAGCTGCCCGAGGGCGATCGCTACAGCATGGACAAGGACCGCATGCTGAACACCATCGCGGTGCTGTTCGGCGGCCGCATCGCCGAAGAAGTCTTCATGAACCAGATGACCACCGGCGCCTCGAACGACTTCGAGCGGGCGACCCAGATCGCGCGCGACATGGTCACCCGCTACGGCATGACCGACTCGCTGGGCCCCATGGTCTATGCCGAGAACGAAGGCGAGGTGTTCCTGGGCCGCAGCATCACCAAGACGACCCAGGTGTCCGAGGCGACCATGCAGAAGGTCGATGGCGAGATCCGCCGCATCATCGATGAGCAGTACGCGGTGGCGCGCAAGATCCTGGAGGACAACCGCGACAAGGTCGAATCCATGACCCGCGCGCTGCTCGAGTGGGAAACCATCGACGCGGACCAGATCAACGACATCATCGACGGACGTCCGCCGCGGCCGCCCAAGGCCTCGGATTCGGCCGGCGCGCCGCCCAACACGCCGCCCAGCACCGGCGGCGTCGCGCAGAACGCAACAGCGGTGGCTTAGCGGTCCCCCTACGCGCTTGGCGCGGCCCCCAGGGGCGGCACTGGCGGACCGGCGGAGCCGGATCCGCCGTGCCCTGGGAGGGCAACTGGCTGGTGGAGGGCGGCGTTTTTGCCGCCCTTTGTTGTTTCGTGGCGTAAGCATGCATGCAGGGTTCCGTGCCAATTCATTCCGATACTCCGCTTCGGCTTCAGTGCGGTCGCTTTTCTCTTGAGTTTTCCCGGCCGCTGGTCATGGGGATCATCAACGTCACGCCGGATTCGTTTTCCGATGGGGGGAAGAGTCTGGCGCTGGATGCGGGGATCGCGCATGCGCGGCAACTGGTCGCCGAAGGGGCCGACATGCTGGATATCGGCGGCGAGTCGACGCGGCCGGGGGCCGCGCCGGTGTCGTTGGAGGACGAGCTGGCAAGGCTGTTGCCGTTGATCGAGGCGCTGCGGGATTGCGGGGTGCCGTTGTCGGTGGACACCTTCAAGCCGGCGGTGATGCGGGCGGCGCTGGATGCGGGCGCCGACATGATCAACGATATCTACGGATTCCGGCAGCCGGGGGCCATTGAGGCGGTGGCGCGGGGGGCGAGCGGTTTGTGCGTGATGCACATGCAGGGTGAACCGCGCACCATGCAGCAGGCGCCGGTCTACGGCGACGTGGTCGGCGAGGTGGCCGCCTTCCTGCGCCAGCAGGCGCAGCGCCTGCTGGCGGCAGGCGTGGCACGCGAGCGGATCTGCCTGGACCCGGGATTCGGGTTCGGCAAGACTACCGCCCACAACTACCAGCTCATGCGTAGTTTGCCCACTATCGGTGCGCTGGGATATCCGCTACTAATCGGAGTGTCCCGCAAGACCATGATCGGGGCGGTGACCGGCAAGCCCGTGGGGGAACGGGTGGCGGGCAGCGTCGCGGCGGCCCTGGCCGCGGTGGACCGCGGGGCGGCCATCGTCCGCGTCCACGACGTCGCGGCCACCGTGGACGCCCTGAAGGTCTGGCAAGCGGTGCGGGCCTGGGACGAATGATGGCCGCGCGCTTCTCGCGCGGACAAGAACAACAAGCAGGGGGCCATCCAAGATGGTTGGACGACGCAAGTATTTCGGAACCGACGGCATTCGGGGCAAGGTCGGATCAAAGGTCATCAACGCGGAATTCGCGCTGCGCCTGGGGTATGCGGCCGGTCGGGTCCTGACGGCCGAACATCGCGAGGGAGGGAAGCCGGTCGTCCTGATCGGCAAGGATACGCGCATCTCCGGCTACATGCTGGAATCGGCGCTCGAGGCCGGGCTGTCCGCGGCGGGCATCGACGTGCTGCTGGCCGGTCCCATGCCCACGCCGGCCATCGCATACCTGACCAGGGCGCTGCGCCTGTCGGCCGGCATCGTGATCAGCGCTTCGCACAATCCCTATTTCGACAACGGCATCAAATTCTTCTCGGCCACGGGCATGAAGCTGGCCGACGAGGTCGAGCTGCGCATCGAGGCGGCGCTGGGCGAACCGGTCGGATGCGTGCCGTCCGGCAAGCTGGGCCGCGCCAAGCGCCTGACGGACGCGGCGGGCCGCTACATCGAGTTCTGCAAGAGCGGTTTCCCCAACGACCTCGACCTGGCCGACATGCGGCTGGTGATCGACGCCGCCCATGGCGCTGCCTACCACGTGGCGCCCGCGGTGTTCGAGGAACTGGGCGCCACCGTGAGCTGCATAGGCTGCGCGCCCAACGGGATGAACATCAACGACGGCGTCGGCGCCACCCACCTGGACGCGCTGGCCGAGGCGGTGCAGGCGCAGAAGGCCGACCTGGGCATCGCGCTCGACGGCGATGCCGACCGCGTGTTGATGGTCGATGGCGACGGCAGGCGCTACAACGGCGACGAGCTGCTGTATGCCATCGTGACGGATCGCCTGCTGGCCGGGCCGGTGGCGGGCGTGGTCGGTACGCAGATGACCAATCTTGCCTTCGAGCACCGGATGCGCGACCTGAACGTGCCGTTCGCGCGCGCCGCCGTGGGCGACCGCTACGTGCTGGCGATGCTGCGCAAGAAGGGCTGGCTGTATGGTGGCGAGAGTTCCGGCCACGTGCTGTGCCTGGACCGGCATACGACCGGGGACGGCACTATGGCCGGGCTCCAGGTCCTGGCGGCGATGCGCCGCCAGGGCAAGTCGCTGGCCGAGCTGTTGGAGCCGCTGCGGCTGTATCCTCAGAAGCTGGTGAACGTTCCGCTCGCGCCGGGCCTGGACTGGCACGAGCACGCCGGGCTGGCCCATGCCAGGGAAGAGGTCGAGCGGCGCCTGGACGGCCAGGGACGGGTACTGATCCGTGCCTCGGGTACGGAGCCCAAGCTGCGCCTGATGGTCGAGGCGGCCGAGGAGGCCCTGGTCGACGAGTGCCTGGGACTCCTGTCCGCCAGCCTGGCCTAGGGTCTGTCAAGCCTCAGTCATGCCCGGCAGGCAAAATCGGGAGCTTCGATCATGACCATGCAAGCAGCATCCATGAACCTGATTCTCTGGCGCCACGCCGAGGCTGAAGACGGCCCGAACGACCTGCAGCGCGCCCTGACGCGGCGCGGGCACAAGCAGGCCGAGGCCGTCGCCGCGTGGCTCCGGGCCCATGGCCCTTCCGACCTGATGGTCATGGCCAGCCCCGCGGTGCGCACGCGCCAGACCGCCGACGCCCTGGGCTGCGACTACACCGTCGTGCCGGAACTGGCGCCCGAGGCCGCGCCCGCCCACGTCCTGGCCGCCTCCGGCTGGCCCCTGTCGCCGCGATCGGTGCTGGTGGTGGGCCACCAGCCCACGCTGGGGCGTGTGGCCAGCACCCTGCTGGCCGGCGAAGACCTGCCCTGGAGCCTGAAGAAGGGCGGCCTGTGGTGGCTGGCCCGCCGCCAGCGCGACGAAGACTTCCAGGTCGTCGTCCGCGCGGTCATCAATCCCGAGTTTGTCTAGGGAGGGGAATCCCACCCCCTACCCGCTGACGCGGGCAAGGAAAGCCCACCCCCTACCCGCTTACGCGGGCCCCCTCAAGGGGGCGATGCGGGTGGACCGGCGGAGCCGGATCCACCGCATCCTGGGTCTAGTACCCGTTTCTCGGGTTGTGGCGCCGGTGCTTCGCTGGCTGCCAGCGAAGCACCGGTGCTTCAGTCCAAGACAGTTTCCCTAGACCCAGGAAACCGCGGATCCGGCTTTGCCGGTCCGCCGGTTTCGCCCCCTGGGGGGCGCGCGTAAGCGCGTAGGGGGGGGCTCCATTCGTAAGCAGGCGTTTCAACAAGGGCACGGATTGTGACCGATTCATGGTACCGTCATTATTCTGTCAATGACGTGAAACGCTAAGCACCGACACTCGACTTACCTGTCAAGGAGTGTGCATATGCTCGAATTCACCCGCATCGAAGCGCGTCGCGGCCTGGCCGACGAACTTCAAGGCGGTGTCCAGACCCCCGGCCTGGCTGTGGGGCTGGCGCGTTCCTGGGAAGAGGTCCGGCAAGCCCAGCGCCTGCGCTACGAGGTGTTCACCGAAGACATGGGGGCCGTGTTCCCGACCGCCATCGACGGCATCGACGAGGACCGGTTCGATGCATGGTGCGAACACCTCATCGTGCGCGAACTGGATACCGGCCGGGTCGTGGGCACCTACCGCATCCTGGGGCCCGATCAGGCCCGCCAGGCCGGCGGCTACTATTCCGAATCCGAGTTCGACCTGTCCGGCCTGGGCGCCATCCGCAGCGAGCTGGTCGAGTTCGGACGTTCCTGCACCCATCGCGACTACCGCAGCGGCGCCGTCATCATGCTGCTGTGGTCGGGGCTGGCCGAGTTCCTGCGCCGCACCGGAAAGCGCTACGTGTTCGGTTGCGCCAGCGTCAGCCTGCGCGACGACGGCGCGACCGCGGCCGGGGTGTACCGCTCGGTGGCGGCCGACATCGAACAGGCCCGCGACCTGCGCGTGCAGCCGCTGCACCGCCTTCCCGTCGAGCGCCTGGACTGCAACCTGCCGACCCGCGTGCCGCCCCTGATCAAGGGCTACCTGAAGGTGGGGGCCCGCGTCTGCGGCGAACCGGCCTGGGACGCCGATTTCAACACGGCCGATTTCCCCATGCTGCTGTCCATCGACGCGCTGGACGATCGCTATCGCCGGCACTTCGGGCTGGAATCCCAGGTCTCGAGGCGTTCGTGAGGTCCGTGGCGTCGCCTGGCCGCCGCCTGGCGGCCGCGTTCCCGCGTCCGTCGGCAACGCGGCGCAGGCGTTTGCGGTTGACGCGGCGGCTGCGCCGCACCGGGGTGAAGGTATTGCGCAGGCTGACCCGGCGCCTGCGTTCAGAGCTCAAGCAGCTCGAACGTGAATCCCACCTTGCGCCATTCTGATTCCTCGGCGCGCAGCGTGAAGTCGGTCAGCGGGTGCGCACTCATCCAGGCCGCGTCGGTCTTGACGATGATGGACGATCCCTTGACCGAGACCTTGATGGGCGGCGCGGCGATGTCCTCGCGCCGGCGGTAGAGAATGGCCGCCAGGCGCAGGCACAGGATGGCGATCCATTGCTCGTGGTGGTTGACCAAGTGCTGGAGCTTGGCCAGCTTGCCCTGGTGGCCCAGCGCCAGGAGCGCGAGCAGCGCCTGGTCCTGGCGCGAGAAGCCCGGCATGTCGGCGTGTTCGAGGATGTAGGCCGAGTGCCGGTGATAGGTGTTGTGGGCGATGGACAGGCCGATCTCGTGCAGGTCGGCGGCCCAGCCCAGCACCCGGGTCAATTCCTGGTGCTCGTCGGCGGGCATGGGCACCAGTTGCTTGAACAGTTCCAGCGCCGTCTGGCGCACGCGCGTGGCCTGGGCGCGGTCCACCTTGTAGCGGCTCATGAACTGGCGCACCGTGTCGTCGCGCTTGTCCAGCGAGGCGTCGCGGCCGGCCAGGTCGTACAGCACCCCCACGCGCAGCGCGCCGTCGGCCGTGCGCATCACGTCCAGGCCCAACTCGTCGAAGATCGCGCTCATGATGGCCAGGCCCCCGGGCAGCACCGAGATGCGGTCCGGCTTGATGCCCGCCAGCTGCGCGCGTTCGACCGTACCGGCCTTGATCAGCTTGTCCTTGAGCTTGTCCATGCCGCGGCGCGTGATGCCGGATTCCGAAAAGCCGGACTCGGTCAGGATCGCGCCCAGCGCCTTGCTCGTTCCCGACGAGCCGTAGGCTTCCTGCCATCCCGCCTTGCGATACTGCTTGGCGATGACCTCGATCTCGCGGCGGGCGGCCATTTCGGCCTGCTTCATGGCGTGGGCGTCGATGATGCCGTCGGGGAAGTAGGCGCGGCTGAAGCTCACGCATCCCATGTACAGCGATTCCATCAGCTCGGGCTCGAAGCGCCGTCCGACGATGAACTCGGTCGAGCCGCCGCCGATGTCGACCACGAGCCGCTTGGCGGGGGAAGGGGGCAGGGAGTGCGAGACGCCCGAGAAAATGAGGCGCGCTTCCTCGCGCCCGGCGATGACCTCGATGGGAAAGCCCAGGGCCTCTTCCGCCAGCGGCAGGAACTCGGCGACGTTGCGCGCCACGCGGAACGTGTTGGTGGCCACTGCCCGCACGCGTTCCGGATGGAAGCTGCGCAGGCGTTCGCCGAAACGGCGCAGCACCTGCAGCGCGAAATCGGTGGTCGAGGTATCCAGCGTCTTGTCCGCCCGCAGGCCCGCCGCCAGCCGCACGGTTTCCTTGAGCCGGTCGACCGGGTAGATCTGGATGGTCCCGCCTTCGTCGACCACGCGGCCGATCACCAGGCGGAAACTGTTGGAGCCGAGATCGACGGCGGCGAGCAATTGGTTCATGGAATGGAAAGAAGGAATGCGAACTGCAAGAATAAGGCGCTTCGATGACAGAATGGTTGCACTGTCATAAGGTAGTCATCATTTTGACGCAAAAATAACCGTCTCAGCTTCGTCGCCCATTTTTGCGGATATTCCATGGTTGCCAGATTGCCTGCCAAAGACCTGTTCCTGAATCGCGAGCTTGCCTTGCTCAAGTTCAACGAACGAGTGCTGGCCCTGGCCGAGGACGACCGGGCGCCCCTGCTCGAGAGATTGCGGTTCCTGTGCATCGTCGCATCGAACCTGGACGAGTTCTTCGAGATCCGCGTGGCCAGCCTGCATGAACAGGTGCGGCAGAATCCCGGTGCGCGCGGGTTGGATGGCCGCACGCCGGCCGAGGTCGTGCAGCGTGTATCCGAGGCCGCCCATGCGCTGGTCGAGCGCCAATATGCCTTGCTGAACCGCGAGGTGCTGCCGCGGCTGCAGGCCGAGGGCATCGTGCTGCACATGGCGCAGAGCTGGACCCCGGCGCAGCGGGCGTGGGCGCACGAGGTCTTCCGGCTGGACGTCATGCCGCTGTTGACGCCCATCGGCCTCGACCCGGCCCATCCTTTCCCGCGGGTATTCAACAAGAGCCTGAACTTCGCCGTCCAGCTGTCGGGACGCGACGCCTTCGGCCGCAATGCCGCCATCGCCATCGTGCAGGCGCCCCGCGCCTTGCCGCGCCTGACGCAGATGCCGCCCGAGCTGTCCGGCCACCCTCACGGCTACGTCATGCTGACCTCGTTCATGCAGGCCTTCGTGGGCGACCTGTTCCCCGGCATGACGGTGGACGGCTGCTACCAGTGGCGCCTGACGCGCAACAGCGACCTGTTCGTCGATGACGAGGAAATCACCAACCTGCGCCAGGCCCTGCAAGGCGAGCTGACGCAGCGGCATTTCGGCGACGGCGTCCGGCTGGAGCTGGCCGACTCCAGTCCGGTGGAGCTCGAGAACTTCCTGCTCAAGGAATTCTCCCTGACGCCCGCCGACGCCTACCGGGTGGACGGGCCGGTCAACCTGGCGCGGCTGATGCAGCTGGTGAACGGCATCAACCGGCCGGAGCTGAAATTCCCGCCGTTCCGCGCGGCCATTCCATCCCCCTTCGACCGCAACAACCTGACACCGGACGAGCTGTTCAAGGCCATCGCCACGCAGGACCGGCTGCTGCACCATCCCTACCAGTCGTTCCAGCCAGTCATCGATTTCCTGACGGCGGCGGCGGCCGATCCCGGCGTGGTCGCCATCAAGCAGACCATCTACCGCACCGGCGAGGACTCCGAGCTGATGCGCCTGCTGCTGGCGGCCGCCCGTTCGGGCAAGGAAGTGACCGTGGTGGTGGAACTGATGGCACGCTTCGACGAGCAGACCAACATCAACTGGGCCGCCCGCCTGGAAGAGGTGGGCGCGCACGTGGTCTACGGCGTGGTGGGGCACAAGACCCACGCCAAGATGGCCCTGGTGCTGCGTCATGAGCGCGGCCGCATCCGCCGCTACGGCCACCTGGGCACCGGCAACTACCATCCCAGCACCGCGCGCCTCTACACCGACTTCGGCCTGTTCACCGCCGATGCGCGCATGTGCGAGGACATGGAGCAAATCTTCTCGCAACTGACCGGACTGGGCGCGCGCCGCCACCTGAAATGCCTGCTGCAGGCACCGTTCTCGCTGCACGAGACCATGGTGGCGCTGGTCCGCCGCGAGGCACGCCATGCGCGGGCGGGCAAGCCGGCGCGGATCATGGCCAAGATGAACTCGCTGCTCGAGCCCTCGGTAATCGAGGAGTTGTACAAGGCCAGCCGCGCCGGCGTGCGCATCGATCTGGTGGTGCGGGGCGTATGCACCCTGCGCGCGGGCGTCCCCGGGCTGTCGGAGAACATCACCGTGCGGTCCATCGTCGGCCGCTTCCTGGAGCATTCGCGGGTGTTCTACTTCCTGAACGGCGGCCAGGAGATGGTCTACCTGGCGTCCGCCGACTGGATGGACCGCAATTTCTTCCGCCGGGTCGAGGTCGCTTTCCCCATATTCGACCCGGCCCTGAAGAAGCGGGTGATCGATGAATCCTTCACCTTCGCCCTGCGCGACAACCAGCTGGCCTGGCAGCAGCAGCCCTCGGGGGATTACGTCCGGGTGCGATCGCGCCGCCGGCCGTTCAACCTCCATGCGCACCTGATGAAGGCGCTGGGCGGTTTCGACGAAACAGCCGGTTAGGCCCGGCGCGACCGCAGCAGCGCCGGCGTCAGTACCAGCGTGGCCAGCGCCAGCCCGACGCCAACCATGAAGCTGCCGCCGTAGCCCGCCAGCGCGGCCAGGGCCATCAGCGACGAGGACGCGGCCATCTCGCCCAGGTCACGCATGCTCTGCACGGCGGTCATGTCGGTGCCGGCCTGGTCGCGCGCGTGGGCGAAGCGCATGGCGGCGGTCATCATCGCGACGGATGCGCTGCCGGCGCCGAAGCTGGTCAGCAGCGTCGCCACCCAGACCGCGTAGGCGGGCAGCGCGGGCGAGGTCCACGCCAGCGCGGTCCAGACCGCGGCCGCCACGCCCGCCGAGGCGATGCCGGTGAAAAACACCGCCCAGGTGCCCAGCCGCGACACCAGCCAGGCGCCGCCTCCGCATCCCAGGACGATGGTGACTGCGCCGCCGACCATGCCCACCTGCCCGATCTTCTCGAGCGCCCAGCCGGCATCGACCAGCAGCAGCTTGGACAGGCCGTGGCAGGCCACCACGGTCACGGCGGACAGGAAGGCGGCGGCGACCAGGGCCCAGGCATGCCGACCTGACCGCAGGAAGCGCCACAGGCTGGCCTGCCGCGGGCGCGGCCATCGATCGGAGAGGGACGCGGGCTCGCGCCAGGCGGCGACCAGCGCCAGGCTGAGCGCGATGGGCAGGGCCAGGAGCAGCAGCGCGCCCGTCAGGCCGACGCGCGCATAGGCCATCAGGAACACCGGGCCGCCGTAGAAGAAGCCGATCATGGTGCCGGCGACCTGGACCGCGTTGGCGGTGCCGAGCACATGAGGTTCGAACCGTTCGGCGACCAGGCCGTCGGTGGCGATGTCCTGCGTGGCGCTGGCCAGCGACGCGGCCACCGACAGCGCCAGCAGATAGGGCAGGGTGGCCTGCGTGACACCGATCGCCATGACGCCCAGCAGCAGCGCCAGGACCAGCGCCTGCATGGGCAGGATCCAGCTGCGCCGGCGCCCCAGGCGTGGCGACCAGTGGTTGTCCACGATGGGTGCCCAGCCGCATTTCAGTACCCAGGGCAGGCTTACCAGGGGTAGGTAGGCCAGGGCCCCGAGGCTGGCGCCCTGGCCGCGCAGGATGGCCGGCAGCGCTTCCATCGCGAGCCCGAAGGGGATGCCCTGGGAAGCGTACAGGCAGGCGATCATGGGCCATTGCAGCAGCGTGGCGCCGCGCCGTGCCGTGGAGGCGGGGGAATGGGTGTGCATGTCAGTCTTCCTGGTCGTGGGGGCGGTGCAGGCGGTGCTCGCTGTCGGTGGCGGGAGTGACGAACATCAGGCGGCCCGGCTGGCCTACCTCCAGCCGGTGCCACCATCCCTGGGGAACGACGAGGGATTCGCCCGCGACGACTTTCAGTTCGCATTCGGCGCCCGCGTCCGCGGCCAGGACGACACGCAGCGATCCTTCCAGCAGCGTCAGGATTTCGTCGCCGCGCGGATGCCGCTCCCAGTGGTTGCCGTGGACCGAGGCGGTATCGGAAATGGGTTTGATGCCCATGATCCAGCCGGCCCGCGGCAGGCCATTCCGCTGGAAGGGCATCAGATGGACGGTCGCGTCGGCCTGGAGGACGGCCAGCGAAGAGGACAGCGCGAAAAGCCGGGGCTGGCGCGAGGCGTCGCCGGCGGGGAGTTTGTGTCGGGTCATGATGGATGGCGAAAGGAAAAACGGGCGAGCTGCCACGTCAGGGTGCCCGCCAGGATCAGCAGGAGGTCGAAGGCCAGCGCCGGCAGTTGGGCGGCCAGCGGGTGGCCGGCCTGGCGCGCCAGATCGGCGATGGCCGCCAGCCAGAGCAGCAGGCCGGCAAGCCGCAGCGCGGCCGTGGTGCGCCGGCCGCCGTGTCCGGGCCAGGCGAAGCCGGCGGCCGACGCCAGCCAGGAGCCCCAGAAGGCCCACGCTTGCAGCGCCGGCCGGTCCGGCATGGCGTCCGGCGTCAGGCAGGTCATGGCCAGGAGCACGCTGCACGAGAGCGTCAACCCCAGGCAGACGCCTTGTGCGATCCGCCTCGGCCAGGCCAGCGGACGGTCCGGCGTTGCCCGCCGCCGCAGCCAGAGCCAGGTGCCGGAGGCGGCCAGCAGCGCGGCGGCCATGCCGCCCGCCGCATGCAGCCAGCGGCTGGCCGTGCCGCCGTACTGCGCGAAGTGCAGGGGCTGGATGGCGATGAACGCCTGGGTCCAGGGCCCACGCTGCGCCGCGCTATCGTGGCGCAGCAGCGCGCCGTCGCGCAGACGGTAGTGGAAGCGCTCGAACACGCCGGTGCTCAACTGGCCGGCGCCGTGGCCGCGCAGGGTGGCGTAGGCCTGTGCATCGCCCCAATGCAGGATGGCGACGCTTTCCACCTGGAATCCGGGATGGGCCTGCCGGTGCCTGTCGACCAGGGCGTTCAGGCTGGACATGGCGGCGGGCTGCCCCAGCGCGGGGAAGGAAGCATTGTCCATCAGCGCCTGCATGGCCCGGCGCGGGTCGTCGGGGAAGGCGTGGGGCGCCAGGTTGACGGTCGCCAGCGCGCCCAGGCCCGAGAAGATGCCCGTCACCGCGATCAGCAGCAGGAGCGGCGACAGCCAGAGCCCCAGCAGCTTGTGGACGTCCAGCGCCAGCGTCCGGACATCCGCGCCGATGCGCAGGCGCAGCAGTCCGGGGGACCGGCGGGGATGGTTGGCCACACCGCCCACGACCAGGAAGGCCAGCGCGAAGCCGAACAGGCTGACGACCACCCGCCCCGGAAAGCCCGCGTGCAGGGTGTTGTGCAGCGTGACCAGCAGCTCCGCCGCGCCGCCACGGGTGGCGGGCATGGGACGGGCATCGTCGGCGCGCAGGACCAGCGCGGCCTGGCCGGTGGCCGGCCGGCCGCCGGCGGAGGCCACGATGGCATGGCGCCGCAGGCCGTCCGGCAACTGGATCATCAGCGACGCGGCATCGCCGAATCGCGCCTGGCCCGCATGCAGCAGGGCGTCCAGGTCGGGTCGCGGGGCGGGGGCCTGCCGCTCGGATGGCATCTCCCAATAGCGGACTTCCTGCTTGAGCACGGCGAACACGCCGGTCAGGCAGACCACGAACAGCACGAGGCCCACGATCATGCCGGCCCACGCGTGGGTGACGGCCACGGCGCGGCGCATGGGCACGGCTGCGCGTGTGCCCAGGAGCAGGCTGCCGCCCAGCAACAGCAACTGCGCCAGCACGCCGATGAACATGCCGGCATACAGCCGGTCCAGCGCATCGTCCAGCGGCGCCCGGCGCGCGATGGCGATCGCCAGCCCGATGGCGGCCGCGGGGGCGCCCAGGACGGCCAGGCCGGTGCGCAGGGGCCAGTGCGGAGCCGGCACCCTAGTACTCCATGCGCAGCGTCAGCGCCACGCTGCGGGGTTCGCCGTAGCGGTTGTTCCAACTGGTGCCGGACAGGCTCTGGTAGTAGCGCCGGTCGAATAGGTTGTTGACGTGCAGCGCCGCGCTCATGTGTTTGTTGATGCGGTAGCCGATCCGCAGGCTGGCCAGGGCATAGCCGCCCTGGCGCAGGGTCACGCCGCCGGACTGCACGGTGTAGGCGCTTTGCGCCTGGATGCCCACGCCCGCGCTGAGCCGGCCATCGTTTCCGGGCAGTACGGTATTCGTCCAGAGCCTGAAGATGTGCTTGGGCGTGAAGCGGGCGAAGGGCTGTCCCTGCGACTGAGCATCCTTCAGGTACTCCGTGGCGTTGTAGGTATAGCCCAGCGACAGGTCCAGCCCCGGCATGACCCGGCCGTTGACTTCCGCCTCGATCCCGCGGCTCTCGACTTCGCCGCCAGCGATGTAGTAGCAGACCGCGCCCGCGCAAGGATGCGCGGGGTCGGTCTGCGCGCGGTTGCGCTGCCGGATGTTGAAGAGGGCCAGGCTGGCATCCAGCCGCCCTTCCAGCAGGCCGCCCTTGATGCCGACTTCCCGGTTGCTTCCCTGGACCGGATCCAGCATGCCGCCCTCCCACGTGGTCTGTGTCTGGGGCTGGAAGACCTGTGCGTAGCTGGCGTAGAGCGCCCACTGCGGCGTGATGTCCAGGACCAGGCCGCCATAGGGCGTGAACTCGCTGCTGAGCCGGGAACTGGCGGAGGCGGTGTCCTGCTTCCATCGGCTCACCCGTCCCCCCAGGATCAGCTTGAGAGGATCGGCCAGCGAAAACCGGCCCATCGCATAGATGCCCGACTGGACCATGCGCGTCGGCCCGCGCGACGCGTAGGGACCGACCGCCGGTTCGGGCACGCTGCGCGGATCCCATTTCCATACGTCCACCGGCACGCCGATCGGCGCCAGGAAACTGGCGGAGAACTGCTCGGTGCTGGTGCGCAGGTGGTTGATCCCGACCAGCGCCTCGTGCCGCCGGCCGAACAAGGTGAAGGGGCCGTTCAGGTAACCGTCGGCGCTGGTCTGGCGGTTCTCGAATTCATAGGCGCCGCCGGTCAGGCGCGGACCGGTGCCCGTTGCGGGATCGACCGCGCCATTGGCGCCGGCATATTTCAGGTCGGCGTCGCCCGTCAGGTGGTTGACGTTGAGCCTGGCGGTCCAGCCGTTGTCGAACGCATGCTCCAGGCCGGCGAACAGCCGCGTGTTGTCCCAGTCGAAGCGGTCCCAGGCGACATCCAGGTAGGTCGAGCGCGGCAGGCCGATATCGCGGCCGTCGCGATAGAAGGGAACCCCGGCCATGTTGGTGATGGAACGGATGCGCTGGTGATGGACACCCACCGACAGCACGGTGGCGGGGCCCAGGTCGAGTTCAGCCGTGCCGTACAGATTGGTGGACTTCTGGCCTGCCACGTCGTAGAAGAAATCGCGGTCCTCATGGCTGGCCACCAGCCTTGCGCGCAGGCTGCCGCTTTCGTTCACCGGGCCGCCCACGTCCGCTTCGGCGCGGTAGCGGTTCCAACTGCCGGCGGTCAGCGCGCCGCGCGCCTCGAACCGCCGCGGCGCCCGCCTGGGCACGAGGTTGACGGTGGCGGCCGGGTTGCCCGTGCCCTGGAGCAGGCCGTTGGCGCCGCGCACGATTTCCACCCGTTCGTACATGCCCATGTCTTCCGGCGCACTGGCCGTCTGGCCCATGAGCACGGGCACGCCGTCCTGCTGGAAGGAGTCGATCTTGAAGCCACGGGCGTAGTAGCCCGTGGTGAGCTGCTGATAGGGCTGGACGGTGATCCCGGGCGCCTGCTGCAGCACTTCCTCCAGCGTCTGCAGGTTCTGCTGCTGCATGCGCTCGCGGTCGATGACGGTGATCGACTGCGGCGTTTCCTTGGCGGACTGCGACGTCTTGAGCAAGGACGACGGCGTGTCCGCGCCGCCGGTGACGGTCACCGCGGGCAGCATGCTGGCCGGCGGCTCGGGGACGGCCTGGGCATGGACACCGGCGCCCAGCAGCATGATGGCCGAGGCCAGCGCGGTGCGGGCCGGGCCGGGTCGGAAGGCGCCAGGCCGGGAATGAAATGGCTTGCGGATATCCACGGAGACCCTCTCCCTTTCTTGAATTGAGAATCAATCTCAACAATTCTAGGGAGGGCGCCGGGGACGAATTGGCGGTTGCCGGTATCAATCTGGCGATCGGGCGTATCCGCGGGCTAGCGGCGCAGTCCGCGCGGCGCGATGCCGAAACGTTTCTGGAAAGCCTTGGAGAAATGC
Organism: Pigmentiphaga daeguensis; assembly: GCF_039523035.1. Lineage (NCBI taxonomy): Bacteria > Pseudomonadati > Pseudomonadota > Betaproteobacteria > Burkholderiales > Alcaligenaceae > Pigmentiphaga > Pigmentiphaga daeguensis. Next base: position 51,453 of record NZ_BAAAEN010000007.1, on the reverse strand, counting down.
GAATCGCTGTAGCCGGCGGCAAACGCGGCCTGGGCCACGGTGCATCGGCCGGCGGCCAGCATGCGATAGGCGAGTTCGAGACGCTGGTCGCGCACGAATTGATAGACGCTGCAGCCGAACACGGCCCGGAACCCCCGCGTCAGCGTCGTGACGTTCAGGCCGACCTGGCGACCCAGGGCCGCCAGGCCGGGCGGATCGGAAAGCTGTTCGAGCAGCCGCGCGCGGGCCTCGTGCAGCGCGTCGAGCTGGCGCGGCGACAGCATGAGCGCATCGGCCTGGGCCGGGCTGGCGGCGGGAATCAGTTCCAGGCCGGCCAGCACGGTGGCGGTCAATTCCAGCGCCTTGCCGGCCAGGTAGAGATCACGCAGGTTCCCGCGCAGGGGGCAGGCCAGCAATTGCCGGCCCAGGGCCTGCAGGATCCGGTTGGCCTGCCGGTCGAGGAAAAACGGGGTGTCGGTGCCGTTGCGCTGGCGGGCATGCCGTCCGATGTCGAGGTCCAGGCCTTCCTGCAGCGCTTCCTCGGGCATGCGCACGGCCACGTAGTGCAGCGGCGAGGCGGCATGGAAGGCATGGCTGACCATGAACGGGCTGCGGCTCAGGCTGAGGTGGACCGCGGGGCCCTTGAGGCCTATCTGGCGGTGTTTTTGCATCGAATAACGCAGCTCCCCGCCCAGCAGCAGGACCAGCTTCAAGCCGGCGTCGTTCTGCTCGGTAATGGCCTGGTCTTGATCCATGCGCAATATGCCACCGCTGATGGACAGCGAGGCGGTCATCGCGGGGACATGCCATTGTTCGGGCACGGGAGCAGGCATCATTTTTTTTATGAATGAGAATCGTTAATGATTCTACATGTCCAGTTCCATGGCCGTCATGTGTGCTGTCATGGTCATGTCATATTTGCTACGTAATCTGACGCCGTCGTGAGTTTTACCTCCCACAAAGCAGAGGACCTGCAAATGTTCAAACTCGTATTCAAGCAAGTGTCGGTGGGCGTCGTGCTGGGCGTTGCCGCGTTGTCTGCGCACGCTGCCGACATCACCGGTGCCGGCGCGTCGTTCCCCTATCCCATCTATGCCAAGTGGGCCTCGGACTACAAGGCTGCCACGGGCAACACGGTGAACTACCAGTCCATCGGTTCGGGCGGCGGCCAGAAGCAGATCATCGCCAAGACCGTGGATTTCGGCGCGTCGGATGATCCGATGAGCGGTGAAGACCTGGCCAAGAACGGCCTGGTCCAGTTCCCGGCCGTGATCGGCGGCATCGTCCCTGTGGTCAACCTGCAAGGCATCCAGCCCGGCCAACTGAAGTTCACCGGCGCGCTGCTGGCCGACATCTACCTGGGCAAGGTCAAGAAGTGGAACGACGAGGCCATCGCCAAGCTGAACCCCGGCGTGAACCTGCCTGCTGCCGACATCATCGTCGTCCACCGCTCGGACGGTTCGGGCACGACCTTCGGCTGGACCAACTACCTGTCCAAGGTTTCCGCCGACTGGAAGTCGTCCGTGGGTGAAGGCAAGGCCGTCAAGTGGCCCGCCGGCCAGGGCGGCAAGGGCAACGAAGGCGTCGCCAACTACGTCAAGCAGTTCCCCGGCGCCATCGGCTACGTCGAATACGCCTACGCCAAGCAGAACAAGCTGGCGCACGGCCAGGTCCAGAACAAGGACGGCAAGTTCGTCCAGCCGGAAGAGGCCGCCTTCGCCGCCGCCGCCGCGAATGCCGACTGGAAGAGCGCGCCGGGCATGGGCGTGATCCTGAACAACGAGCCGGGCGAGAAGAGCTGGCCCATCACCAGCGCCACCTTCATCCTGATGCACAAGGCTCAGGACAAGCCGACGCAAGGCGCCGAAGTCCTGAAGTTCTTCGACTGGGCCTTCAAGAACGGCAAGAAGTCCGCTTCGGAACTGGACTACGTGGCGCTGCCCGACGCGGTGACGACGCAGATCCGTTCGCTGTGGAAGTCCGACATCAAGGACGCCAGCGGCAAGTCGCTGTACTGATCCGCCGAGGTGCCATAGTGGCGTGAAACGGGGCCGGGCGGAGTCGTCCGCCCCGTTTTTCGCGTCTCCTGGCCCCCGGGGTCGACCTGTCTCCCTTTCCGGAAACTCCCATGAGCGCGGTCCTTGATAACATTTCGGGCGAGATTCGAGGAAATTCTTCCTCCGAGCCGACTACTACCGGGAATACGCCCCCGATGAAGAAAAACCGTAACGCGGCCATGGACGCGTTGTTCAAGAACCTGACCCGGTTCTTCGCCTTTGCCGTGCTGAGCCTGCTGGCCGCCATCCTGGTGTCGCTGGTCTTGGGCAGCCAGATCACGCTCGAGAAATACGGCGTCTCGTTCCTGTGGTCCTCCGAATGGGACCCGGTCAACAATGAATACGGCGCGCTGGTGCCCATCGTCGGCACGCTCGTCACCTCGGCCATCGCGCTGCTGATCGCGGTGCCGGTGTCGTTCGGCATCGCGCTCTTCCTGACGGAGCTGTCGCCCACCTGGCTGCGCCGGCCGCTGGGCACCGCCGTCGAAATGCTGGCGGCGATTCCCTCCATCATCTACGGCATGTGGGGCCTGTTCATCTTCGCCCCGCTGTTCAAGCAGTACGTGCAGCCCTTCCTGATCGCCACGCTGGGCAACATTCCGGGGGCCGGCATCCTGTTCCAGGGGCCGGCCTTCGGCATAGGCGTCTTCACCGCCGGCATCATCCTGGCGGTGATGATCATTCCCTTCATCACCGCCGTGATGCGCGACGTGTTCGAACTCGTGCCGGCCATGCTGAAGGAGTCGGCCTACGGGCTGGGCGCGACCACCTGGGAAGTCGTTTCCCGCGTGGTGCTGCCGTTCACCAAGGTCGGCGTGGTCGGCGGCATCATGCTGGGGCTGGGCCGCGCGCTGGGCGAGACCATGGCCGTGACCTTCGTCATCGGCAACGCCTACCGGCTGTCCGGCTCGCTGTTCGCGCCGGGCAACTCGATCGCCTCGTCCCTGGCCAACGAATTCGCCGAAGCCTCCGACGACGTGCACCTGTCGGCGCTGATCGAGCTGGGCCTGATCCTCTTCCTCATCACCACCATCGTGCTCGCCTGCTCGAAGCTCCTGCTGCTGCGCCTGGCGAAGAGCGAAGGCGCCCGGTCCTAAGGAGCCGCGATGTCCGTCATCACCATGCAGAACTCCGTCTACCGCCGCCGCCGGCTGACCAACAAGGTCATGCTGACCCTGTCGGCGGTCGCCCTGGTGTTCGGTCTCTTCTGGCTGTTCTGGATCATCCTGACCTTGCTGTCCAAGGGCGCCGCGGCGATATCGCCCGCGCTGTTCACCGAGATCACGCCTCCTCCGGGGCAGAACGGCGGCCTGCTCAACGCGCTGCTGGGCAGCGTCATGATGGCCGGCATGGGCACGCTGATCGGCACGCCCATCGGCATCCTGGCCGGCACCTACCTGGCCGAGTACGGCCAGCGCGGCTGGCTGGCCCCGGCCACGCGCTTCATCAACGACGTGCTGCTGTCCGCGCCGTCGATCGTGATCGGCCTGTTCATCTATACCGTGTTCGTCGCGCGCATCCAGCACTTCTCGGGCTGGGCGGGCACGCTGGCCCTGGCCGTGATCGTGATCCCGGTCGTGGTCCGCACCACCGACGACATGCTCAAGCTGGTGCCCAACAGCCTGCGCGAGGCTTGCATCGCGCTGGGCTGCCCGCACTGGAAGATGATCACCATGGTGTGCTATCGCGCCGCGCGTTCGGGTATCGTCACCGGCATCCTGCTGGCCGTGGCCCGCATCGCCGGCGAGACCGCGCCGCTGCTGTTCACCGCGCTGAACAACCAGTTCCTGTCGTTCAACATGAACGCTCCCATGGCCAACCTGCCCGTCACGATCTTCCAGTTCGCGATGAGCCCCTTCGCCGACTGGCAGCGCCTGGCCTGGGCCGGCGCGACGCTGATCACGCTGCTGGTCCTGGCCATCAACATCATTGCTCGCATCATGTTCCGCAAACAGGCCGCCTGACGCCCGCGACAAACCGGACACGCCATGGAAAACATCGTCAACATTTCGAATCCCAAGCTGGAAGTCAAGAACCTGAACTTCTACTACGGGAAATTCCACGCCCTGCGAAACGTCAGCATGCAGATTCCCGAGAAGCAGGTCACGGCCTTCATCGGTCCGTCGGGCTGCGGCAAGTCGACGCTGCTGCGCACCTTCAACCGCATGTTCGAGCTCTATCCCGAGCAACGCGCGGAAGGCCAGATCAACATGGACGGCGAGAACCTGCTGACCTCGAAGATGGACATCTCGCTGATCCGCGCCAAGGTCGGCATGGTGTTCCAGAAGCCCACGCCGTTCCCGATGAGCATCTACGACAACATCGCCTTCGGCGTGCGCCTGTTCGAGAACCTGAGCAAGGGCGAGATGGACGAGCGGGTGGAATGGGCCCTGACCAAGGCCGCGCTGTGGGAAGAAGCCAAGAACAAGCTGCACCAGAGCGGCCACAGCCTGTCGGGCGGGCAGCAGCAGCGCCTGTGCATCGCGCGCGGCATCGCCATCAAGCCCGAGGTCCTGCTGCTGGACGAACCGTGCTCGGCCCTGGACCCGATCTCCACGGCCAAGATCGAGGAACTGATCGCCGAACTGAAGAACGACTACACGGTGGTCATCGTTACCCACAACATGCAGCAGGCGGCGCGCTGTTCCGACTACACCGCCTACATGTACCTGGGCGAACTGGTCGAATTCGGCGTGACGGACCAGATCTTCATCAAGCCGACCAAGAAGGCGACGGAAGACTACATCACCGGCCGTTTCGGCTGAGCCTTCCGGCTCCGCGCGCCGGTATCCGCCCAAGGAACCGGTCGCGCCGCGCGGGCGGCCGGTGGCAGCCGCCTTCCCACCCGGGCTGCCCCCCGAGCGTCGCCACGTTCAATAGATAAGCGGATTCAGGCTGATCCAGCCCCGCACGTCCACGATGCCCAGGCGAGCCTTGGCACCCGCGGGCAGCGGCTCGCGCGTTCCACGGGAGATCCGCTGGCCCGGGGTGATGGGCACGAACGGCACGTCGGCGGCGGCTGGCGGCGCGATCCAGTGGCCGAGGTCGTTCTCGTCCTGCACCAGCCAGAGGGGTTGCGCGCGGGCATTCTCCGGCAGGCCTTGGGGGCGTGCCACCCCGGCGGAGTTGTTGTTCGCCAGTGCGCTCAGGAACCCGGTGATGCGCAGGACGCCTGGTTCGGCGGCGTCCGATACGATCAGGAGGCCCCGCTGCAGGTTGTCGTCATCATCGGCGTCGCTGGGCGGGGGAATGTGCAGCGTGACGGGAATCAGGAAGTTCTCGGGAGCGTCGACCGCAAAGCGCATGCCGTCGGGAAGCGCGGAAAAATAGATGGGCGTGCCGGCGTCGTCCAGGTTGAACCAGCCTTGCATGAAAGACGGATCGACAAGCTTGTCGACGGTGCTGTCCGTCAGCGGCTTGATGGCGGTGATCCAGCCGGAAGCGTCCTGGACCGCGGCGAAATCGCGGGCCACGAGCGCCCGGTCCACGGCATTCAAGGGCGCGTCGACCGAGGTCGGGGCGGTCGGCGAGCCATCGTGCCAGTCGATGGCGCCGATGGTGGGCAGCGGCAGCTTGGTATTGTCGGTGCCGACGTCGGAATGCTGCCGGATGAAGCCGCGCTGCGCCTCGGGCAGGAAGGCCAGCGAGGCGTAGGTCTTCGTGTCGGCCGATGTCTCGGCGACGCGCTGCGGCAGGTAGAACGTCAGGCCGGCCAGGTTGGAGAAGGCCGCGGTGTGCTTCTGGTGGACCACCGCGCGCTCCAGGGCTTGCGTCAGTCTTTCCCGCTGTCCGTCGGCCAGCCTGATGCCGTTCCAGTCGAACATGCGCAGGTCGACCAGTTCCGCGGGGCCGGGGGACAGCAGGACCGAGCCGAAGATGAATGCCTTGGCGCGGGCCTCGGCGATGTCCAGCCAGGTCTGCACCGGGTCGGCGGCCAGTTGCCCGTTCAGCGTGGCGCCGATGTCGGCCAGCGCGGCGCCAACTTCGCCTATCCGGCTCAGGTCCACCAGCGACAGCGTGGCTTCGGCCGCGGGATCTTCCTTCAGCTGCTTGGCGATGAAAGCGTCGACGATGGTGCGGCCGAAGGCTTCGGTGCTGTCCGTGGGGGACCGGGTCAGGTGCGACACCAGCGCGGCCCAGTCCTGGCCGGTGCCGGGCTCGAGCTCCTGCGACGCGATCATGTAGTCCGCATAGGGAGCCAGGGCCTGCCCGACTTCCACCGAGCCCATCAGGCAGGCATCGAAGCCTACCAGGGCGAGCTTGCGCCCGGAAGCCTGGGTGGCGGGGGCCAGCGCGCCGCGTATGTCGTCCAGCGACAGCGCGTTGTTGGTGAACGGGTCGGAACCTATGCCCCGGTTGGGGCCGCCGCCGTGGTCCCATAGCACGAGCATGGTTCGTTCGGCCGGGTAGGTCTTCATGCCCCAGGCGAGGAAGTCCCGCAAGGTCTGGGCGCTGCCCATGTCCACGGCGCCCAGGTCGTCCAGCAATTCGACCTGCTGGCCGCGTACGCGCTTGCGCTGTACGGTGCGCCAGCCATCCTTGTCGGCGGCGCCGGTGGTCAGCACGACGTTCACCCGGTCACTGGGCGCGACGCTCTGCATCTCGGCGATGTTGCCGGTGGCCGCGCCGTTTTCGCTTTCGAGGTTGGTGCCCATCATGTAGACGAGCAGGGTGATGTCCGCCTTGGCGGCCGGCTGGCTGCCGGACCCCCCGCAACTGACGACGAGCAAGGCCAGTGCCGCGACGGTTAATGCCGATCGCAGGCGAGCCGCGAAGATGCGGAAAGCCGGGAGATTGGGGGCGGGCATGCGACTGTCCTCTTGTTGATTATTTCGGAAGCATCTTGTAACACTTTCCGGTCCAGTCGGCGATACCGCCCCGCCGTCGCGATCAGCGTCGCGGACGCGGCGCCTGCGCCATCGACCCCCGCGCGTAGGCCACGAACGAAGCCAGGTAGTCGATGGCGGCGTCGGCCTCGCGCGTGCCCAGGAAGATCTGCTTGGCGATGCCGTCCTTGCCCAGCTTCACGCTCGCCACGGGCATGCGGTCGGCGTATTCCTCGGCCAGCCAGCGCGGCAAGGCCGCCACTCCGCGGTTGCTGGCCACCATCTGCAGCATGATGTCCGTCGTCTCGATGGTCTTGTGCCGGCGCGGCGCGACGCCGGCGGGGCGCAGGAACTGGTTGTAGATGTCGAGGCGGTCGGTCTCGACCGGGTAGGTGATCAGCGTCTCGTCCGCGAGCTGGTCGGGCTTGATGTAGCGCAGCGTGGCGAAGGGATGGTTCTCCGCCACGACCAGCACCTGCTCGTAATCGAACACCGGATCGAAGCGCAGGCCAGGGCGCCTGAGCGGATCGGGCGTGACGAGGATGTCGATGTCGTAGCCGAACAGGGCGCCGATGCCGCCGAACTGGAAGCGTTGCTTGACGTCCACGTCCACGTCGGGCCAGCGCGCCAGATAGGGCGACACCACCTTGAGCAGCCACTGGTAGCACGGATGGCATTCCATGCCGATGCGCAGGGTGCCGCGCTCGCCCGCCGCGTACTGCTTCATGCGCGACTCGGCGTGCTCGAACTGCGGCAGCAGCCGCTCGGCCAGCGCGAGCAGGTACTGGCCGGCCTGGGTCAGCCGCAGGCTGCGGCCTTCGCGGTCCCAGATCGGCGTGCCCAGTTGTTGCTCGATCTTCTTGACGGTGTGGCTGAGCGCGGATTGCGTCAGATGCAGCGTGCCGGCGGCGGCGGTCAACGATCCCTGGCGGTCGACTTCCCGGATGATGACGAGGTGTATGCGTTCGAGCATGGGGGTACCCGGCAATGAATGAATAAATATAATGGATAGATGAAATAATGCCATTTTATTTCATCGATCGATGTCCCTATCATGACTGCCTTCCCGCGTCGTTTCGCGCACTCATTCATTGGATGGCAGTTCACATGGTCACCACTCACAACCTAGGTTTTCCGCGCATCGGCGCCAAGCGCGAACTCAAGTTCGGGCTCGAGCGCTACTGGAGGGGCGAGTCCTCGCGCGACGAGCTGAAGGCGCTCGGCGCGAGGCTGCGCCAGTTGAACTGGGCCAGCCAGAAGGGCCTGGACCTGGCGCCGGTAGGCGATTTCGCGTTCTACGACCAGGTGCTGGACATGAGCTTCACGCTGGGCAACCTGCCGGCGCGCGTGCAAGGCTTTCATGGCGATGCGCTGGACAATTACTTTCGCGTCGCGCGCGGCCGCTCGGCCGGGGCCGCGGAAGAACATGCCGCGTGCTGCGGCGGGGTTGCCGCCGGCGAAATGACGAAGTGGTTCGATACGAACTACCACTACATCGTCCCCGAGTTCACGGCCGACACGACGTTCAAGCTGGACGCCTCGCGCTACGTCGAACAACTGGCCGAGGCCCGCGCGCAAGGCGTCAAGGGTAAGCCGGTCGTCATCGGCCCGGTCACCTACCTGTGGCTGGGCAAGGCCAAGGACGACTCCGACAAGCTCGCGCTGTTGCCGCGCCTGTTGCCCGCGTACGTCGAACTGCTGGCCACGCTGGCCGCTCAGGGAGCCGAATGGGTGCAGATCGACGAGCCGGTGCTGGTCACCGAACTGGCTCCCGCCTGGCGCGAGGCCTTCCGCACCGCCTATGCCGCGTTCGCCGGCGGCCCGGTGAAGCTGCTGCTGGCCACGTATTTCGGCCAGCTCCAGGAGAACCTGCCGTTGGTGTGCGAACTGCCCGTGCAGGGCGTGCACCTGGACACGGTCAACGCGCGCGGGGAAGTCGAGCCGCTGATCGCCGGCCTGCCGGCCGATCGCGTGGTGTCGCTGGGCGTGATCAACGGCCGCAACATCTGGAAGACCGACCTGGATGGCGTGCTGGACTGGCTGGTGCCGGTGGCCGCGCAGCTGGGCGAGCGCCTGTGGATCGCGCCGTCCTGCTCGCTGCTGCACGTGCCGGTGGACCTGGACAGCGAACAGAAGCTGGATGCCGAGGTCAAGCAGTGGCTGGCTTTCGCGCTGCAGAAACTCGACGAACTCAACGTGCTGGCGATAGCGCTGCGCGAGGGGCGTGCCGCGGCGCAGGCGGCGTTATCCGCCAATCATGCCGCGATCGAGGCGCGGCGGGCATCGCCGCGCGTGAATAATCCGGCCGTCAAGAAAGCCGTCGCGAGCCTGACGGCCGACATGGGACGGCGACAGCATGCCTACGCCGAACGGGCCGCGAAGCAGTCCGCCCTGCTGAAGCTGCCGGCCTTCCCGACCACCACCATCGGTTCATTCCCGCAGACCGCCGAGATCCGCCAGGCGCGCAGCCAGTACAAGGCCGGCGCGCTGGACGAGGCCGGCTACCTGGCCGCCATGCGGGCCGAGATCGGCCGCAGCGTGCGCGAGCAGGAAGCCCTGGGCCTGGACGTGCTGGTGCATGGCGAAGCCGAACGCAACGACATGGTCGAGTACTTCGGCGAACAGCTCGAAGGATATGTGTTCAGCCAGTTCGGCTGGGTGCAGTCCTACGGGTCCCGCTGCGTGAAGCCCCCCATCCTGTTCGGCGACATCAGCCGTCCCCGGGCGATGACCGTCGAATGGATCAGGTACGCGCAGTCGCTGACCGACAAGCCGATGAAGGGCATGCTGACCGGCCCGGTCACCATCCTGAACTGGTCCTTCGTGCGCGACGACCAGCCGCGCTCGGTGTCGTGCCGCCAGCTTGCGCTGGCCATCCGCGCCGAAGTGCAGGACCTGGAGCGTGCCGGCATCCGCGTGATCCAGATCGACGAGGCCGCGCTGCGCGAGGGGCTGCCGCTGCGCCGCGCGCAATGGCGGGAATACCTGGACTGGGCGGTTGAATCGTTCCGCATCGCCGCCAACGGCGTGGGCGACGAGACCCAGATCCATACCCACATGTGCTATTCGGAGTTCAACGACATCATCCACGCCATCGCCGACATGGACGCCGACGTGATCACCATCGAGACTTCGCGCTCGGACATGGAGCTGCTGGATGCCTTCGACGACTTCAAGTACCCGAACGAGATCGGGCCCGGCGTCTACGACATCCATTCGCCCAACATCCCGACCGAGGCGCATATCGTGCAACTGATGCGCAAGGCGGCCGAGCGCGTGCCGGCCGAACGCCTGTGGGTCAACCCGGACTGCGGCCTGAAGACCCGCCAGTGGGCCGAGGTCATCCCCGCGCTGACCAACATGGTGGCCGCCGCCCGGACCCTGCGCCAGCAAGCGAGGTAAGAACATGAGCCTGCCCCTGAACCCCCCGTTCCGCGCCGACCACGTCGGCAGCTTTCTGCGCCCCGTTTACCTGATCCAGGCGCGCGACCGCCATGCCAAGGGCGAGATCACGGCCGAGGAACTGCGGCGCGTCGAAGACCGCGCCATCGCCGAAATCGTCAGGTTCCAGGAAGACGTCGGCCTGAAAAGCATCACCGACGGCGAGTTCCGCCGGACCTATTTCCACGTCGACTTCCTGCGCCGGCTGGGCGGCGTGTCCAGCGGCGAGCCGGTCGCGGTGCAGCGCGCCGACGGCAAGACCGAACTCGCGCCGCCCGTCATCAGCGTGGTCGACAAGGTGCGCCACGTGGCCGACATCCAGCGCGCCGACTTCGAATACCTGCAAGGCCAGTTGTCGCCCGGTAGCGTCGGCAAGGTGGCGATCCCATCGCCGACCATGCTGCACTTCCGCGGCGGCCGCGCCGGCATCAGCGCGAAGCACTATCCCGAACTCGATCCCGACTTCTACGACGACGTCGCCCGCGCCTACGGCGACGAACTGAAATCGCTCGCGGCCGCCGGATGCCGCTACGTGCAGCTCGACGACACCAACCTGGCCTATCTGTGCGACGCCCGCATGCGCGCCGCCGCCTCCGGCCGGGGCGACGATCCCGACGAACTGCCGCACCGCTACGCCCGGTTCATCAACAAGGTCGCGGCCTACAAGCCCGAAGGCATGGTCCTGGCCATCCACCTGTGCCGGGGCAATTTCAAGAGCACCTTCGCCGCCAGCGGCGGCTACGAGCCGGTGGCCGAGGCCCTGCTGGCCGAGATGAACGTCGACGCCTACTTCCTGGAATACGACGACGACCGCAGCGGCGACTTCCGGCCGTTGCGCTTCCTGCCCAAGGGCAAGATCGCCGTGCTTGGCCTGGTCAGCACGAAGTTCGGCGCACTGGAGTCCAAGGACGACTTGAAACGCCGCATCGACGAGGCCGCGCGCCATGCACCACTGGAACAGCTCGCGCTGTCGCCGCAGTGCGGCTTTGCCAGTACGGTGCACGGCAATGACATCGCCGTGGCGGCCCAGCGCGACAAGCTGAAGCTGGTGCTGGAGACGGCACGGGAGGTGTGGGGAGACCGTTGACGACTCAGTCTGCGAACCGGGCGTGCGCCTCTGGACTTCCTTTGCGGCGGTCCGCCAGCCAGCCCATGTTTTCGCGGCGATGTACCCATTGGTTTACCCACCAGCCGGACAAGACAAAGGCCTTAGACGCGTGAAAGCGTCTAAGGCCTTGATTTCATTGGTCGGGGCGGCGGGATTCGAACTCGCGACCCTCTGCTCCCAAAGCAGATGCGCTACCAGGCTGCGCTACGCCCCGACGGACCCGCATTGTACCCGATGCCAGGCCCCCTTACGGCCCGGCCGGCCATTTCTTGAACGCGGGCACCCAATGAATAGGTGGGCCAAAGGGATCGGCAGCAAGGCCCTCCACCCCGGAATGGCCGGTGCGCCGGGGTAATATCTTTCCATGCGGGCCGAGCCGCGTCCATCCGCCGGATGGGGCGCGGCGGCGGAATGGCCAAGGAGAGCTTCATGAACGAACAAGGGACCCTGGATCGCCTGGAACCGGGGATGGTGATTCCTTACGGCGGTAACCGGTATACCCGTGTGGATGCGGAGCTGGCGCGCGCCTTCCAGGCGGGTGACCGGCTGCTGGTGGTGCAGGAAAGCGGGGCGCTGCTGCGGATTCCCGGGCAGGTGGATGAGGTGGTCCGGGCACGGGTGGGCGAGGCGCGCGCGGCCTTCGAGGCGCTGGCGCAGGCACGGCCGGGCGCGGTGGACCGGTTCTACGAGACCTTCGCCGACGCGCTGGAGCGCGACGAGGTCTGGGCGCAGGTGGTGGCGGCCAACGAGGAGGACGTGCGGCGCGCGCAGCAGCGGGGCCGTTCGACGACGCGGTTGAAGGTGTCGGACAAGATGCGCGCCGCGATGATCGAGGGGCTGCGGGTCTGGCCGGGCCTGGCGGCGCAGGATGACCGGGTGCTGGGCCGGGTGGACCATGGCGACTGGCAGGTCGACGTGCTGCGGGTGCCGCTGGGCGTGGTGGCTTTCGTGTTCGAGGGCCGGCCGAACGTGCTGGTGGACGCCTGCGGGGTGTTGGCCAGCGGCAATACGGCGGTGCTGCGGATAGGCAGCGATGCGCTGGGCACGGCCAGCGCGCTCTTGCGCCATGCGCTGCGGCCGTCGCTGGAGGCGGCGGGGCTGCCGCAGGGGGCGGTCAGCTTGGTCGAGGTCGAGGACCGCGCGGCGGGCTGGGCGATGTTCAGCGACAACCGGCTGGCGCTGGCGGTGGCGCGGGGGTCGGGTACGGCGGTGATGCAGCTGAGCAGCGTGGCGCGGCAGGCGGGTGTGCCGGTCAGCGCGCATGGCACGGGCGGCGCCTGGCTGGTGGCGGATCCCAGCGCGGACGGCGAGCGTTTCGAGCGGGCGGTGCGGCATTCGCTGGACCGCAAGGTCTGCAATACGCTGAACGTGTGCTGCATCGTGCGCGAGGGGGTGGCGGACCTGATGCCGCGCTTCCTGCGCGCCATCGACGAGGCCGGGGCTGCCTTGAGCGGGGCACCGCGCCTGCATGTCACGCCTTCGGCGCAGCCTTTCGTGCCGGCGGAGCTGTTCGGGCGCCGCACCTTGGTGCGGCGTGCCGAGGGGGACGTGGACGAGCCCTATGCCAGCCCGTTGCCCGAGGCGCGGCTGGGGCAGGAGTGGGAATGGGAAGAGACGCCGGAACTGTCGCTGGTGGTGGTGGAGTCGGTGGACGAGGCGGTGGCGCTGTTCAATCGCTACAGCCCCCGTTTCGTGGCCAGCCTGATCGCCAGCGATCCGCAGGCGCACCAGCGTTTCCGGTTGCGTATCGATGCGCCGTTCGTGGGCGACGGTTTCACGCGATGGGTGGATGGCCAGTATGCGCTGGGCAAGCCGGAATTGGGGTTGTCCAACTGGGAGCATGGCCGCTTGCTGGGCCGCGGAGGCGTGCTGACGGGCGCCGATCTGGCCGCTGTGCGGCTGGTGGCCACCACGGCGCAGGAACAGCATCGCTAGATCGCCGTGTCCAAACGTTCCCTGGATATCGCCGCCATCGCGATGCTCGTGCTGCTTTGCGCGAGCTGGGGCGGGCAGCAGGTCGCGGTCAAGATCGCTCTGCCCGATTTCCCGCCTTTTCTGCAGATGGGCATACGCTCGGCCGGGGCCGGGCTGCTGGTGCTGTTCTATTGCCTGGCCACCGGGCGGGGCAGGCTGTTCGTGCGGGACGGCTCGCTGTGGCTGGGCCTGTTCTCGGGGCTGCTATTCTCCGGCGAGTTCGTGCTGATCTACCTGGGCCTGCAGTGGACCGACGCCAGCCGCACTTCGCTCTTTCTTTATACGGCGCCGTTTTTCGTGGCGCTGGGGGCGACCTGGCTGCTGCCGGCGGAGCGCCTGCGCTGGCCGCAGTGGGTGGGGCTGGGCCTGTCTTTCTGCGGGACCGCCATCGTGATGGGTGTCCCGCGCGGGGCCACGTCGCCGCATGCGTGGCTGGGCGATCTGATGATCATCGGGGCGGCGGTGTTCTGGGCGGCGACGACGCTGGGCATCAAGGCCACGCGCCTGGCCACGGCACCTCCCGAGAAGGTGCTGCTGTACCAGCTGGCGATGTCGGCCGTGATCGGACTGGGCGCCGGCATGGCCACCGGCGAATCGGTGCGCGGGGTCAGCCTGGCGCCCGTGCTGGCGCTGACCTACCAGACGGTGTGGATCGCCGCCACGACCTTCCTGCTCTGGCTGCGGCTGTTGACGCTGTACCCGGCCAGCACGCTGCAGGCGGGCACGTCGATGTCGCCGCTGTTCGGCGTGGCCGCCGCGGCGCTGATCCTGCATGAACCGGTCGGGCCGATGTTCCTGCTGGCCGTGGCGCTGGTGGTGTCGGGGCTGGTGCTGGTGAACAGGCGCTAGCCGCCGGCGGCGCCCTGTGTGTTGACGTACAGCGCGTAGATGGACGTGCTGGCGGCCATGAACAGGCGGTTGCGGTGCCGGCCGCCGAAGCACAGGTTGGCGCAGCGCTCCGGCAGCGCGATGTGGCCGATGGCCTCGCCGTCCGGCGCGAACACGCGCACGCCGTCCAGTTCGTCGCTGCCCATGCCCCAGCCGCACCACAGGTTGCCGTCCACGTCCACGCGCAGGCCGTCCGGGGTGCCCGGTCCGGCATCGATGACGACGCGTCGGTTGGACAGTTTCTTGCCCGCCGCGACGTCGAAGGCCAGGATGCGGCGCGGCTTGGCGCGCGACTCCACCACGTACAGCACGGATTCGTCCGGCGAGAAGGCTAGGCCGTTGGGGCTGGCGATGTCGCCGGCGACGACCTCGGCCATGCCGGTGGCGGGATCGAGCCGGTAGAGGTTGGACGGCAGCTCCTGCCTGGCCGGAAGGCCCTGGTAGTAGCCGGCTATGCCGAAGGGCGGATCGGAGAACCAGACCGTGCCGTCGGACTTGACGACGACGTCGTTGGGCGAGTTCAGCGGCTTGCCGTCATGGCGGTCCATCAGCACGGTGACGGCGCCATCGTGCTCGGTGCGGGTCACCCGGCGGCCGCTGTGTTCGCAGGTGACGAGGCGCCCCTGCCGGTCGCGCGTCATGCCGTTGGCGTGGCCGGACGGCGAACGGAAGACGCTGACCGCGCCGCTGATCTCGTCCCAGCGCATGACGCGGTCATTGGGGATGTCGCTCCAGAGCAGGTAGCGGCCGTCGCCGAACCAGACCGGCCCTTCGTTCCAGCGGCAGCCGGTGGCCAGGCGCTCGACCGCGGCCGACGGCAGCCGGTATTGCTCGAACCGGGCGTCGAACGCGCGGATGGCGGGGTCGGGATAGCGCTGCGATGCCTGCCACATGGTGCCTCCTGGAGCGGGGCGCTGGTGGGTGCGCCCGGAGCTTCGATTGTCGGCGATCGGCGCGCCTGCCGCCAGTCCGCGCGATGGCAGCTTCTGCGTCGTGGGCGAGTAGATTTTTCACTTCCACCAGGAATCGCGGCAGGGGAAAGCCCGTGCCGGCCGCCTGGCACGAAGCCTGCTCGACCCGTGCCATGGACTTCACCCATGCATCTTCCTCCGCCTTGACCGCGCTGGCCGGCGACGGGGCCGCCCCGGAACTGGTCTATGTGGACGACACCCGGCCCGGGTATGGCCGCAAGCTGTTCCGGGGCCGGTTCGTGTACGTGGACCAGCGGGGCGAGCGTATCCGCGACCCCAAGGAGATCGCCCGCATCAATGCCCTGGCCATCCCGCCGGCCTATGGCGAGGTGTGGATATGCCCCGACCCGGCAGGGCACATCCAGGCCACCGGCCGCGATGCGCGCGGACGCAAGCAGTATCGCTACCACCCGCAATGGCAGGCGGTGCGCGACGCCGACAAGTATGCGCAATTGTCGGAATTCGGCCGGGCCCTGCCGCGCATCCGGCGCCGGGTGCAGCGGGCGCTCGATGCGCCGGGGCTGGGGGAGGAAAAAGTGCTGGCCGCGGTGGTGCGCCTGCTGGAGGCGACGCTGGTGCGGGTGGGCAACCGCGCCTACGCCAGGCAGAACCGTTCGTTCGGCCTGACCACGCTGCGGCCGCGCCATGCGTCGCTGTCGGGCACGCGCCTGCGGCTGCGCTTCCGCGGCAAGAGCGGGATCGAACACGACGTCACCATTGCCGATCGCCGGGTGGCGCGGGTGGTGCGCCGCTGCATGGAGATTCCCGGGCAGACGCTGTTCCACTACCTGGACGAGGCGGGGCAGCCGCGCGGCATCGATTCGTCGGCCGTGAACGCCTATCTGCGCGAGGCGGGGCAGGGGGATTTCACGGCCAAGCACTACCGGACCTGGGCCGGCTCGGTGCTGGCGCTGGAGTGGCTGCGGCGCATGCCGCGCGAGGAAGGCGCGGCCGCGCGCCAGGCCGTGGTCGAGGCGGTGAAGGCGGTGGCGCAGCGGCTGGCCAATACGCCGGCGGTGTGCCGGGCCTGCTACATCCATCCGGCCATCATCGATGCCTATCTGCGGGGGGAACTGCCGGCGACCTGGCCCGCTTCCGGTCCGCGCGGGCTGAGCGCGGCCGAGCGGCGGTTGCTGGCGTTCCTGGACGGCCTGGGCTGATCGCCCTACGAGCGCGCCGGCCGCGCCCGCCGCCGCTCCAGCCAGGCACCCAGTTCGCCCACGATGCCGCGCCGGAAGGCCAGCACGCAGACGACGAAGATCAGGCCCGTGACGATGGTGACGGCGTCGCCCAGGCTGCCGAACCACGCGATGCCGGTCGCATTCGCCAGCGCGTTGCCCCATTCGCCGATCTTGTTCTCGACCAGGACGATGATGAGCGCGCCCACCATGGGGCCGGTCAGGGTGCCCATGCCGCCCACCAGGGTCATGAGGATGACCAGGCCGGACATCTGCCAGACCACGTCGCTGAGCGTGGCCGAGATGAACACCACCGATTTCGTCGCCCCCGCCAGCCCGGTCAGCGCGGCGGACAGCACGAAGGCCAGCAGCTTGTAGCGGTTGACGTCGTAGCCCAGCGAAGTGGCGCGCGCCTCGTTCTCGCGTATGGCTTTCAGGACCTGCCCGAACGGCGACTGCACCGTGCGGTAGATCAGGAACACGCCGAACAGGAATATCGCCAGCACGACGTAGTACAGCGCCATGTCGTTGCCCAGGTCGATGTGGCCCAGCAGCGTGCCGCGCGGAATGGCCTGCAGGCCGTCCTCACCGCCGGTAAAGGGTGCCTGCAGGTAGAAGAAGTAGAGCATCTGCGCGACGGCCAGCGTGATCATCGCGAAATAGATGCCGCTGCGCCGGATGGCGAGCCCGCCCATGACCAGCCCGATCGCCGCCGCGACGGCCACGCCGAACAGGATGCCCAGTTCGGTGGGCAGCCCCCAGGTCTTGAGCGCATAGCCGGTGGCGTAGGCCGCGCTGCCCAGGAAGGCGGCGTGCCCGAACGACAGCAGCCCGGTGTAGCCCAGCAGCAGGTTGAACGCGCAGGCGAACAGCGCATAGCACATCAGCTTCATCGCGAAGATGGGATAGACGCCGAGGTAGGGCAGTACGCCCAGCCCCAGCACCAGCGCCAGGCAGCCGGCAAGGTGTCGGTTCATGTGGCTTTTCCAAACAGGCCGGCGGGCCGCGCGAGCAGCACCAGGGCCATCAGCACGAAGACGACGGTGTTCGATGCCTCGGGATAGAACACCTTGGTGAAGCCCTCGATCACGCCCAGGCCCAGGCCGGTCAGGATGGAGCCCATGATGGACCCCATGCCGCCGATGACCACCACGGCGAAGACGACGATGATCAGGTTCGACCCCATCAGCGGCGAGACCTGCTGCACGGGGGCCGCCAGCACCCCCGCGAAGGCCGCCAGCGCCACGCCGAAGGCGTAGGTCAGCGTCACCATGAGCGGGACGTTGACGCCGAAGGCCTCCACCAGCCGGGGATTCTCGGTACCGGCGCGCAGGTAGGCGCCCAGGCGCGTGCGCTCGATCACGTACCAGGTCGCCAGGCACACGGCCAGGGAGGCCAGCACGACCCAGGCCCGGTAGTTGGGCAGGACCATGAAACCCAGGTCGGTGGCGCCCTGGAGCAGTTCCGGCACGGGGTAGGACTGGCCCGAGACCCCGTAGAAGCTGCGGAACACTCCCTCGATCAGCAGCGTCAGGCCGAAGGTCAGCAGCAGGCCGTAGACATGGTCGAGCTTGTACAGCCAGCGCAGCATCGTGCGTTCGATCACGACACCCAGCAGGGCGACCGCCAGCGGCGCCAGCACCAGCATCCACCAATAGCCCAGCCCCAGGTACTGCAGGCCCAGCCAGGCCAGGAAGGCGCCGACCATGTACAAGGCGCCGTGCGCGAAGTTGATGACGTTGAGCAGGCCGAAGATGACGGCCAGCCCCAGCGACAGCACCGCATAGAAGGAGCCGTTGACGAGCCCGAGCAGCAATTGCCCGAGCATCGCCTGCAGCGGGACGCCGAAGATCGTCATGACTTCTTCAGCAGCGGGCACTTGGATTCGGCGGGCGTGGTGTAGACCTTGTCGCCGGGCAGCTTCTGCGCCACCTTGTAGTAGTCCCAGGGACCCTTGGATTCCTTGGGCGTCTTCACCTGGAACAGGTACATGTCGTAGATCATGCGGCCGTCCGCGCGCACGTAGCCGTCATGGGCGAACATGTCGTTGATCTTGTTCGACTTGAACCATTTCATGATGGTGTCGGGATCGTCGGTGCCCGTGGCCTTGACCGCCTTCAGGTAGAAGGACGCGGCCGAGTAGTCGGCCGCCTGCAGCGACGAGGGCTTGCGCTTGAGCTTCTGTTCGAACTTGGCGGCCCAGGCGCGCGACTCGTTGCTCTGGTCCCAGTACCAGCCATCGGTCAGATACAGGCCCTGCGTGGCGTTCAGCCCCAGCGTGTGGATGTCGTTGATGAACACCAGCAGGCCGGCGATCTTCATGGTCTTGGTGACGCCGAACTCCGCCGCCGCCTTGGTGGCGTTGATGAAGTCGCCGCCGGCGTTCGCCATGCCCAGGATCTGCGCCTTGGAGGCCTGGGCCTGCAGCAGGAAGGACGAGAAGTCGGAAGCCGCCAGGGGATGGCGGATGGACCCCACCACCGTGCCGCCCGCGGCCTTGACCACCGCGCTGGTGTCGGCTTCGAGCGAGTGGCCGAAGGCGTAGTCGGCGGTCAGGAAGAACCAGCTCTTGCCGCCCTGGGCCACCACGGCCGATCCGGTGCCGCGCGCCAGCGCGACCGTGTCGTAGGCGTAGTGGACGATGTAGGGCGAGCAGTCCTCGTTGGTCAGGCGCGACGAGCCGGCGCCGATGACGATGTAGGGAATCTTTTTCTCGGTGGCCACCTTGGCCATGGCCAGGGCGGTGGAGGAGTTGGTGCCGCCTATCAGGAGGTCCAGCCCCTGCTGGTCTATCCATTCGCGGGCGCGGGCCGAGGCGATGTCGGGCTTGTTCTGGTGGTCGGCGTACAGGACTTCGATCTTCTTGCCGTTGACCTGGCCGCCGGCGTCGGCCACGGCCATGCGGATGGCATCGGCCCCGGCCGGGCCGTCGATATCGGCATAGACGCTCGAGCCGTCGGTGATGAAGCCTATCTTGATGACGTCGCCGGAAATCTTCGGCGCCTGCGCCAGCGTCGGCGCGGTGGATCCCAGGACCAAACCGGCCGTGATGGCCGCTGCAAGGGCTTGCTTCTTCATGCGCGTCTCCTAAGAGGTACTCCTCATACGCCAAGCAGTTCGTGCAGGGTGTCCTGCTTGGCGGCCAGGTCCGACGATGCGAAGGCTTCGATCACGCGGCCGTGTTCCATCACGTAGAAACGGTCGGCCAGCGGCGCAGCGAAGCGGAAATTCTGTTCCACCATGACGATGGTGTAGTTGCGCGCTTTCAGGGCCCGGATCATGCGTGCCAGGGCCTGCACGATGACGGGCGCCAGCCCCTCCGAGATCTCGTCCAGCAGCAGGAGGTCGGCGCCCGTGCGCAGTATCCGGGCCACCGCCAGCATCTGCTGCTCGCCGCCGGACAGCCGTGTGCCGGGGGAATGCCGGCGCTCGCGCAGGTTGGGGAACATCTCGTAGATTTCCTCGACCGACATGGCCCGTTCGCCGGTGCCGCGCAGGGGAGGGGGCAGCATCAGGTTTTCCTCGCAGGACAGCGAGGCGAAGATGCCGCGCTCCTCGGGGCAGTAGCCCACGCCCAGGTGGGCGATGCGGTGGGTGGGCATGCCTATGGCCTCCACGCCGCCTATGCGCACCGATCCGCGGCGCGCGCCGGTCAGGCCCAGGATGGCGCGCAGCGTGGTGGTGCGGCCCGCGCCGTTGCGGCCCAGCAGCGTGACGACTTCGCCGCGCGCCACGTCCAGGTCCACGCCATGCAGGATGTGCGATTCTCCGTACCAGGCATGCAGGTTCCGGATTTCCAGCGCCGGACCGTTCATGCGTGGGCTCCCTGCAGTTCGCCGTCCACCGTGCCCATGTAGGCCTGCATCACTTCGGGGTTGCGGGACACGGCGTCGTAGGGGCCCTCGGCCAGCACCATGCCGCGCGCCAGGACCGTGATGGTGCTGGCGATGGAAGACACGACCTTCATGTTGTGTTCCACCATCAGGATGGTGCGGCCCGCCCCGACCTTCCTGATCAGCTGGGTGACGCGGTCCACGTCCTCGTGGCCCATGCCCTGCGTGGGTTCGTCCAGCAGCATCAGTTCGGGCTCCATGGCCAGGGTGGTGGCGATTTCCAGGGCGCGCTTGCGCCCGTAGGGCAGTTCCACCGCCGGCGTGCCGGCGAATTCGGCCAGCCCCACCTCGTCCAGCAGTTCCATGGCGCGGGGATTCAGGCGGTCCAGCAGCGAGACGCTGCGCCAGAACCGGAAGGTGCCGCCTTCGCGCCGCTGCAGCCCGATGCGGACGTTCTCCAGGGCGGTCAGGTGCGGGAAGATGGCGGAGATCTGGAACGACCGGATGATGCCGCGCCGTGCGACCTGGGCCGGCGCCTCGCCGGTGATGTCGGTGCCGTTGAAAAAAATACGCCCGGAGGTGGGCGTCAGGAACTTCGTGAGCAGGTTGAAGCAGGTGGTCTTGCCGGCGCCGTTGGGGCCGATGAGGGCATGGATGCTGCCCCGCGCCACCCGCAGGTTCACATCCTTGACCGCGACGAATCCCTTGAAGGCCTTGCTGAGGTCCCGGGTTTCGAGGATGAGGTCGCTCATGGTTTCCTGTGTCAGGCTATGCCGCATGCGCCTGCTGCATTGTGTCGCAAATCCTTCTCTTGGGGGCCTAGGTGTTTGCCCGGAACCGCCGGACGGCGGAGGGGCGGCCTGGTGGTAAACTTGCGCGCTCCGGGGCGGCGGTAGCTCAATTGGATAGAGCACAGGCCTTCTAAGCCTGGGGTTACGGGTTCGATTCCTGTCCGCCGCGCCAATCCACGCATCTTTCCGTTCCCTCCGTCAGGCCCGCTTCTTGCGAACCGCTTCCCGTCACGACTACGGGAGACGCGCCTTGGACTGGCCTGGAATCTTCGCCTTTTCCATTCCGCCGCTCGAGACCCTGGTCCGCGGCACGGTCATGTATTGGCTGTTGTTCCTGTTGTTCCGGTTCGTCGTCCGCCGCGACGTCGGTTCGATGGGCATCGCGGACATCCTGCTGATCGTGATCGTGGCCGACGCGGCGCAGAACGGCATGGCCGGCGACGGCAAGAGCGTGACCGACGCGGCGCTGCTCGTGATCACGCTGGTCGCCTGGAACATGGCCCTGGACCGCCTGGCGTTCCATTTTCCGCCGGTGCGCCGGTTCGTCGATCCGGAGAAGGTCATGCTGATACGCAACGGCAGGAAGCTGCGCGACAACATGCGGCGGCAGTCGATCACCGACGAGGAGCTCGAGGCGAAGTACCGGCAGCAGGGCATCGAATCGATCGACGACGTGAAGGCCCTGTATCTGGAGGCCGACGGCAACGTCAGTGTCATCAAGCGGAAATGACGGGCGTCAGTCCGCGCCGTAGGCCATCGTCGTCATCAGGGCGAGGGCGGCCTGGCGGGAATCCAGGCGGGTGTGCTGCACCACGATGGGCACGTCCGATTCGATGACGCTGGCGTAGTCGGTGTCCAGCGGTATCGGTTCGGGGTCGCGCAGGTCGTTGAACCGAAGATGCAGCGTGCGCCGCGCAGGCACGAGGACGCGGTAGGGGCCGGCAGGCTCGCGGTCCGAAAAATACACCGTCAGGCGCACCTGGGCGGGAGCGTCGCCCGTGTTCAGGATGCAGGCGGTTTCATGGCTGGCGGTCTGGCGAGTGCGGTCGTCCCCGGAAGGCGGCAGATAGCCTTCGGCGATGATCCAGCGGCGTTTGCCCAGGGCTTGCATGTGCAGGTCTCCGAAACGGGGATTACAGCGAAACGCGCGGCCGCAGCCAGCGATATCCGTAGCCTCGCAGCCGCAGCCGGACCGGGTGGCCCGATGGGGCGTCGTAGGGGCCGTCGGCCATGACGTCCATCATGTGCTGGCAGTCGGTGTCGTGCAGAGTGAACTGCACCTCCTCCGGCCCGAGGTTGGCCAGCGTCAGGACCGCCACGCCGTCGAGTTCGTGCCGCAGCGCCAGCACCTGGGGGCATTCGATGGAGGCGGGGCGGCAGTGGCCGGCGCCTATTTCCCGCATGCCCAGGCGGGCGCGGATCATCTTGCCGGTACGGGTCAGCAGCGAGTCCTCGTCCAGCGATTGCGCGTAGACGTTGACGTGCCGGTAGCCGTAGGAGCCCGAGTCGATCAGCGGCACCGCCAGCCGCTCGGGGCGCGCGGCGGAAAAGCCGGCACCGGGTTCGTCCGACCATTGCATGGCGGTGCGCACCGCCAGCCGCTCGGGCAGCGACAGGTCGTCGCCCATGCCGATCTCCTCGCCATAGCGCAGGATGGGCGTGCCCGGCAGCGAGAACAGCAGCGCGTGCACCAGCGCCAGCCGCCGCTTGTCGCCGCCCAGCATGGGGGGAAGCCGCCGCCGGATGCCGCGATGATAGATGCGCATGTCGGGATCGGGGGCGAAGCAGTCCATGACTTCCCGCCGTTCGTCCTCGCTCAGGCGTTCCAGGTCCAGTTCATCGTGATTGCGCAGCCAGAGCGCGTATTGCGCGCCTTCGGGCGGGACGGGCTGTCCGGCCAGGGCTCGCACCAGCGGCTCGGCCTTCCCGCGCGCCAGTGCCAGGTAGAGGTAATTGTTGAGCCAGAAATTGAGCACCAGCGTCAGCCGGTCGCCCCGGCCGAAGTAGTCGACGTACTGCCGGGGAGGCACGTCCACTTCTCCCAGCAGCACGGCATCGGCCCGCCGCCGGGAGACGAAGCGGCGCATGTCGTCCAGCAGCCAGAAGCCGTCGTCGGCGGGATCGGGCGAGCGGGCGCTGTCTATCATGTGCGAGGCGGCGTCCACGCGGAAGCCCGAGACGCCAAGCCGCAGCCAGAAATCCATGATCCGCTCGACTTCGTGCCGCACGTCGGGATTGCCGAGGTCGAGGTCCGGTTCGTGCGAATAGAAGATGTGCTTGTAGTACTGGCCCGCCTGTTCGTCCCAGGTCCAGACGCTGTCCTCGACGGTGGGGAAGATGGGTTTCTCTTCGGTGGGCTCGGGGGTATCGGCCCAGACGTAGTAGCCGCGATAGCGCGACGTCCGGTCCCGGCGGGCAGCCTGGAACCAGGGGTGGCGGTCGGACGTGTGGTGCACCACCAGGTCGATGATCACGCGCAGCCCCAGCTCCTCGGCCTTGGCCATCAGGGCGACGAAGTCGGGTAGCGCGCCGAAGCGCGGGTCGACCGCCAGATGGTCGATGACGTCGTAGCCGCCGTCGCGGAACGGCGAGGCATAGAAGGGGGTCAGCCACAGGCAGGTCACGCCCAGGCCGCGCAGGTACTCCAGCCGCTCCGAGATGCCTTCGAGGTCGCCACGGCCGTCGCCGTTGGCGTCGCGGAACAGGCTGGGATCGACCTGGTAGATGATGGCGTTTCGATACCAGAGCGGCATCATGTCTCAGCTCCCGGTTCCAGCACCACGGCGTGTTCGCCCGCCAACTCCCCGCGAAAGCGCGAGCCCGGCGCCTGGCCGTCGCTGCACAGCGCGATGCGCCAGTCCCCCGGGGGATGGAAGCGCCTCGGCTGTGCGGCGAAGTTCACGCAGACCAGGCGGACGTCGTCGCCCCGGCGGCGCCGGAATGCCAGGACCTCCGGCGGGGAGTCGATTTCTTCCCAGTCGCCCAGCCGCAGTGCGGGGCTGGCCTTGCGCACCGCCAGCGCCTGCCGGTAAAGATGGAGAATGGAGCCGGGGTCGGCCCATTGCCGTTGCGCCGAGTGCGACGCGGGGTCGGGCGGGAAGGGCAGCCACGGGGGAGCGCCTTCCCAGCCATGGGGCGGCGCCGCCGTCCAGGGGATGGGCGCGCGGCAGCCGTCCCTGCCGCCCGGGTCGACCTGCCGCTGCGGATCGACGAGGGCGTCTTCCAGGCCAAGTTCCTCGCCCTGGAACAGGAATGGAGTGCCGCGCAGCGACAGCAGCAGAATCGCCGCCGCGCGCGCCCGGCGCAGCGAGCCGCCGTAGCGGCTGCGATGGCGGACGTTGTCATGGTTGGACAGCACCCAGGTCGGCCAGGCATCGGCCGGCCGCAGCAGGGCATCGACCTCGCGGATGCAGGTACGGAAGACGACCGGATCCCAGGGCGCATCCAGCGGCGGGAAGTTGAACGACATGTGCAGTTCGTCCCCGGCACCGTAGTACTGGACGACGCTGGCGGTCGAGCGGATGTTCACCTCGCCGACCAGGATGCGCTCGCCGGGATAGCTGTCCACCAGCCGCCGTATGCCGCGCAGCACCTCGTGGCTGTAGGGCTGGTCGTTGAAATCTGCCAGCGGCTCGCCGGCCAGGCAGCGTGGATGGTCGGCGAAGGTCGGATCCTTGCCGGTGCAATGGGCCACGTCTATGCGAAAGCCATCGACGCCGCGGTCCAGCCAGAAGCGCAGCACACCGTGCATGGCTTCCACCACCTCGGGATTGCGCCAATTCAGGTCGGGCTGCTGGGGCAGGAAGAAATGCAGGTAGTACTGGCCGCTTTTCTCGTCCCAGGTCCAGGCGCTGCCCGCGCCCAGCGCCGCCCGCCAGTCGTTCGGTTCGTCGCGCCAGATGTACCAGTCGCGCCGCGGGCTGGCCCGTGACGAGCGGGAGTCCAGAAACCAGGGATGCTGGTCGGAGGTATGGTTGGGCACGAAATCGAGCAGCAGGCGCAGGCCCCGCGCGTGGGCTTCGTCGATCAGCCGCTGCGCATCGCCCAGCGTGCCGAACAAGGGATCGATGTCGCAGTAGTCGCTGATGTCGTAGCCGGCATCCGCCATGGGCGAGCGGAATATCGGCGACACCCATACCGCGTCGGCGCCCAGGTCGCGGACGTGGTCCAGGTGGGCGAGCATGCCGGGAATGTCTCCCACGCCGTCGCCGTTGGCATCGGCGAACGAACGGGGATATATCTGGTACACGACTGCATTTTTCCACCAGGCTTCATCGGAGCGCGTGCCATTCATGCGGTTTGCCGGCCTTGTCCTTGTCGGGGCGAGTGGTCCAGCAAGTGATATTCCCAAGGGAAATCCGGAAGGCAGGTGGGTACCCTAGGCGGGCGGCGGTTGAACTTTCTCCGCCGTGGCATTGCCTCATGGGTGTACCGTCTGCAGGAGACTTCTATGTCAGAAGGCGCAGGAGAGCACTACAAGGGTTATTACATCCGTACCGTTGCGCGCGCGGTCAATCATCCCCGGGAAGGCATGACGTCGCTGTTCGAGGGTGTCGCCACGATATCGCTGAACCCGGGATCGCAATACCACCCCGTTCCTCCCGACCAGCACCTGGGCGACGACCAGGTGTTCGGCACCGAATTCGAAGCCCATCGATATGCCGAAAAGGCCGCCAGGCGCTACATCGACAAGCTCGAAAAAGGAAAGTAGCGCCACGGCCGCTGCCTGCGGCTTCTTCCGGCTCGTTCCATGGACGCGCCGGCCAGGGCTGGGCCCTGGCCGGCCACGACGCCTCGTCTGATCGTATTGCCTCTCATTGGCCGGATTTCTGTTGCTGACCGGGCTTTTGCTGCTGGCCGGTCTGCGACCGCTGCTGTTGTTGCTGTTGCTGCTGCTGGCCCTGTCCGCGCTGCTGGCCCTGCTGCATGTCGGGGTGTGGCGAGGACGTCCCCTTCTGCCCTTGCTGGTTGCCCGTCTGCTGCTGGCTTTGCTGCGGATTCTGGCTACGCTGGCCGGCCTGTGTCTGTTGGCCGGAGGACGGTTGCTTCTGCTGATTCATGGGCCTACTCCTTGATTATGGATGCGGGGTGGCGGAATGCCCGCCGGCGGTGGGTTCGATACACCGCCCCGGTTTAACCGCAATTCCTGTTCCGCGTTGGGAAGGTCCGCGGCAAGGATTATGGGAGAGGCGCTTGCATGTAATTATTGGGTGCTGCGCTTGTAATTTTTTCTCGTGCGCAAATGCGCGCCGCCATTTTTGTTGTAGGTATTTACCTCATTCGGGAAAACGATAGGTTTGGGGGATTGATTTCGTTAAATCTAAGCGTTAACCCTGGCAAATTTAGTTGATTTTGTCCACTTTGTTGCCGATGTGCCGCGCTATTCCTAGGAATCCGCCACGAGAGGGGTATATCCCCGCATTTAAGCAGGGATATATGGGCAAAGAAAAAATTCATATAAACGCCACATGCCCGGCAATATGCTTGTATCCGAAGGAAACGAAAACGAGTTGACTAAGCCGACGATGCCCCGCATAGTCATTTTCCAGGTGTCAGGCTAGGGTTCTACTCGGTTGGGTCGGCAAGTCGGCTTTCCATTTGGGCACGCCCCCGTTCTTGATTCCGGTTAAGTGATTATCGCGGTACGCACATATTCAAAGAAGGAAATGCATCATGGCGACAGGCATCGTTAAATGGTTCAACGACGACAAGGGGTACGGGTTCATCATGCCGGATGATGGGGGGAAGGACTTGTTCGCCCACTTTTCGGAAATCCAGGCCGAAGGCCGCAAGACGCTGTACGAAAACCAGAAGGTGAGCTTCGAGGCCGTGCAGGGTCCGAAGGGCCCCCAGGCTTCCAAGATCCGGGTCCTGTAAGCCGTCTTCCCTGGCCAGCCAGACGAAACGCCCCTGCCATGCAGGGGCGTTTTGTTTATGCTGCCGAAGCCGCGGCGGTTGACGGACCATGGCGCGCGGGCAATAAAAAATCCCCGAAGGCGCTGGCCTGGGGATCGATGCCGCGCCTTGGCGCGCGGGGTACCTGCTGGTACTGAATGCGGGTGGGGTGGCTGATGGGACTCGAACCCACGACAACCGGAATCACAATCCGGGGCAATTCCTAGGATTTATGCGGGTTTCCGGACGAAACTGGTGGCATGGAGTCGGAAACGTGTCACGATTTCATGCGGGTCTCCGGGGTGCTGCCACCACGATTTTAGGGGCCTGACGCCGGCTGAATAGCCCGCACGTACCCCTGCAACCCCATCAATCTGGCACCGAGCCGGTCAGCCTCTGCCGCCACGTCGATATATCGGTCGACGCACTGGCCGACCACGAACCGCAGCACGGCGGCGTTGTCGGGGGTCCCATCCACGTCGGATCCGGCGCCGGGATCCTGGGAGGCGCCACCACCACGGCCGGTGGCGAGTTGCTGGCGCAGCCTGTCACGCTCAGCGCGAGCGCCAGCAGCAGCATCGGCATATTGCGCCTCGCGGGCACGGGATTCTGTCCGTTCATTTTCTACCGCCTCCTGCATGCGGGTTTCGGTTTGACGGTTGGCCGCCTCGGCCCGGCGCGCGGCGTCCGACAGCGCCGCCCGTTCCTTGCTCCAGTCCCGCTCCAGCGCCGCGATACGCTCGCCGTAGCGCCATCCCTGGGCGACACCTACGGCGATCCCCGCCAGGGCCGCCACGGCCCCGTACCGCAGCCAAGCGGGGATCATGCGGCCCCCTGCAGGCACGTGTCGCGCGCGATACCCCGGCGCTTGGTCAGCCCCGGCAGCTCCACCAGCAGGCCGGCCACGCGCGCCTTGTTCCATCGAGGAAGCTGGTTGCAGGCGCCGACCAGGTCGCCGGCGCGGAGCATTCGCGCCGCGGTGGACTGGCTGACGCTGCACGCGATGGTGGGCCCGAGGTTGTAGACGGCGTCGGCGAACGCGGCCAGGACCTGGGCCGGCAACCCGGGCACACACCGCTCCACTTGATCCACGGCCGCCAGCATCTCGCTGGTGAGCAGCCCGCGGCATTCGGCCGTGTCCTTGTAGTCGCCCATCTGCACGCCACGCGTGTAGCCAAAACAGATGGTCGGGATGCCGACTGGGTCGCGGTAGGCCCAGTTGCGCAGGCCCTCGGCGGGCGCAGCGATCGCGACAGCCAGAGCGGCCGCGGCGGCTCGGCGTTGGAGCGCGTTCATTTCCGGGCCTCCCGACGCCACTTCCAGATCAGATACCCTGCCTGCAGCAGGATGTACCCGATAGTGGCCAAGGCCACGCCGTGATTCAGGTTCCAGTCCGACAGCCAGGAGATCGCCACCACACTGGTGGGGGGCGTGGCCTTTGCCGCTTCAACCGCGACTTCGTTCATTCGTAGGATCCTTTGGGGCATCGTGCCTCCCGTCGATTAAGCATCGCCCGTGTTCCCGGCAACCCGCACACCAGTCATCGTCGCGCCAGTTGTGACGTAACCGGCCGTTTGTGTGGGCGTGTCCTGCAGGTCGTAGAGGTTGTTGTCCTGGAGCCGGCCGCCGAGCCATTGCGTACCGGACTCGACTAGAACGCCGTAGGTGTCCCCCGATACGGCGCGCTGACCGTTCTCCGCGCTGTCGTTGTCCTGGAGCGTCAGATACCGCAAAGCACCGCCGCCGCTAGACGCGACGCGGAACCCGGAGCGACCATTGCGGTAGGCCCTGTTGCCCCTGAGGGATACCCCTCGCACCTCATCGGCGGCGGAGTCGGACGAGATGGAGAAACCCCACGATTTGTTGCCGATGGCCTGGTTGTTCGCCAGCAGGGCGTGAACCTCCATCATCGGCTGGCCGCCCCCGGCCGGTCCGAAGGTAGTCACCTGAAAGCCGATCCCATCGGTGGTCGCGGGTCCCGTTCCCAGGTACGCGATGTTGTTGACGAACGAGGCGCACCGGGCCAGCATGGACCCGAGGATGGCCGTTTTCGAGATCCGGAATCCCCGCCCGCAGCCAACCGCAATGTTCGAATCCCAGATCGTGCCCAGCGAGCCGGCGTCAGTGAACCCGAATGGCATGCCGATAACCACGTTGCCGATGACGCGGTGACCGCTGAGCAGTCCAGCCGGGTCGGCTCCCGTCTGGGTCTCAAGGAATATCCCGTTCTGCCCGACACCCATTGCCGTGCTCGTGACCGTGCTCTCGCTCCAGCGTCCGACAATGACGTTGCCGATGATCAGCGACGGATGAACCACGGGCGGTACCGCCAGACTGGAACTGGTGCCCACGCCGATGCCAGACGCCCCGGGGCCGTTGGTGTTTGCGCACAGTCGGCCCGGCCAGTAGATGTAGTTGTAGCCAACCGTGCACTGGTCGTAAGAGTGATCAAAAGGAATGGATGTAGCCGGCGTATTCCACAGGCCCATGTCATTGATCGAGCAGCGCTGTACGTAGAAAATATTCAATGGCTTCATCCCCGGGTGATAGCCCAGGGGGTTGAACCACATTTCGCATTCGATGCCGAAATCCGTGAAATCTGCGCCGATCAGCGGATTCGCCGAGCTGCGCCCCGTGCAGCTGAGCCAGTCCTGGTTACTGCTGCCGATGGTCGCGGGCGTGTTCTTCAGAATGTGCACCATTGACAACTCTCGGCCCGCGCCGCGCCACTTCACGTAGTTCTTGACCTTGATCGAGGTGCCGGCGACAACGGTTCGGCCGGCGGGGATGTAGACCGTACCCCCGCCGGCGGCTGCGGCCGATTCGTGCGCGTTGCGGATGGCGTTATCGTCGGCGGTGCCGAACGTGCATTTCGCGTTGGTGACGGTGTTCGTGGCCGGCTGAGACAGAGTCGCGACGCCCCCAGACACCGATTGGATCGAGCCGATGTACACGCCGTCATTGGCGTTCGACGAGAAATTCGTGGAGACGACGCCAGCGCCGAGAATGCCGACCCGTTTACCCACGTCACGCGAGGTGAACTGGTAGGACGCCGAGGTCAAGGTGTACTGGCCTGCGGTAATGCTGGCATCGGTGAGCACGCGGCCATCGCATTTCGCGCCGTATGCCCGGATGTCGAAGACCCGATCCAGCAGCCGGGTGAGCACCAGCGGGGGCAGTTGATATTCTGGGTCCACGGTAACGGCCAGGTTATAAGCGGTTGAGGTCTCCGGCGTGCCGGCCTGCCACTTGCTGGCGGCCTTGTTGGCCACCAGAGGCGAGGCCCAGATGCCCACCCACGTGCGGGTGGCAAACGGCGTGTTGACGCTGTCGATCTCGGCCTGCGTCATCTGGTGCGAGCAGGCCTCCACGCCGTTGACGAACAGCCAGCATTTGCCGTTCTCGTCGAGGTAAAGGCTGATCTCGTCCCCGACGGCGGCGAACAGCGACGACGTGGCACGGGTGACGAACGTGAGGCCTGGATAGCCGCCCCCCACCGTGGCTGCATACTGAAGCAGGTAGTTGCCGCCCACGCCGATATGCGCACGGAAGAAGCTGATGTTTCCGCCGTTGAACGTGCCGCCGACGATGGGCCCGATGCCCTGGCCGGTGCCGTAGTCCTCCATGGAGGCCAGGACCATGCTGGACATTTTGTGCACGCTGCCCGCGTCCACGCGCATGACCACGGGCGACAGAGACCCTGCGGTAGCTGTCATGGACTGCTGGTCGGCGCTGGTCGAGAAAACGCCGCCGGTGCCAGACCCGAAACTCACCGTGATCGTTTTGGCCCCAGTCGTCGAGGTCTGCCCGCTCAGGTTCGTGCTGGCCGGATACTGAGCCGGGTCCACGGAGATCTCGGGCGTAAATGCCCCAGTCGGCGATACCTGCGCGGCGTTGGGCAGCGTGTAGAGGCCTGACTCGCGCTCATCGAAATCGGACCGCACGACGTACTGCAGGGATGAGAAGACCCAGGCTGCGCCATCTCCAACATAGAACCCCTTGTCGGCGTTGTCGCCCCATACGACACCTACCAGGTTGGCCGTAGGCGTGGACCCCTGGAGCTCGGCGAGCGTCTCGGCGTAGACTGCATCGATTCCCTGTATCGCCAGTTGTGCGGCCGTCTCGGCTCGGAACGCATCGGCCGCCGCACTCGCCTCGCTCCCCGCCGCCGCCGTCGCGCTCGCCGCCGACTGGTCGCGGGCCGCCTCCGATGTCACTGCCGCCGCCTCAGCGCGTTCGAGCATGCCCACCACGGCGGGCAGGTCGCTGGGGATGGCAATCGGGTTGCCCTGGGCGTCGAAGCCGAGGGCGTTGCCGGCGAGCTCGCTGTTCGGTGGCAACATGGAGTTGATGGCCTGGTCCGTGACAGGCCGCGTGAGCGAACGCCCACCGGTCTCGGTGAGCTGCTGCTGCGCCATCGTCAGCTTGTCGAGCGCCCGCTCGTGGCTCTTGGCCGGGAACGGATCATTCTCCTGGTAGGCCGTTTCCTGCGTGAGAGGGACTACGCGCTGGATGATCAGCAAGCCGGCGGCCGGCGCGACTTGCGCCACCACCTCGCCGCCGCTCGGGTTGCCCGCGCCGGTGACGGAATACTCGCTGCCCAGCGTCCACGGCGTGATCGTGCCGTCAGGCGCAACCAGGCTCACGACGAGGTGCGAGGCCTCGAGGAAGTAGAAAGGAACCGGGAAATCGGTCGTGATCCCGTCGCAAGCGTGCGAGATGCGGGATTCGGTACTCGAGACAGTCATGGGCGCACCTTTGGGGGATGCGCTGTATGGTCAAGCGAGGTGGGGGCAGAGTTTTGCGATTGCGTTGTCGGCGGTATGCTTGATGCTCAAACAGGAGAAGACGATGAGCGGTATTGAGACGGTTGACGGCTGCCTTGACATCACTGCGGCAGAACTGGGCGCCCTGGAGCGTCTGGCTGGCATGGGGGACGGCGATCCGCTTGGCGGCTATTACCGAAATGCAATTTTCAGTCTCGGGCTCGCTGTCGAGGCTCTTCGAAACGAAATCGCCGCTCTCAAAGGAATTCCGGAACGGAAGGTTCCGTTCGAGGCATATAAGTGAAAGCCATCCTCCTGATCGCCGCTTTCTTCGTCTGCTGGTTCGCGCTGCTGGGCATCCTTGGCATTCGGCGCGACGGGCCTGGGCCGGCGCCGCAGGGAA
The DNA here is from genome assembly GCF_039523035.1 of Pigmentiphaga daeguensis. Taxonomy (NCBI): domain Bacteria; kingdom Pseudomonadati; phylum Pseudomonadota; class Betaproteobacteria; order Burkholderiales; family Alcaligenaceae; genus Pigmentiphaga; species Pigmentiphaga daeguensis. Next base: position 19,343 of record NZ_BAAAEN010000007.1, on the reverse strand, counting down.
TTGTCGACCGAGCGATCGAGGGATTGGCCTTGCTCCGGGACTGGGGCAAGTACATGCTCTGGATTGCCGGCGGCGCGTTCCTGGTCTGGGCTCTCCTGATCTGGCCGTACACGCGGTAGCTACCGCACCGCCTCCGTTGGTCGCAGCAGGAACTCGGTACCGCTCTCGTCGCGCAGGCGCCGTTCCATCCGCCGCAGGTACCCGGGGTTCATGGCCTCCTGCATCTGGTACAGCACCATGTAGTCCAGCACCGGCCGCGCATAGAATAGGTTGGCGAATGGCGTGTTGGCGATGGTGATGCGCAGCGCTTCCGCCGCAGTGTCGTCGCCGCGCAGCGATCGCTGGTACAGATCGATGATGCTGGCGCCGGTGCTGATGACCGGACCGGCGACAGTTGCCAGTGCACCCTGGCCGAACCGGTTGGCCTCGCCGAACAGAAAATCGCCGTAGATCCCTGCGCCGCCGCCCTGGACGAGAGCCGCCAGCAGCACCTTGCCCGCCATCTCCGGCGACTCGGTTGGATCGCGCGGCATGCGCCCCTTGGCCAAGTCCTTCAGCGCCATGGAGCCGTAGCCCAGCAGCGTGGTGGTGACGATCAGGGAGGCTAGGCCCTGCATCTCCCCGTTGCCATTGCGCAGAGCGCCGATGACCCCGTTTCCTTCGTAACCGCGCCCATACAGCTCGCGGCCGATGATCTTCTGCATGTAGGAGCCGGTGAAGCTCTTGAACTGCATGGCGAAGCGGTAGAACTCGCCGGTCCAGGTGCCCGGGCGTGAGCCCTGAAGGATATAGGCCCGCGTCTTGGCGTCGGGCTCAAGTGCGAGGAAGCTGGTCTGGTCGGTCAGGTAGGTCCGCAGCTTATCGGCCGCGGCGGCATCGGCCACGTTCTCGGGCACGATGTAGTCTCGTCCGTCCACGCTGCGCTGGCTGGATGTCCTGATGGCGTCCCAGTCTTCGGGGCCAATATCGTACAGCGACAGCACGCGCCGGTACTCGCCCCCGAGGGCCTCCCAAGTGCGGTCCGAGTTCAGCGCCATGTGGTGCGACATGCCGAAGGCGGCCGACGTGCGCATGCGGTTTACCCACCAGTTCGAGAGGTTCAGCTTCATGAACCACCTGCTGGCGCCGGTCAGCCATCCGGGCTCCGCGAATGAGCCAATCCGGCCGAGCTCGCCGGCCATGTTATCGAGCACGACACCGAGGGCCGCTGCAAGGTCGCGGGTTTCCTGCGGGGCCAGGCTGCGGCCAAGGCCGCCCACGGCCTCCGACATCCCCGACAGGAAGCCGCGCCCCTGGTAGCGCGTGCCCGAGCCGTAGATGGCGATGTCGTTCATCTGGGACAGGAACATGCCGCCCAGCTTGGCCAGCACTTCCCAGGTGCGGACGTTCGCCGCACGGCGCGCCCACATCGCATTGCCTGGGATGTTCATCGAGCCGTCGACGGCAGCCATGAACTGGCCCAAAGCATTGCGGCGATCCTGGAGCTGAATAACCTGATCCTCGCGACCGGCCGCCTTGGCGGCCATGATCAAGTCATCGCGGATCGTGTCGAACATCGCCGCGGGATTCGTGCCCAGCACGCGCATCATGCCTACGCTGTCGGCGCTGCGGATCATGCCTGCGGTAACTGCCTCCCGCAGATTCTTCTGACCGAACCGCTGGTTGTATTCGTACCAGGCGTCAGCGTCCTTGAAATGGATCTCGCGCTGGCCAGAGAGCTTCTTGGCCAGGTTTCCAGGGCCGCGAAAGCCGGTCGGGTCGGCGGGGGCATCCTTGAGGTGGTTGCCGGTCGCGAGGTTGGCGTAAAGGTTGCGCAGCGCCTCGGGGGTCATGACGCCCATTTCGTCGAAGTCGAAGTATTCCATCGCGGCGGCCCGCCACTCGTCGAAGCCCGCGCGGCGGATGCGCTCCGGATCATGGGTTTGCCGTACGATGTAGCCGGCGCGCTTGCCGATCCAGGCTCCGGCCTCGTTGGCGTCCATGCGGGTGACGTCCTGCCACTTGTTGATCACCCTGGCAACGTCGACAGCCTCGGCGGGCAGGGCGCGCAGCGCCGCATCTTCGGTGTCGCGGCCAATTGCCCACAGCGCACGGGCAATGTCACGGTCCATGGCCCCAGAGGTGAAGAGACGCATGTTGCCGGTGCGCTCGACATCGGCAATGAAGCCGGCCAAGTAGCGCTTGCGCAGCATCTCCTGCACCTGGGCGACGCCCTCTCGGGCACCCACTTTGGCGCGGTTTACGCCCACCAGCGTGGCCTCCAGGCCTTCGGCGAGGTTATTGCCGAAGACGTTCTGCACCCACGCTACGCGCTCGGCCCGTTTGACGACGTTGATAGCGGCATTGCGCTTTTCGATGACTGCGGCGAGCTCCAGGGCGTTGGCGATGTCGTCGGCAGCCCGTAGCGCGGCCTCTCGAGTGTCCGTGACGAGCCCCTTGGCCTTGAGGTACCGCTCTCTACGCTGGAGGGCTTGCAACAGCTCGGAAATTTCCTCGTCCGTAAGATCGCGGCCGGCGGCAGCGCGGATGGTGGCGAGGCAGTCTTGGTAGCTCATTGGCGGAGTCCACATAGGGCGGCGGCCCGCGTTGCGGCCGCCAGGCTCTTGGCATCGGCGATGCCTTCGTCGAATGCCTTCAATTCATCGTCCATAGCTTGCAGGCGCTCGGCGCTGAAGCCCGATTGTTCGAGGTTCTGTCGCGCCGCGGCATATTGGGCCGTGGCCGCGTCCAGGTCTCGGGTGGCGGCTTGCATGTCGGCCGTGGGCGGTCGCTCTCGCAGCCGCTGGGCGGCCTGATCCGCAGTTGCGAATTCTGCCGTGGCCACCGATTCCGGCGACGCCGTGCGCCGGGCCACCGCCAGCAACTCTTCCCGACTGCCGCCGCGCAGCACCGGTTCCAAGTCGAGCACGCGGCCGGCGTTGGCCTGGGCGAGTGCGGTTCGCAGCGTGTCCTCGCGCACCTGCGGCGTGGCCAGCGCAGCCACCTGTCTCGCGGGGAAGGCGCGCTGGATCGCCGCGTTGCGCTGGATCTCCCTGGCGCGCATCTCGACGCGTTCGGCAAATCGCTCTGGAATCTGACCGTTGTTGATCGTGGCGAGATCCTGCTCGGCGATCGAGGCACGTCGGTTCTGCTCGATGGCACCCTCGGCGCGAGTAATGCGCGCCTCGAGCTCCTGCTGCCGGTCGGCCAGATTGCGCCGAGCCTGGGCCTCCGCCTGTTTGCGCGAGAGCCCTTCCTCCTGCTGGAGTCGACGCGCCTCGGCTCGAAATGCGGGCTCCTGGGCTAGGCGTCCGAGGTCATTACGTAAGGCGGTCACCTCGGCGCGAAGCTGGGGGACATCGAGCGGGGCAGCACGGTTGCCGGCTTCGGCCAGCAGCTCGGCGCGAAGGTCAGGGGCCAAATCGTCCAGCGCCAACATGCGCGCGGTCTCTGGCGTAATGTCGGCCAGGCGGGGGAAAGGCGCTGTCGGGTCTGGTGTCGCAAGGGAAGAGCGGGAGGCCGCTGGAGGAGGGCGAATGTCCGGGGGCGCCGCAGGCGGCGCTTCGGGCCGAATGTCGGCAACGCCGATGTCTCGGACCACGGCTTCCCGGCCGACGCCGCGCGCCCAGTCCGAAACGCGCCCCGCCGCCACGTGCAGGCCACCGCCCAAGACCGTGCCGAAAGCCAGGTTCAGCAGGGAATCGGACATGTCGTAGTCATCCTGCAGCTGCGTGCGGCCGAAATAAACCAACGGTTCCAGCGCCGCCGCACCTGCGAAGCCTTCAATGGCGCCGACCCGCGCTCGTACCCCGGCCCTTGCCAGCGCGCCGGCGCCAGCCCGTTCCAGCATGCCGGCGTAGCGCGCAGGACCGACCACCGGGATGAAGGCGGAGGCGACGTTCAGCGGATCAATGATGCTGGCGGCCAGGCCCACGCCGAACCGCAGCCCGCCCTGCACGAACCCGCCGGGGGCGCGCGCCAGAATGTCCTGGCGGCGCACCTCGTCGCGCTTGCGCTCGATCAGCATATCCAGCGCCTCGGGCGTGTAGCTGGATTCGGGAATGTCCAGCTTTACCCCCGCTTCCGCGACGCGCTGCTGCGCTTCCTCGCGGGTCAGGCGCGGGTTGGCGTTCAGGTACTTGAGTTTGACGTAGTCGTAGCCGACGGCGGTTGGGTTGCCAGCCAGCGCTTCGTCCAGCGCGGCGGCCCGGCCGGCCTCGGCCGACGCGGGCAGCAGGTCCAGGGGTGTTGCACGCGGGCCGACCGTGCCTGTGGTGTAGTACGGCATCACTGCCCTCCTTCGGCACGGCCACGACTGCGGCCGACACCTGGCAGCCCGATGAAGGCGCCGCCGCCGGTGATGGCCGGCGTCAGCGTGCCGGTGGCGGACGTGGCGGCATCGCGCAGCTGCTTCCACGTGAACGAAAGAATGCTGCCGTCCTCGCCCCGAACGGGGTTCAGACCGTTGTTGCCGTCGACATACAGCATCAGACCGGTTTCATCTCCATTGGTGACGAACACACCGTAATTGCGGACGGTGTCCAGATAGGCCGCTCTTGCGTCCTTGGGATTAAGTCCAGCCAGGGACTCGGGTACCTGTAGTGGAAGGGTATCTGCGCTGCGCAGAATGCGTTCGGTGCCCGCCATGACTTCGCGCGGCAATTCGCCCATCGGAACGCGGTAGGTGGGGCCGAACTCGTAGTTGCCGTTGGCGGTCTCGGCCGCGGCTTGGCGCGCAGCATCGCGGGGATTCTTGCCTTGCGCCGCGTAGCCCAGAGCAAGCGCTTCGGCAACGGTCGCCACGTCACGATAAGTGGATTCCCCACCGTTCTGCACCGCGAGTGATCGATAAAAGGGTTCCAGCTCGTCGCGCAGCGCGTCGCGCACCTCTGCCTGATCGGCGGCGGGTAGGCGCAGCTTGATGCCATTTTGTGCTTCGGGTTGAGACCACCGGGCCGCACGCTCCCGCGCGCCGGCGTCGCGGATGTTCGGGATCACCAGCGCCGCCGGCGGCATCTTGCCGGTCTTGGCGAGCTGCCCGTACACCTGTGGCCAGTAGCTGCCCCATTGCCGTTCCAGTCCTCCCACCAAATCAGCGGCGGTATTCCCGCCTTCCCGCTGATCGAGGAACGTCTGCACAATGGCCTCCGCCTCGGCGGTCGGCAGGATCCTTGGGTTTGCTACCCCGAGGCGGCGCTGTTCGGCGACCTGAAGTTCAGCGTACCGGCCGGCGGCCTGGGCTTGAGCCGCCAGATCCCCCGCAGCCACCGCATCCGCCATGGCCTGGCGCGCGCGCTGGATCGCCGGCATGTTGCGCGCGGTGTAGGTGGCCGGATCATCGTCCAGGGCCTTCTCCACAGCGGCGGCAGCCTTGACCCGCGCTTGGTACACACGCTGCTGCTGATCGAAGCCCGGGCCCGGCCGCGGCGCGCTGCGGGCGATCTCGGCGGCCCGTTCGGTGGGCGACATAGTGGCCATGGCCTGGATGCTGCTGCCCAGGGCCAGCATGCCGGATACTTCGTTCTCGTAGCGCTCCAGACCCTCGACCTGACCATAGGCCTGGATGTACTGCCGCTGGCTCGGGATCATCGCTTGGGGCGGCGCTTGCCCAGCCAAGGCCATCGCTTCGAGGTCGGTTGCAATCTTGCGCAGCCCGGTCTGTGCCTCGGCCATGCGGCGCTTCTCTGCGGTGGCGGCGGCACGCCGGTAGCTGACCAACTCGTCGACCGTCATGTCGTCGATCCAGGGCACCCCCACGGGCACGCGCTCGGGAGGCGTGTCCGCCGCCGGCATGGGCGCCGCCACTGGTGCAGCCGACGCCAGCATGACCGGCTGGCCGCTCAGCGCACTGTCCAACCCGGCGCGCAACTGCGCGTCGCTGTAGGGCTGCTTACCATTCTCCACCTGGATGATGGCCTCGGTCAGCTTGCGCAGGGTTGCTGGCGCGGCGACGTCCAATCGCTGATCTGGCGCCACGCCGATAGCCTTGGCGACCCGGCCGGCGTAGGCGTTGGTGTCGTTCTCGTTGCTGGGCGCCCAGCGGGAAATGATGTCCTGCACAGTATTCAGCCCGTACCGGCGCTGGTAGGTCAATAGGTTGGATCCCAGGGCGGCGATGCCCGCTTCCGGAGAATCGAAGGTCTCGAATCGCGGGTCATCGCCCGCCACCTTGCCGGGCCAGTCGATTCCGCTCTTGATGATGTTGCCCGGATTGTTGTTGCGCAGGCCGCGCTCCGGGTACTGTGCCGCTGGCGGGGCGCCGCGGGCGGCGGTGGGCATGGCACGTTCGAGGGTATCGAATGCCGCATCCGACATGGCCGCGATGTTTGCCTGCATCGCGGCATTGACCAACTGCTTGCGCGCGAAATCTCGCAGGCGCTCTTGGTTCTGCGGACCAACATCGGGAATGGTCTGAGCAAGGGCGGCCTTCGCGACCTGATACTGCGCTGGATCCTGAAGCACGGTCTTTGCCCAGTTCTCTGCGGCACCCCGGTAGGACGATGTGCGGTAGGCAATACGCTGATCCGCTTCGTAGTTCAGTGCCCGTGCCTGCAGGCTGTCGCCGTAGGCGCGCAGGTGAGCGTCCAGGAAGCGGCGGGCGGCGGGCGTAGGCGCTGCGGCAAGCTGTTCGTCGGCCCAGGTGCGGTAATCCTTGACCAGCGAGCCGGTGAAGTCTGGCGCGCCAGGCTGCGCGGTCTCGGTGCGACGCTGGAAATCAGTATCCCAGTACAGGCGGGCATTGCTCAAAGCGGTGCCGGCGAAGGCCTTACCATCTTCCTCCTGCTGACGCTCGACCGCCGCCTGCTGTCGGAGCGCGACCTGCTCGAGACCCACGCCCACCTGGCCCAGCGCCCGCCCAGTCGGATCCTCCACCGCCACCATGGGTGCGCGCGCGAGCGGCGTAGACAGCCCAGGGGCCCGCTGCTGCTGATACTCCGGAATCGGGATGCGTGCCATGTCAGCCCCTCCAGTAACCGGTGGTCGGGGCGCGCAGGCCGATGCCGCCGCCCAGGGAAAGGCCACTACCCGCACCGCTGGCAGCCGCCGCCGGCGCGCCGAAGAGCTTCCCGTAGGAAGCGCCACCCATCAGGGCGCCGGCGGCCGCGCTGACGAAGGCCGCGCGGCGGGTGTTCTTGGCCGATGCGCGCAGCGTCTGCGCCGTGTAGCGGTCCATGGCGGCCTGGCTCTCGTGACCCTGGCCCTGGAGCACGCCCTCATACCGGATTTGCAGGGCATCGAGTTCGGCATTGCGCACGTTCTGCAGCTGGACATCGAGCGCCGAGCCCGACGAGGAATCGAATCCTGATTCGCCGAGGGCTGCCCGAGATTCGCCCAGCACCTGGGCCGCCTGCCGGCGCTGCTGGCTCTCGCGCGCCACGCCCGCGGCGTAGGCCTGGCCGGCCTGCATATCGGCGATGCCGGCGTTGTAGTCGGCCGCCCGAGCCTGCTGGTCGAGCTGGGAGGCCTGGTCGAAGCCGCCGGCCAGCGAGCCCACGGTTTGCAGCGCCGTGGCCGCGATGAACATCGATCCCGGATCCATTACTTCACCCTCGCATAGAGAAAACAGTCCCGCCCGTCGGCGGTGTAGGCGCGCATGAGGCCCTCGCGCACAAAGCCCAGGCGCTCGGCCCAGCGGATGGCGGCGGCGTGCCGTGCGTCCACGGCCATCTCCACCCGGCGCCATGGGGCTTCGGCCAGGATCTGGCGGGTGGCGCGGTGGATCGGACCGAAGTGGCGCAGCGCGGCTTCCGAGAAGAGCGCCCAGGCGATCGCGCGCTGCGGCCCCACCTCCGTCATGCCGGCGCACGCCAGGGTCTGGCCGTCGAGTAGCGCGGCCCAGGCCACGCCCGGCTGGGCGACAAGCTGTTCGGCATACCCCGGCGACAGCACGGCCTGCACGAGCTGCTGGGCGGGCTGCAGGTGAACCTCGGTGACGTGGGCTGGGCGCAGGCGTTCCAGGTAGATCACGGCGTCACCTGTCGTCCTGGACGTGCAGAATGGGCATGATGGCCAGGATCGTGACAGGCAGCGGCTGGTCGTTCTCGTAGCGCATGCGCGCCTGGCGCTCGTAGCCCGAATCCCACGGGATCTCGAAATCCCCAGAGAAGAGCGGCACGGGCTGATTCATGGGGTCCGAGGGCTTACGCAGGCTCAGGACCTGCAACCCGGCGCCCGCCGGCCGGCTTATCGGATCCGCTGGGCCCGCCTTGCCGCCGAGGCTTCGCCAGAACCGGATGACGACGTTGGTGATGCGCTTGGTCTTGCCCTGGGCTGTGCCGTCGGCCGATCCGGCGTTGAGCTCCATGGGCTCGATCGCGCAGACCTGGGGAATGCCCGCGTGCACCAAGGAGCCCGGCACCTGCAGCGTGATGGCGCCGTCCTGCACGGTGCGGCGCGGGTGGGCGGCGCCGTCGACCAGCACGGCGACCTCCTGACCCTCCAGGTGTTCCAGGCCCGAAATGGTGGTGGCCGGCGCGCCGCGATAGGTCAGTCCGCAGTCCACGTAGAACGCCTCGTTCTGGGGTTCGGCGAGCCCCAGTTCCGGCTGCATGATCTCGACGTAGCGGACCGTCTGGCCGTCGACCTCTCGCCGGACGACCATCCAGAGATCATCCCGGGTGCCATCCGGCGAGGGCATCGTCTCCACGCATTCCACGAAGCCGTTGACCATGGGGTGGCGGTGCCAGCCGTAGACGTCGCTGCGCTCGATCTCCCGGTCGTAGGTCTGGGCGATGAGTTGGCCATCGCCACGGGCCGCCCAGATGATCGAGTACGGTTCCTGCTGGCAGGCCATGTCCACAATGCCGGTGGTGTCCAGCTCCAGCATGTCGATTCCGTTGCTCAGCGTCTCCGAGGCGTGGCCAGCGGAGACGTGGTCGGCGAGTTTGGTTGTGTCGTTTGATACATAGTCATCGACGGTGTAGTTGTATTCGAAGTCCCGTAGCTTGCGGCCGGAGGCCTGCACGAAGAGCAGCCGCGAGCCGATCTCGATGGGCACGATGCCCTTGGAGCCATACCGCGTGCGGCGCTCCGCGCGGATATTGCTGGGCCCCAGGGCCTGGGTCGCCTGGATGGGCCCCACCAGCCACTCGTCCCCGTTCGTGCCGATGATGAGATTCTCGGACTCGGCCAGCCACATGATGCGGTTCAACTGCCTGGCGTTCAGCGTCTCCCGGATGGCCGAGTCTGGCGTCACCTCGTCGGCCTCCTTGGCGGCGAAGTTCTCGAAATCCCCGTTCACAGAGAGGGCAATCGTGCGGTCGCGCGCTACGACCAGGCGGTTGCGCCAGAAGACGCCGTGCTCGGCCCAGCCCTCGGCGCCGGAAAAAAGCGCCCGCGCCCACTTGTTGGTGGCCGTGGCGGTGATGGCGCCAGGCAGGCGCGACACCACGTCCGCGGTCACTGTCTGGGAGTCTGTGAAGCCGGTGATGCGCACGATGCCCCAACCGCTGTGCAGGTACTCCCACTCCACTCCGATGGGGCCACGGTCCGGTCCATCATCGGCCACGTCGACACCATCGCCGTCCCATGCGCGTCCTTCGGTATGGGTAGGCGTCACATTGCCGGTCAGCGGCGGAGGCGGATCCACGCCAGGTGGCGGCCCAACCTGCGTGCACACATAAACCCGCGAATCCACCCGGCGCAGGTCGCCTACGTCGATCTTGGCATGGACAACCCACGGCTTTACGGCGGAAAGGTCTTGCTGCTCCAGGTAGAAGAGCGACCCAACGTCCGAGGCCTGGAAGACCGGAGCACTGGCATTGAGGGTGACCGTGCCAGTTTCGCCGGTGGCGGTAATGGTCACTCCCTCGTCCTTGTTGAGGTCCTGGAACGGGCCGTTCTGGAAATTCACCGGGTCGAGGGAAAAGGTCGTGGCGCCCGTGCGGCTTAGCTTCCTGGTCTGATGGCGCCGGTGGAAGATGTACAGGACGTCATTGCTCTGGGTGACGCGCAAGCGGCACGTGCCGTCGACGTCGGTCAGGTCCCAGAACGTGTACGGGGTCGCGATCTCGACCGGCACGCCGCCATCCATGAGCTGCCCGCGGTTGGCATAGAACCGGGCGTAGAGGTGCCCGAACTCGATCATGTAGGTCAGCCGCTCGGCGACCTGGAATCGGATCAACCACGTTCGCAGGGTGGAGTCCTTGACCGAGACCACGTAGCGGGTACCGCCGCGGCGCCGGGCAGGACCCTGGACCAGCGGCAGGAAGTTCTCGAGCAGGTAGCAGCCGTTGGCGAACTTGGCCAGATCGACCCGGCCGCCTATCAGCGGGGAAAGCTCGCCCCCGTCGAAGGACGTGATGATCGGCGATGCCTTAGGCATGGATTACCTCCGGGAGGTGAGCCAGGTATCGTCGGCAATGGCTTGTGACGGGCGCTCGATGGCATTGGCGCGGATGGCATCGCGCAGCGCGCGCTCGTACATCTGTGCCACCCGATCGAACTTGGTCTGGCTCTGGGTGATCGCCTCGCACGCTTCCACGGCCAGGCGCCCGACCAGGGCTTCGCAGAAGAGCGCGTCGTACAGGTTCGGATCCTCGACGCGCCGGCAGTACTGGATGGCGAGCGGGCCGGGCTGGTTAGTGAGGATCTTGCCGCCCTCGATGCTGTAGAGGCCATCGACGGTCGGTCGCGGGTAGACGGCGCTCTCCCCGATCTTGAGCAACCGCAGGAAGTCGGAGGGCAGCTGGAACTGGTGCGTGAAACCGAACTCGGGCGCCGTGGACATGGCCGGCAGGCGCTTGCGCGCCTTGGCGAAGTGCCAGACGTGGGCGCGCAACTCGGCATCGCGCACGGCGTCGAACATGGACTGGATGGTCGCGGCCTGCTTCGTCGCGTCCGACAACGAAATAATCCGCGCCTCACCGAGCTTGGTGATGGCGCGGTTGGCGATGCCGACGATGGACGCCAAAGGTTACTCCGTCAGGGCTTGGCGCTTGCGCCTTGCCCGTCGGATTGCCCGGTCGAGGTCGAAACCTTCTTCTCGCCGGGCCCAGAGGCTTCCTTTGGGGATTCCCCTTTCTCCGACTTGTCGACGCGCTCCATCCAGGAGCCGGGCTTGCCGTTGAAATCGAACACCTCGCCGGGCTCGACGACACGGACGACGCGACGGTCGTCCGGCACATCGGCCCGTTTCGACGGGGTGACCTGGTCCGCGAAGATCTGCCCGCGGCGCAGTGCACGGTATCGAGCCATGGGTTACACCTTCCAGCCGGATTCGTAGGTCTTGCGGTCCTGCGCATCCTTGACCAGGAAGGCTGAGATCGCGCCGGCCGTCATGGGGCCAGTGCCCACGGTGTAGCGCATGCCCAGGTAGCGCTTGTAGTCGCCGTGGGGCAGGCGAATGCGCGCCACCTCGGCACCCGCTACCAGGTCCGCGAGGGCCAGCGCCGGCGTGGTGTAGTGCACGACGGGGCCGGAACTCAGGGCGGCGTTGGCGGCGGACTCCAGGGAGGCGGTCAGCGTCGCGGCGCCGGCGGCCGTGAAGGTGGTATCCACCTGCAGGACCAGCCACACCGGCTCGCCGGCGCCGTAGTCGATGGTGGCGTTCTTGGCGGCGGGATTCACGTCGATGACGTTGGTCGAGATGGCCGTAGCCGTCACCGCCTGGCTGTCCGAAAACTCGTTCGTTCGATCGAGGATCATGCGATTCTCCGGTAGATTGATGGGCAGGCGGCGCTTAAACGACCTGCGCTTCCGTGTTCAGGATTTGATCCACGGTGCGGATCGGGATGCCGAGGAAGTCCGTCTGGAACTGGCCTGCGGCCTCACGAATCGCAAGAGCGTTGTTCGACTTGTTCAGGGCCGCGATGTCGAGCATCTGCCGGATGGTGCGGTTCGCGTAGACGCGCGGCTGAACGCCAGAGAGGGTGGGCAGCAGGTGCTTCGCCTTGATCAGTAGATTGATGATGGCCGTGGTTGCCGATGCCGCCTGCGTTCCGGTCTGTCCCTCGAGGTCGGAAATGTCGACGTTGGCGATGCGGACGGCGTAGCGCCAATCCTTGACCACCAGGCCGCAATCCCACTTGAACAGGTCCATGTAGGCACGGTAGCGATTGCCGGCGTCGTCGAACGCATCCCCTTCACCCAGGTCGCGATGGGAGAGCCCGGCCTTGCTGTTCTTCGGATACATACCGAATACCGTGCGACGGCTCCAGCCGATCAGCCAGATCGAGGTGTTGTCGCTTCCCGTGCCGCCGGCGTCGATGACGTTCTGAGCGCTTGGGCTTCCGCTGATCTTGGAGTAGCGCGGTGCCAGCCCATAGAAACGCTCCGGGTGCAGGCTCGTGTCTTCGTAGATCAGAGTACTGGCGAAGGTTTGGCCCATCGCCTCGACGAAGCTGGCCGCCTCGTCGAGACGGAAGCGGCCCGGATCGTTGGCCATGCGCACGACGTCGACGTCCGGCTCGCTGCGCGCCTCCAGCATCCCGCAGGTGTCGTCCACTTGCGCGGTCTGGCTCTTCGAGGCGGGCACGCCACCGTAGAGCTTGCGCCAGACCGGGGTGGGCAGACCGGTTCGGATCGTTGTGCGGTTACCTGTGGGTAGGTTGCCTTCCACCCAAGGAATGTCCTGGATGATCTCGTTGGTCTGCGACAGCATCTCGGCAACGTCTGCCGTATCCCCGTTCGGGTCCAGTCGCTTGGCGACATCCAGCAGCGAAAGATCGTTGGCGCCGACGACGGGGCCGAGAATTCCCATCGTGAGCGCCGCGTCATGATGCCCCAGGGCCACCAGCACCAGCATGGTCGCCGCCAGCGCAACGAGCTGCACGGTTCGGTTCAGAAAAAAGGCTTTCATCAGGTGGCTCCTATGTGTGCCGGTTGGTCCTACTGCTACTTCTTCGCCATGCTCGGGAACATCCGAGCCGCGCGCGCCGCGTCGGGATCTCCCCCCGCGGGTTGCCCATTGCCGCCCCCGGCCGGCGTGCCGGGGTTCAGCGTTCCTTCGCTCATCGCCTTACCGATGTTGTGGAAGAGACGCAGCGTCTGCGCATCGCCCATCTTTCCGGCCAGGCTGTCGATCAGTTCGGCCGGCACCCCGAAGGTGCGCATCGCGCGCCGCCCGAGTTCGATGTTTCCTTCGTACTGCTGGCCCCATTCGCCGCGCAGCGTGCCCAGTTCCTGCTCGCCCTTCTGCTGCTGGGCGGTGTCGGTTGCCTGCTGCTGGGCCGCCACAAAGGCATTCCAGTCGGCCGCCAGACCCTTTGCCGCCGCAGCGGGGATGCCGTGCTTGTGGAACCATCCGGCCGCGGTCTTCGCAAACGCGCCGTCCTGGCCCTGCGGCACCTCGAGGCCGTAGTCCTCGGGCTTCGCGGGGATGGCGAACTTGCCTTCCATCTCGCGCAGCGCCTTGGCCGCCTCGCCGGCATCCTTGAAGTTCTTTCCGGCCGCCCAGGTCTTCAGGTCCGGGTCGGCGATAGCATCGGTCCAGGGCGTCGCAGAGTTCTGCGGATTTGCCGGTGGGGTTGACTGCCCGGCCGTCGGCGGGTTGCCACCGTCAGCGGGCGGCGTGGGCTGCCCGGCAGGGGCGCCGCCGGGGTTGCCTTGGCCGCCGTCGCCTTCGGGGCGCATCAGGGCGGCAATGTGAAAGGCGGTACGGCGGAATCGGTTAATCAGCATCGGAACGCTCCTTGAGCTGCATCAGCTGTTCATCGGTGAGGGAAAGGATCTGGACGATCTTGTTGAAGACCTCGCGCCTACCCTCGGCAACCATCGTGGCGTGCGTGTCCACGGTGCGGGTGACGGGGGAGACGACGAGGGTGGAACGGCTCACCCGGCAGAAGTCCGCCAGGTGGGCGAGCACGGCGCGGCCTTCGCGGGTCAGCTTGCCGTCCGCGTCGGCGAAGCACCGCCGGTACGCGGCGCGCCGGTTGAAGAGCAGGTAGAACCGGTCAGTCAGACTCATATGCGGGCGGCCTGGGCTGTGGCCTGGGCCTGGGCCAGGTCTTTTGCTGCACCCGCGGCAACCGGGGCCGCCGCAAGGAGGGTTTGGGCTTGGGCGGCCTGTTCGTCGGCTTGCATGGCGGCGTCGACTTCATCTTCGGAATTCACGTAGTCGGAAGGAACGCTGAACACCTCGGCGAGCTTGCGCACGGCCCTGGGCGCGTTGATGACGCGCGCGGCGCGCGGGTCGGCCTGCACGAACGGTGCCGATGCCTCTACCCAGCGCAGCACGCTGGCGCCTTCGCCGGCGCGCATGGCGCGGTTCAGCGGGCTGTCGTACTCGACGTCGACCTGACCGCCGGCCTCGACCAGTTCTTCGGGCATCTCGGGTAACAGGCCCGACTGCGCCGCGATGTCGAGCTCCCGATCGATCATCGGGCCCAGCATCTCGGACTGCATGCGGCCCAGAGGCGGCCCCAGCAACACACCCTTTTCCTGCGCACGCTGCAGGACCTCGGTGGCGGTCATCTGCGGGCTATCCACAAGGATCTGAAAGAGCGTCACGTAGAACGCCAGATTGATGACCTCGCGCTTCTGGTTGGTCAGCTCGACCCCGAGCGGAATCTGTTGCCCGGTGAGGAAGGGCTTGGCCAGCTCCCGGCCTTGATCGTCCAGGCCGCCGTAGTTCAGCGCGCCGGACCGCAGGTCGAAGGCCTCGAGCGCCCCGTCTTCTTGCAGCAGCAGCGGAGGATCAACCGCCTTCTGCGCGCCCCGGATGGTGGTTTTCTCCATCTCGTTGACCTGCTTGATGTCGGGCAGGCCGTCCATGGCCGGGCTGCGGCCGTAGGTCTCGTCGGCGCCCCCGTAGAAGCGGCCGATGGCGAAGGGGAAGGTGCGGAAGCCGCTGCGCTGGATGATTCGTTCGTTCGACGACGAGAGCCAGTAGGAGGCGAACGGCATGTTTGCCGCATCCCGCTTGCGCGGATCCCACTCTTCGCGCGGCCGCACCACGTGGATGAAGTCGAACTGGGCCTCCGGGTCGCGTTGCAGCACGTTGCGGATGGATTGGGGCAGGTTCGCTTCGCCGAAGCGGCGGGCGGCCTGGCGCGCGGTCAATGTCCAGTCCACGTGGGCCTTGTCCACCAGACCGTCCGCGCCTTCCGAGAACAGCAGGCGGCGGATGGGGATGTGGCGGTACCGGGAACCCTCGCCGGGCACATCCTCGACCATCAGGCCGCCGTTGCCGAATGCGCCGCAGCTGCGCCAGATCTCGCCCATCTGGGACTGGAAATTGGCGCGCCAGCGATAGCGCATGGTGAAAAGGACCTTGGTCACCTGTTCCAGGTACCGGACCACGGCCTGCGATTCCACCAGGGCCTCATTCTGGGGCTTCAGGTAGTGCCATTCCTGGGTGCGCGGTGTCACCATCGAGTCCATGGCGGCCGAGAAGTGGCGCAGGGCCAGCGGCGGTGTGGAATCGAACATGCGCTCGGTGCGCTTGGCGCCGGGCTGGGGCTTGCCCTTGTTGAATCCGGGGTGGCCGGGCCACACCCGCTCGGCGACATCGTTCCACTGATCCTCGAACAGCAGCCGGTCGTTCTTCATGCGGGTGTGGTCCGCATGAATTTCCTGGATCAGCTTGACGTCATCGTTGTCCATCAGGACCCCAACAGCGTCTTCGTGGCAACCGAGCCGGCGGGCACGGTGGCGGACTCACCCGCCAGGACGGTGGCAGCCGTGCCGCGCCGGCGGCGCAGGCGCTGGGCCTCGCTGTCAGCCGCGGCCGCCGTGTCCGTCGTGGCGGGCGGAGCCGGGGGCGCGGGCGGGTCGGGAATGCGCGGTGTGCTGGGGTTCAGAAACTGCATGGCGGCGGATACACGGCTGGTCGATACCAGCGCAATCTATCGGCCGGGGTGCGCAGAGTTATGCGGAAATCAGTCCGTGATGGCTCGGGTTGGCCTGGAGCGGGCTGTGTTGCGCGGGCGTGCGATGATGGCCTTGTGCTCGCCCGCCCCAGTCAGCAGGTATTGCAGCGACTCGGCGACGTGGGAATACGAGTTCTTGTCTGGCTTGTCCGTGTACCGGGCATCGCCCGCCACGGCCAGGCGCCGGTAGCAGTAGCCGCCGGCCAGGGCCTTGCGCAGGACGCGGCAGTCCGGATGCACCAGCAGCCCGGGCTCGCCATCGATGAGGCGGCCCATGGCCGTGTCGACCGCCTCGACGCGTAGCGCGAATTCGTTGGTGGGCGCGGGCTTGGCCTCCAGGCCAGCGGCGCGCAGGATCTTGAAAGGCGTCAAGCCCTCGTCGCCTTGCCACCGCTGGTCACCGGCCGGGTCACCCGAGATGCCGCCGATGGGGTTCTCGGGGTACAACTGGGCGATGTGCAGCTTCACCTCGCGCGCGAACGACTTGGCCCCCATGTCGGTGGCCACCACTTCGGACCGGATGCGCCATCCGCCCAGGGGCTTGCGAAAACCGAAGGTGGCCGCCGGCGTCAGCCCGAAGTCCATGCCAATGAAGAGCGGAGCGGAGCGCGGCACCTCGAACGCTGCGCAGTGCAAGCTGTCGACGTAGCCGGGGTGCACCGCCTTGCCGTCCATGACGAAGCCGTACTCGTTGCCCAGGTTGACCCGGATCCAGTCTTCTTTCTTGCCCTGCATGCCCTTGGTGTAGTAGCCGGGCGGCAGGTTGACCAGGTTCTCGGCCTCGGGGTTTTCGACCCACTGGTCACCCACCTTGATGACGCCGCCGGGCTGGCGCAGGAACACGTAGCCTTCGGGCCTGTCTTCTTCGGCCATTCGGTAGTACCAGTGGTCGTTGTCGGGCGCGTTGGTATCGCCGAATAGGCCGTACCAGGTGGGCGGGACCTCCTTCGGGTAGCGGCCCACCCGCAGGTCCAGCATGGAAACCAACGAGAAGGGGATTTCCTTGGTTTCGTTCACCCAGGCGAAGGTGAGCTGCAGGCCCCGCAGCTTGCGTTCGTGCTGCGGCCGGTCCAGCGCGATGAAGACCATTTCGGCTTCGACGCGCGTCCCGTCTTCGAGGTCGAAATCGAGGTAGTGCGTAGGCGGCTCCATCCCGCCGGCCACGTACCGGCCCAGGTCCTCGAACATATCGAGCCAGTCCTTAATCGTTGTGCCGGCCAGGTCGGGGTAGGTGTTGCGCACTGCGGCGCCACGCGAGCGCCGCACGCCGTCGGCATCGGGCTCCTGTTCGCACATGATCCGGAAGGCCTTCCAGCAGCTGCCGTTCGTCTTACCGCTGCCGAGGGGGCCCATGATGAAGGTGCGCTGCTCTCGGGACAGGATGTAGGCCTCCAAGGTATCGCCCTGGGGTTTGTAGACATACTCTACATCGGGTCCGCTCATACGATCGTCAGCAGCTTGCAGTAACCGTGCACCAGCCCAGCGCCAAACAATCCCAAGGAGATCCAGGCAAGCCATTTGGCCGCAACGCCCATGCGCCGATACTTCTCTTCAAGGCGGTAGGGGCGGCCGTGGAATGCCGTGCGAACAGTGCTCGTCAGCGCAGCGGCATTGGAGTGGTAAAGCAAGCCCATTGCAATGATCGCGGTGACAATGCCAAGACCAAACCAGCTTGCAACGGGCGCCAAAATGCGTCCGTCGTTTGCCTTAGTTGCGACGTACGTGAGCACGGCGACCAGAGCGCCGCCGTTGACCAAAACCAGGCTCTTCAAAGTCTCGGTCGCCCATGCCATGGTGGTCTTGGTCGCGATCTCGAGAACAAAATCCAGGTGCTTCTCTGTGACTTGGAACGGCTTGTTCATAGTTGCTCCGGGATAAGGTGGCGCATCGATTCTGCCATGCCTAGTCCGTTGTCGGTTTACGCCCGGTCAGATCCCGCACGCGCACCTTCGCGCGGACCTCAACATCCTGTTTGACGCGATCGGCGAAGCGATCTGGGTGTCGGACCTTTGCGCACCAGCGGTAGTGATGGGCGAGCTCCCGGGCCTTATCGAGGGCGAACTTGTCGCGCGCCCCCTTGATGACCTGCTCGGCCTTGTCCGCGTAGGCCTCGGCCGAGAGCTTGCGCGCGGCGTCTATCTGCCGCTCACGCTCTGGGTCTGCCTTGGCCCAGCGCGTCAGCTGGGCGCGGTGGACCTTGTAGCGGCGTGCGACCGATGCCATGCTCTCGCCGGCCTCGATGCGATCGCAGATATCCTGCAGCACCTCAGGGCCCGCGTCGAATACGCTCTTGATGTTGGTGGCTGCCATGCCTATTCACCTTCCACTTCCACAACTTCTATGCCCGGGAGCGTCAGCGTCCGGGTATCTCCGACGGAGCGGGGGCGTGCCCGTCGCATGGGCTGGGCCGCGCGCTGGATTGCCTCGAGCGGCTTCTTGCCGTCCACCCCATAGAACCGGCCCAGGGCGTCCAGGTCGCTGATGCCTGGCTGCAGGGTAGGGCGCTTCTGCACCGCGCGCCGGGCGCCGACATGCCGGTACGGCGCTGCCCGCGTCGGCGCCTCTTCTCGACCCTTGCCGGTCCTGGCCATCCAGAGGCTGAGCAGCAGCTCGCCGCGCCAGTGCGCCAGCTGCCCGCCCGCCATGTACGACCGGATGCCGCTCTCGCTCACGGCATGGCCCAGGGCAGCACAGATCCCGCCGTGGCTCATGCCGGCGCGCTTCAGGTCGAACACGATTTCCGACCAATCGAAGTCGCGGAGCTGAGTCAATCAGTCCCTCCATCGGTCATCGAACCGCTCTTCCCGTGGCTGTCCGGCCCGGCCCGCCAGCGGCGACATAGGCGGCTGCGCGGCGCGTGCGCGGTCGAGGGCGGCCTGCATGGCGCGGTCGTTCGTGAGCGGCTTGAACTCGCGGGGCGGCCGCGCCGGCGTGGGTTTGGCGTTGGGGTCGATGACGCTGTAGCTGCGGCGCTTGGTCATAGCAGCGCTCCCTGGCGCACCGCGATCACCAGCGGCGTGATGCGCACCGCCACGCGCGCGCCGCCGTCATCGGGCTGCATGCGCTCGCTGGTCATGCGGCGCACCCACCTGTCGTCATCGATGGCAATGCCCTTGAGGGCGTCGAACAGGACTTTGTTCACGTTATCCAGGTCCAGGCACAGCACGGTGTCGTCCCAGGCGAACGGATCCTGCGCGTAACGGCGCGCCCAGTCCTTCGGCCGCTTGGGCCACAGCCGGATGTCGATCTGCACTCGGCCCGTGATCGGCTTGCTGATGCCGCAGGCCTGGGCCAGCTGAGCGACCTGGCGCTTGTAGGCCTTGGCCTCGCTCGAGGGGGCAACCATCATCCGGTTGCCGAGGCGGAAGCTGTTCCAGTAGCGGTTCGCGCTGATCGGGTACGGCAGGACCAAAGTGATGGCCCGGCCGGCGTCGGCCGATTGCGGCGCGGACGTGGGGGAAAACGCGCGCGCGGGCGCGAGACGTTGCGTGTCCTGTCCGCTTTTGTCCGTGGTCAGCGTCATGCCCCGATCTCCTCGGATTCGGCGATCAGCTC
>NZ_BAAAEN010000006.1:0-257278 GCF_039523035.1 Pigmentiphaga daeguensis | reverse complement strand
GGCCATGGGCATGCTCAACCACCATTTCGCAGCAGCCGCCTGATCGGCGCAGAGCGACAGCCTACCTCTGACTGCCGCCAATCTTTGCAACAGAGCCTCCGTCGCCATGCTCACCTCGCTTTGGTGCACACGAGTATTGAGCATAGTCGAGATTGGTGCAGATCACTTCTGATATTGAACTGTCAGGAGCTGGCTGCACAACAGCCATTACGCCCAATCAACTGGTGCAGTCGTCTTCTGAAAATGACAGGTGGCAAGCTGTCGCACAACTTAGGACTTATGCGACGGGTGCGATTTTTTGGATACACAATTGTGTATCCATGCGATACTGTCGCCTTATGTCGAGCAAAGACGTTGGCCTCCGTATCCGTGTTGGGCGTCATTGCACATCCCGGAGCGTGACATCATCAACCCGGCCTGCGATCCCATGCACAACGGCAAACTCATCCACACCACCCGCCGTACGCTCCCCGGGTAGCTCAGCGAGGAAACTCTCCGGAAAAGAAAACTTCCGCCGACCAGGATTTCCCATCCTGACGCGAGATCCTGGTGCTCTATCTTTAATGGTCTCTGGCGTGGACTTGATTAGCGCCGGCCGGGTTTTTTTCACCATCGTCCGCGGCGGGTGCCGTCGGCTGGCCCGCGCCCGCTTTGCGGACGATCTCGTACAGCGTGAACGCGTGCCTGGACAACACCCTGTGCTTGTGGCGGATCAACAATATGGTCTGCGTGGGCGGTTTTTCCTGGATATCGACGATCGCCACCTTGTCCGCGACGTCCAGCGCCTCCAGACAGGGCGGGCACAGCGACAACAGGTCGGAGCGCTTCACATGCGCGATCGCGTCGACAAACGAGTCGCAATGCATGGCGACCCTGGGGCCGCCCAGCCCGTATCTCCGGAACATTTGCGCAAGGCTGGAGCCGCCGCGGTCCAGCGGACCGTTGACGATCCATTCGGCGTCGGCAAGCTCGCTCAGGCGGGTCGCATGCCTGAGCGGGTTCGAAGCCCTGGCCACAATGACGGACTGATGGCTGGAAAGCACATCGACCGCCAGGGAATCGTCCAGGATCGCATCGAAAACCGGACAGATGATGAATTCGACGGTCCCCGCCATCAAGGCGGCCAGCAATTCGGAATACGGGCCATTGCGGCACCGGACCATGACGTCCCCGTGCCGCCCCCGGAATTCTTCGAGCGCGGGCGGCGCCACCACCAGCGCGGCCAGCGGCGAGGCGCCGATCGAGACGACGGGCCGCCCCTGCATTTTCATGGACGCCTCGGTTTCGACCCGGGCCACCTCGGAAAGAATCAGCCGCGCCCGCGGAAGCAGGTGCTCGCCGCTGGGTGTCAGGGTAATGCCGCGCGAGTTCCTGACCAGCAGCTCAGTGCCCAGGGAAATTTCCAGCCGCTTGATGGACTTGGTCAGCGAAACCTGGCTTTGCTGGCCATGCAAGGCGGCACGCCGCAGGCTGCCGTGCTCGACGGCCAGAACGAAATCCCGCAGCTGCTGAAGCGTCAATTCGATTCTTCCCGAAAATACGCGACCGCACTGGCCAGGCCGCCCCTTCCGGCTATTGGGCCTGAAGGTTCATGGCTCTCAGGGTCTGCTTCCAGCGCTCGGCCTCGCCGCGCAGCAGGGTGTCGGTTTGCGCGGCTGTATTGGACTGCGTCACGTACACACCAAGGTCCCGCAAGCGCTGCTTGACACCCGGGTCGGCGATCGCCTGGTTCAAGGCTTTGTTGGCCACGGCGACCGCTTCGTCCGGCGTGCCGGCCGGCGCCACCATCGCGTACCACGACAATACCTGGGCCTCGGGGAATCCGGCTTCCTTCAGGGTGGGGACATCCGGAATCTCGCTGACCCGCTCGGGGGCGACTACCGCGAGCGCAGTCAGTTTACCGTCTTTCAGGTAAGGCAGCGCAGTGCTCAGGGGCAGCATGGCGAAAGACAGCTTGCCTTTGAGCAGCTCGGGCATGCCCAGCGGCGTGCCTTTATAAGGGATGGCGAACAGGTCGATGCCGGCCGACTTCTTCAGCATTTCGGTATTCAAATGCATGGAAGTGCCGACCCCGGGCATGAGATAGTTCAATTCCCCCGGCGCCTGCTTGGCTTTGGCCACGAAATCGCGCAATGTGGTCACGCCCAGCGACGCGGGCACGACCGCGACCACGGGCGCCGTGGCAAGCTGCGCGATCCCGCGAAAGCTCTTGACGGGATCCCAGCTGACGCCCTTGACCAGCACCGGGCTCGTCACGAAGCTCAGCGTCGCCAGCAGCCAGGTGTGCCCGTCGGGGCGCGCGTTGGCGACGGTGGTGGTGCCGGTAATGCTTTGCCCGCCGGGCTTGGCTTCCACCACCATGGGCACCCCCATGATGGATGAGGCCTTATCGGCGATCACCCTGGCCACCAGGTCCGGCGTGCCGCCGGCCGGGAACGGCGCGACGATCGTGATCGGCCCCGTCGGATACGATTGCGCGTGCGCGAAAGCCGCCGGCCAGATCGCGGCGAATGAAACCATCAAACAGGATAAGGTCCGCATGAACATATTGTCTCCTCAGGAATGATCGAAGCGGCGGCGGGAAATCCCCGGCCGCCGCCCTCCGAAAAACCGCTATTAAAACCGCTATTTATTCGTTGGCCAGTTCTTCACGGATCCGCGCCAGCTCCACATTCCGGGGCCGGGTGATTGCGTACGCCCTGCCGCGATACGCCTGGGGCCGGGAAGCCAGGGCTGGCGCATTGCCCTTGACCAGCTCGTCGGCGGCCTGCAACAGCGACCGGCGGCATTGCACGATGGGAAGATCGGTCTTGACCAGCCGCTCGCGGCTGCGGTCGTGAATGCGCCCCTGGCTTTCCTGGATCGCCAGGTCCTGCAACTGCGCGCTGGGAATGCCCGTGAACGACCGGGTGCGCTGCTCGGCCCTGTCCTGCAGATAATCGTTCTCCCGGGTCCCCTTGGGCAGATAAGTCCCCGGAACCAGCTCGGCATAATCGAATGCGCCGTGCTTGTAGCCTTCGATCTCCTGCTCCGTCAGCGCGCGTTCCGCATGCCAGCGGATGCGATACCACCAGCAGTTTTCGTCGTCGATGGGAACGAAAATATTGGCCCGGCACACATTGCCCGGCGCGGTCGGCACCACCACGATGACAGGCATGAACCAGCGGGCAATGCGCCAATAGTAGGCGTCGGCGCCGGCTTCGCGGCGCGCGGCAATCTGCAGGCCATGCTCGACCCGGTCACAGAAAATCGTGGGGCGTCCGTCGTCTTCGGAATACTTGATCATCTCGCCCAGCCCGAAGGTGTCCGCCTTGCCCGTGCCCCCTTCGAGATCCTTGTGCAGGAACGAGATATGGGAATAATCGATGCTGCCCTCGAGCGCCTGCAGGTAGTTGCACTTCATGAGGCATTTCGAGACATAGCGCTGCTCGGGCGCGACCCGGCAGAAGTCGAGCTCGGGCACGTCGGCGGGCGGCTGCGCCGGGCCCATGTAGGCCCAGACGATGCCGCCGTGCTCCCGGGTTTCGTACGCGGTGGTGCCCATCCGCTTCAAGACCTCCGGCCCACAGGCATCGGTCGGGATATCGACGCACTGGCCGCGGACATCGAACTTCCAGCCGTGATACGCACAGCGTAGGCCCGACCCTTCGTTGCGTCCCAGATAGAGCTCGGCGCGGCGATGGGGGCAATAGGCGCTCAGCAATCCGACCTTGCCGTCGGTATCCCGGAAGGCCACCAGCTCTTCGCCCAACAGCGTCACCCGCAGCGGCGGGCCGTCGTTCTCCGGCAGTTCCTCCGACAACAGGGCGGGCAGCCAGAATTGGCGCAGCAAGTCGCCCATGGGCGTGCCCTGGTCGATGTGAGTCAGTGTGATGTTTTCTTCGAAACGCATGCTCGATTCCTTGTTCCGATGCCACCCTGGCCATGCGTCATGCGGCGAAATAGCCTGTGACCCGTTGCCCGTGTCACGTGGCACCTGCCGGGTGATGCTGCGTAACTCAGTGGCGCGGTGACGCAGTGGCGCAGTGATGCGGTGATGCGGTGATGCGGTGGCCGGTATCGTACTGTGCCCGGATCCGGCTCAATAGAGCCATCTTCGGATCGGTGATAACCTAAAGATATCGACCCAGCCCGGAGACACGGGATCGCAGCCCCACTCATCCCGCCCTTAAAAGGAGAAGGAAATGTTGCTTACCGACCGGCCCCGGCGCTTGACTTTGATGGCGGCGGCTCTTGCTTCGTCGGCACTGCTCTCCGCGTGCGACACGCTCGACGAATGGAGCGCCGAGGAATACCAGCACAAGTGCGAAAGCCTTGGAATCCATCCCGGTAGCCCGTCGTACGAGCCGTGCATACTGCAGCAACAGAAACCTTTCTCCTGACCAAGGTCCGGACACGGACGTTCCGATGTTGTTCCAACCCTTGACGCTGCGGGGCGTGACGGCACGCAACCGTATCGTCGTGTCGCCGATGTCGCAGTACAAGTCGGTCGATGGCTGCCCCACCGACTGGCACCTGGTGCACCTGGGCAAGTTCGCGCTGGGCGGCGCCGGCATCGTCTTCTGCGAAGAGACCTCGGTCTCCCAGCGCTCGCGCAAGACCTACGACTGCCCGGGCATCTACACCGATGCACAGGCCAAGGCCTGGCGCCGCATTACCGATTTCCTGCGCGAGCAGGGTACGGTCAGCGCCATCCAGCTGGGCCATGCAGGCCGCAAGGTGGCGACGCGGGCGCCGTGGGAGGGCTTCTCGCCGCTGGGGGAGGCGGACGCCGCCCAGGGCCGCCCGCCCTGGTCAGGCCTGGCTCCCAGCCCCATTCCGTTCAAGGAAGGGGCGATGGTGCCCAAGGAAATGGATCGCGACGACATCCGGGCGGTGATCCAGGCGCACGTCGATGCGGCCAAGCGTTCGTTGGACGCGGGCTTCGACATCTGCGAGATACACGGTGCGCACGGCTACATCATCCAGCAGTTCCTGTCGCCGATCACCAACCATCGCACCGATGGCTACGGCGGCGACATCGAAGGACGCATGCGCTTCGGCCTGGAGCTGATCGAGGCGGTCCGGGCTGCGTGGCCGGCCGACCGGCCGCTGTTCTTCCGCGGGTCGTGCGTGGATGGCCGCGGCGGCATCTGGAGCCTGGAGGACACGATCGTGCTGGCGGGCCGGCTGAAGGAGCGCGGGGTGGACATGTTCGATTGCTCGTCGGGCGGGATCGACGGTCCGCTCACGCTGCATGTGGTGCCGCGCGTGCCGGGCTACCACGTGCCGTTCGCGCGGCGCATCCGCAAGGAGGTGGGCATCCCCACCATGGCCGTGGGCTTGATCCGTGAGGCGCGGCAGGCCGAAGGCTATCTGCAGGCGGGCGACTGCGACCTGGTGGCGCTGGCGCGCGAGATGATGTGGAACCCGAACTGGGCGGCGCACGCGGCGCGCGAGCTGGGCCTGGCGCGGCCGCACGAACTGCTGCCGCAGAACTACGCGTGGTGGCTGCAGAAGCGCGAAGAAACCCTTGAACTTTCCAGGACATCCACCCATGAACAGCCCGTCTCCTGAAGGCCGTCCCTTTGCCGAACTGTATGACGTCTCCATGCATTACGGCGGGGTCGACGGCACGCTTGCACTCGAGAATCTGAACATGACCGTCAACCGCGGCGAACTGGTCGCGGTGGTGGGGCCGTCGGGATGCGGGAAGTCGACCCTGATGCGATTGATGAGCGGCCTATGGCTGCCGACCGACGGCGGTGTGATCATCGATGGCAAGGAAGTGGACCAGCCGCTGTCGATCGTCGGCATGGCGTTCCAGAATCCCACGCTGCTGCCGTGGCGCACGATTCTCGACAATGTCATGCTGCCGCTCGAAGTCGCGACCGGGCATCGCAGCCGCCTGCGCGCCCACAAGGCCGACTACGTGGCCAAGGCGCAGGAGCTGCTCGAACTGGTCGGGCTGGGCGGGTTCGGCGCCAAGCTGCCGCATCAATTGTCGGGCGGCATGCAGCAGCGGGCGTCGCTGTGCCGGGCGCTGATCCACGAGCCGGCGCTGTTGATGCTGGACGAACCGTTCGCCGCCCTGGATATCTTCACGCGCGAGGACCTGTGGTCGGTCCTGCAGAACGTCTGGATGGCCCGGCGCCCTACGGTGATGCTGGTTACGCACGATCTGCGGGAGGCGGTCTACCTGGCCGACAGGGTGGTGGTCATGTCGTCACGCCCGGGCCGGGTGATCGCCGAGCACGTGGTGCCGTTCCCCCGTCCGCGCAGGCGCGAGGATACGTTCTCGCCTGAATTCAATGCCCTGGTCCATGAATTGCGCGAAGCCATCGAAGTCGCGCGTGGCCGGCAAGACAGTCTTGAAGAGGTCGAACATGCAGCGTGACAATGCCTTGCCTATCAACGAGGTGCGTCGAGCCACGCGCAGCAGCCGGGCCGCCGCGCGCGCGGCTGCGCTGAAACGCCGGCGCCGCCTGGAGCGTGTGCTGCCATGGCTGGTCATCCTGGGGTTCTTCCTGGTTTGGGAAGCTGCGGTTCGCGGCCTTGGCATCGCGGATTTCGTATTGCCGCCGCCCTCGGCCATCGCCCAGGGCATGATCAAGTGGTGGGAGCCGCTGCTGGTCGACGCCGGACACACCCTGGTGTCCACGACAATAGGGTTCGCTTTCGCCGTCGTGCTCGGCATCGTCACCGGAGTCGCCATCGGGGCGTCCACGCTGGTCTACCGCGGGCTCTATCCTCTGCTCGTGGCGTTCAACAGCATTCCCAAGGTCGCGCTGGTGCCGGTGCTGGTACTGTGGTTCGGCGTCAATACCGTACCCGCCATCATCACCGCATTTGCCATCAGCTTCTTTCCCATCGTGGTCAACGTCGCAACCGGCATCGCCACCATCGAGCCGGAGCAGCGCGACGTGTTGCGCGCGTTGGGCGCGCGCCCGCTGGACATCGTGCGCAAGGTCGGGCTGCCGCGTGCCATGCCGTATTTCTTCGCCTCGCTCAAGATCGCGATCACCGTGGCCTTCGTCGGCAGCATCACCGCGGAAACGGTGTCCTCCGAGCATGGGATCGGCCATTTGATGATGGCGGCTTCCGCCAGTTTCGACGTGCCGCTGGTATTTGCCGGGTTGATCGTGACCAGTGTCATGGGCATCGCGATGTACACCATCGCGGCCGCCATCGAAAAGCGCACCACGACGTGGGCGACGCGTGGCCAGAACGATCTGGAGAATGGCGGACACTGACGGATCAGCTTCGGGACGTACGTACGGTAGCCAGTGGCAGGAAGAGTGTGCGCGGCGAGTCCGGCAAAGCGATGAATCCATGGTATCGGTAGAAAGCCGCCGCTGCCTCGTCCTTGGCGTCCACCATCAGCGCGTAGGCGGCGACTTCCGAACGGGCGGCCCGGTCAAGCGCATCGGCTAGCAGCGCGCCGCCTAGGCCCTGGCCCTTGAATGTCTGATCCACGGCCAGGCGTCCCATGCGAACGGCGGGTACGGTCGGATAGCGGGGCAGTTTCTTGCCGACACTAGCTGGCAGATCCGTCAGCAGCAGACTGGCCGAGGCCAATGTGTAGTAGCCCGCGATGCGCTGCCCATCGGCCATGGCCACGAAACAGGCCGCCACTCGGCGGCGGACATCCTGCGACACTTGTTCTCGCAGGTAGCGATTCAGAGGCTCCGAATCGCAATTGAATGCTGTACGGTCATGAGTCGCATCGAGGGATCCGACCAGGAAAGGCGCATTCCTCATTCAGCACGCAAGAGTTTGCGGCGACGAGCCATTGCGCGCTTCAAGGCCGGGGTGGGGGGCGGGGGCTCCATCAAAGCCTGAGCAAAACACTCTTGGTCGGCCAGCGACAAACGAATGACCTCGGCCTGTTCGATAGCCCGCTGAGCGGCATCCTGAACCGCGGCAACGATGAAATCAGTCATGGTCCTGCCCTGGAGTTCGGCGGCGCGTTTGAGCATCGAATGCAGGTCGGTACTGATTCGAGCTTCGAGACGAGCGGTGGAAACGGCTGTAGACATGGTGCTGTCCTCCTATTTCGATCATACGGCAAATTGCCGTACAAATCAAAAGTAGGGATGCTTGAATCGGCATGCCCTGGCAACAGCCCGCGATACCTACCGCTTATCCAACTGGTCGTACACGGCCGACGCCACCCGCGCCAGCTCGTCCTTGGAAACCCCCGCCGACAGCGCATAGCCGAAGGGCCCGTCTATCCAGTAGAAGACATTGATGCCGCCCTCGCGCGCGAAGCGGAAGGCCGTGTCCGGATTGCCGTCGCGCTCGGTGCTGACGTACAGGGTCAGGCGCTGCCCGCCGGCGTCCTGGTACATGAACTGGGCCACGGGGCCTTCGCTGCCGGGCAGCAGGCGGCCGCCGACCAGTTCAAAGCCCAGGCCGCCCAGCTTGGGCGCCCGCACGTCCCGGCCCAACCGCCGCGACAGCCAGGTGACGAGCTGGGCTTCCTGGTCCGCGCCGATCTCGACCGGCCGGCGCACGTCCGGACTATAGACTGCGTGGGCGATGGCGGCCTGCTGGGGCAACGACGGCCGCGCGTCGGCCAGGGCCGAGGCCTGGTAGCGGCCGTGTCCCCACCAGCCCGCCATGCCGCCCAGCAGGGCCAGCATGAGGCCGGCGGCAATGCGCAGGGCGGGCCACGGCGGGCGACTGCGCCGGGCGCCTGGCGGGACCGCCGCGGCTTCCAGCGCGGGCGGGATCGGTTCGTCCAGTACCGGCTCGAACAGCCGTTGCAGCGCGCGCTTCTGTTCCTGCCAGGCCCGCACGCGCACGGCGGCGTCCGGATGGGCGGCCAGATGGGCCCCCACGTCGGCCCGCCGCGCGGGCGACAGCTCGCCGTCGACGTAGGCATGCAGATCGGCTTCGGTGATGGGCATCATGGTTTCACTTGATCATCCGCAGTGTTCCGGCCGCGGGCGGCTGTCCGTCCAGGATCTGCCGCAGGCGCTCCCGCCCCCGCGACAGCCGGGACATGACGGTCCCCAGCGGGATGCCCAGAGTGTCCGCGACCTCCGTGTAGCGCATGCCTTCCAGCGCGACCAGCAGCAGGACCGCCCGCTGTTCCTCCGGCAACTGCGCCAGCGCATGCTCCAGGTCCTCGAGCTCGATGCCGTCCGCCTGCGTGGGCCGCGACGGCATGTCGTCCAGGGCTTCGTTCCACGGCACGGTGTTCAACCGCTGTCCCCGCAACTGGTCCACGCGCAGGTTGTGCATGATGGACAGCAGCCACGCGCCCAGGTCGCGCCCGATGTGCCACGTGTGCAGGCGCGCCCACGCGCGTTCCAGGGTGTCCTGCACGAGATCGTCGGCCGCCGCGCGATCGCCCGCCAGCGCGCGGGCATAGCGCCGCAGACGCGGAAGCAGGGCGGTCACCGCGCGGCTGTCCATGGGCCGGTCAGGTCAGGGCTTGGCGACGTGCCAGACGTTGTTGACGCCGTCGCCGGTCTTGTCGCCCGGCTTCTGGTCCTTGACCCAGAAGTACAGCGGCTTGCCCTTGTACGCCCACTGGGCCTTGCCGTCGTCGCGCGTGATGACCGTGTAGTCGCCCTCGGCCTTGTCCGAGGCCGTAGCCATCAGCGGTGGCCAGTTGGTCGCGCACGGGCCGTTGCACACGCTCTTGCCGCTGCCGGCGACGTCCTTGTCGAACACGTAGAGCGTCATGCCGTTGCCGCCGGCCCGCACGCCGTCCTTCGCCTGGGCGGGGGCCGCCTGCGCGGCCGACGCGCCGAACAGGGCCGCCGTTGCCAGCAGCAGGGAGGGCAGAAGCGATGTTTTCCTGGCTACCATGGGATACTCCTTGGTGGTTGATGAAGGGTGCTTGAACGGTATACGGGGGCGGGCCGTCCAATATTCCCTTTGGCGGAAAATTTCGCCGCCTAGCCCATCTGCTGCCTATGCGCCGCGAATCGTTCCTCGATTTCCCTTTGCGCTTCGAACAGATGGTCCACGATCTTGCGTCGCGCCGCGTCGTCCTTCACTCCCCGCGACAGGAAGATCACGTTCAGCGAGGACACGGCCCGATCCTGGAAGCGCAGTGGCACCGCGACGCCGCCGAATTTCGGCTCGTCCGTCCATTCGCCCTGGTTCAAGGCATAGCCGCGCTCACGGGTCTGGGCGATCAGCGTCTGGACGAAACGGTCGTCGGCCGCCAGCCTGGCGTAGTCGTCGGTCCGGCCCTGCAGCAGGTCCAGGATGGCTGCCAGTTCTTCCAGCTGTGCGTAAGCCAGGTAGGCGCGGCCGGCAGCGGTGGTCAGGATGGGTAGCCGGCGGCCGGGCATGCCGGGATGAAAGGACAGAGGGCTGTATGAGCGCGTGGATGCCCGAACGATCATCTCATCGCCTTCCAGCGACACGATGGAGCAGGGCCAGACGATGGCTCTGGATAACGCGCGCATCATGGGCCAGGCGACTTCGGTGATCGCGACGTTGTCACGAAACCCATAGCTCAACTGGTGCACCCGGAATGTCAGCCGGTACAGGTTCGTGGCCGGGTCCCATTCCAGATAGCCGGCCTCGCGCAGCGTCTCCAGAAGGCGCTTGATGGTGGTCCGGTGCATGCCGGTGGTGCGGGTCAGTTCGGCGATGGAGGCCGAGCCGCCGGAACTGCGGTTGAGCGCAGCCAGGATGTCCAGGCCCTTCACCAGAGATTGGCAGAGCCGGTAGCCGCCGTCGAGGTTTCGCGCCATCTGTGCAGATTTCGTGATCGGGGAACGATGCGTCGATCTTACGATAGATGGCGTCCGGTCCCGGGCCGACCGGCGTGACCCCGCGGTCAAGGGCAAGCGCCTGCTTTCAGCACAGGATGAGCGGCTTGACCGCCTGGCCCGCCAGGATCAGCTCGAAGGCGCGAGGTGCCTCGGCCAGGGGAATTCGATGGCTGATGACGGGGTCCAGGTCTATCCGGTTTCCGTAGACGAGCGGCGCGGCGGCCTCCCACGTTTCCCACAGCCTGCGGCCGTGGATGTTGCGGATGGTGGGGCGACTCTTGCGCCATGCGCCGAAATCGAACTCCATCGACCTGCCAGGGGTCGCGCACCAGCGCACTTCGCCCAGCATGCCCACCATGGCGAAGCAATTGTGCACACCATCGGGGTGACCCGTGTACTCGATCACGACGTCCGCCCCTTCTCCCCGGGTCATGTCTCGTACGGCCGTGGCCGCGGACTCGGCGGCTGGATTGATGGCACGGTCCGCGCCCATGCGCAGCGCGGCCTCTCGCCGCTTTGGATTCGGATCGACCGCAATCACCGTGTGTGCGCCGAAGTAGCGTGCGACCGCGACGTTCATCAGGCCGATGGGGCCGCAGCCGTTTACCGCCACTGCGCGGCCAGAAACTCCGCCACCCTCCAGCGTGGCATGGACGGCGATGCCCAGAGGTTCCAACAGCGCGGCCTTTTCGCGGGATACGTCTGGCGGGTTGACCCATGCAATCGCGGCCGGCACCGTGACGTACTCGGCGAAGGTGCCATCGATGTCGATGCCGGGATAGCGCGTGTGGGGGCAGACATGGGCGCGGCCGGTGCGGCAGGCGCGGCAGGTCCAGCAGGGAATGTGGCTTTCCAGGCTGACCAGGTCACCCACCTTGACGTGGACGACACCGGCGCCGGTCTCGACCACCGTTCCGCACATCTCGTGGCCAAGGACGGTGGGAAATTTCAGCCGCTGGGCGAATGCGCCGGCGCCACCATAGAGCTGCATGTCCGTGCCGCAGACGCCCGCTGCGTGCACCTTGACCAGCATCTCGCCTGCATCCGGCGCGCGTACGTCCCGGTCCAGCACTGCCAGCCCGTTCAGGCCTGGCTGTATCTTATTCAAAGACAGCATTGCTCGCTCCTGCCGTTCATTCCGCCTGCAGGCCGGTGCGCCGGGCAGTCTCTATCCAGCGGGTCGATTCGAACTGGATCAGTTTGCCGAACTCGTCGGGGGTGGACGAGGTGGCGACGAGGCCGAGCGAGTACAGCTTCTTCCGGACGTCGTCCTTCTTCAGGATGTCCGCGGTGTCGGCGGCAATCTGCTTCCTGACGGCGTCGGGCGTGCCGTTGGGTACCATGAAACCGAACCAGAAGTCGACGTAGAAGCCTCGACCTCCGCTTTCGTCCGCCGAGGGCACGCCCGGGGCGATGGGCGAGCGCTCGCGTGCCAGGATGGCCAGCGGACGGACCCGGCCGGCCTCGATGAATGGGCGTGCGGCGCTCAGCGTCGCAAGCATGACCTGGACATCGCCTGCCATCAAGGCGTTGAGCGACATCGCCTCGCCGCGATAGTTGACGTTTTGCGCCTTGAAGTTCATGGACTCCGAGAACTGTTCGAAGGCCAGCATGGAGCCGCTGCCGAAGGCACCGTGGTTGACTTTGTCGGGGTGGGCCCGGGCATACTCGGCCAGTTCCTTCATGTTGTTCACCGGCAGCATCTTGTTGACCGCGAGTACGTAGTCTCCGCGGGCCACCAGCGTGACCGGCGTGAGGTCCTTCACGGGATCGAAGCCCGGGTTCTTGAGGAACAGGTTGATGGTGCCGACCGATACCGAGGCCAGCAGGATGGTATAGCCGTCGGCGGCTGCACGAGCCGCATGGCCGGCACCGATGCTGCCGTAGGCGCCCGGCTTGTTCTCGACCACCACGGGCTTTTTCCACTTCTGGCTCAGTTGTTCGGCCAGGGTGCGCGTGGCGCTGTCGGATGAACCTCCGGGTGCGAACGGCACCACGATGGTCACCGGTTTGTCGGGGTAGCCGGCGGCGTGAGCCGACAGTCCGGCCATGGGCAGCAGTGCAGCGGCCAGGTGGGGAACGAAGTTTTTCATGATGTCTCCTGATATGGGAGCCCGAGGGCACTCCGCGCGGCCAGGCCGCTAGATGATGAACGACAGGCC
This sequence comes from Pigmentiphaga daeguensis, assembly GCF_039523035.1. Lineage (NCBI taxonomy): Bacteria > Pseudomonadati > Pseudomonadota > Betaproteobacteria > Burkholderiales > Alcaligenaceae > Pigmentiphaga > Pigmentiphaga daeguensis. The sequence goes on along the minus strand of NZ_BAAAEN010000006.1, from coordinate 244,395 downwards.
CACGATCGGCTGTCTGCGATGCAGCAGCACGATCTTCTTGTGCTGGATCTTCCAGCCGTCCGCGGTCCGGCTGCACGTCATCGTGCAATGGGCGGGAAAGAGCCGGGTTTCTCCGAGGCCGTTCTGGCGCCAGTCGCCAGAACGCACTTCAGTCAGCAGCAGGGCGAATGTCGCGGAGGCCAGGTCGCCGTTCTCGGCCACGTCCACGTTGGTGATCATGCGCAAGGTATTGGATGCCGGCGACTGCGCCACGCGGGATTGGCGCATGATCTGCTCGACGCGCATGGCCAGGCGCAGGCGGTCGTCGTAGATGACCGATGAATCCTTCAACGGGTCGGCGTGTTCGTCGATCGGCACCCAATAGGTGGCGTCGTCGGCGTACAGCGCGAGCCAGTCGTCGAGCCGGCCCTCGTCCAGCAGACGCGCTTCTTGATGTATGAGTCGATGGATGGGATGGGACATGGATGCTCCGGGCGGGATTGTTCAGCGGGCTGATGCCATCTTCGAGCGCCAGGCACGCCAGAACGCGCGCTGAGGCGTTTCGTCGCTATAGACGCCGACGTGCTCGCCGCACGGCAGGATCTCCTCCTTGTCCAGCCCGCGGCTGAGTGTGATCCAGTCGAAGCAGTTGGCCTTCAGCGCGTTCTGGTTACCCGCGAACACATCGATATCGTCGGCCGACAGGATGCCCGCCGTACCCACCCTGGTCTGGGCGTCCAGCATGCGATTGGCATTGAGCTGCTCATGCGCGTCCTCGATCATCACCGGATAGGAATAGACCTCGGTTCGATCGTGCGCGATGGGCTGGACCACGCGAATGTTGAAATCGAAGATCACCAGGTTGGGGAAGATCAGGAATTGACGGTTGGTCAGGATCTCGGCGGTCTCATCCTCGCCGTACAAGGTCTTCAACTGGTCGTTGTAGGCCTGCCGCACGCGCGGATCGATCCCGCCCGACTCCAGCGGTGCCCCCGCCTCCAGCGTGCCGTGCCCTTCGGGATAGCCTCGCGTGTGGCCTTGCTGGCGCACCGAAGCCTTGAGTTCCCGGTTCTCGAACGATCCGTCGAATTTGCGTACCGTATTGAACGCCGACTTGTGGACGAAGCCCGGATGGTAGCCGTCGTGGACGTTCTCGGCTTGGAATTTCCAGTTGCCGTTGAAGCCGTACTTGTGCGAAGTGGCCAGGCGGTAGCGGCTGCCTGCGGCGCGCTTGAGCCAGATGTCGATGTGCCGCCGGGCACCGCCCAGGAATGTCTCCAGGTCTTCCACGCCAGGATTGAAGGAGCCGAAGATCAGGCCTCCGTAGGATGCGATGCGGGGAACGGGCCTGAGGTTCTTGTCGGATTTGTCGAAGCCAGTCGGATAGCGCGCTTCGTCCGGAATACCGAGCAGTTCGCCCGACGGACGGAAAGACCAGCCGTGATACGGGCAGACGAAAGACCGGGTATTGCCCTTTTCCTCGCGGCACAGCGTGGCGCCGCGGTGCGCACAGGCATTCAGGAACGCGTGCACGCCACCTTCGCGGCCGCGCGCGACGACGACCGGCCGTGTCCCGATCTGGGTCGACTTGAAATCGCCGGGCTCGGCGATTTCGCTTTCATGGCAAAGGTAGATCCAGGTCCGGTAGAAAATCTTCTCCATTTCTTGCTCGAAGATCTCCGGACCGCGGTACGCCGCGGTGGCGACGCGGAACTCGTTGGGCTGTTCGTCCACCATGCTGGCGAACGGACGGGATTCCAGCCGGACATTCATATTTCTACTCCTACTTCTGGACCGGCGCATCCTATGGGTGGCTGTTGCGGACATCAACGATCACGTGCACGAAGGTGCACAATGTGCACCCCTATGGGCGCTTCGAGTCCTTAAAGTCCAGGCTTTGCGGATAAAGCATGAGGTGATCGAGTGACTGCGACGCGAGCTTTCCTTGGGATGTCGCACACCCCGTTGTTCGGATTGAACCCGCTGGCCAGCGATGTCCAGAGGACGCTGGATGCGGCCATCGCCCAGGCCCGCGAACTGGTGCGCGCCTTCGATCCTCAGCTGGTGGTGCTGGCCGGGCCCGATCACTACAACGGCTTCTTCAATGAATTAATGCCGCCGTTCTGCCTGGGCAGCGCTGCGCGCTCGGTGGGCGACTATCTGACGCCGGCCGGCGCACTGAATGTCGACGAATCCACCGTGTTGGCACTGGCGGATCACTTGATGGATGCGGGTTTCGACATCGCGCTGTCTCGTCGCATGCAGGTTGACCACGGTTTCGTGCAGGCGTTGCAGTTCCTGTGGGGCGACCTGGATACACCGCCGGTCGTCCCCTTGTTCCTGAACGCTGTCGCCCAGCCGGGCATTCCACGTCTGCGCCGTTGCTTGCAGCTGGGCCAGGAGCTTGGCCGCTTCCTGGACGCGCTGCCGCGTCGAACCTTGCTGATCGGATCGGGCGGCCTTTCGCACGAGCCGCCGGTTCCGACCCTGGCGCATCCCGATCCCGCGGTGCGCGAACGCATCATCGTCCGGCAGGAGCCCACGTCCGCTGAGCGTGACGCCAAGACCGCGCGCGTGATGGCTGCTGGTATGGCCCTGGCAGGCGGCGCGCCGGACATGAAACCGCTCAACCCGGAGTGGGATGCTCGCTGGATGGACGCACTGGCCGGGGGAGACCTGCAAGCCCTGGCGGCCTGGAATGAAGATGCCATCGCCTGCGAGGCAGGCTTGTCCGCCCATGAATCCAAGACCTGGCTGGTCGCCCGCGCGGCCCTGCCATCCCGGCCGCTGCCCTGTGGGCTGAGGCACTACCAGGCCATCCCGGAACTCATCGCCGGCTACGGCATCCTGTTCATGCAGGACAAATGACCCATCGACCCGAGGAGATCGACATCATGTCCACGCCAACCCCCGTCTTCAGCGAGGCCTCCACCAGCAGGTTCGTCCGCATCGATACTGGCGACCAGAAGCTGCAACTGCACTACAACGACGTCGGCAGCGGCGGCGAGACCGTGGTCATGCTGCATGGGGCGGGGCCGGGCGCCAGCGGCTGGGCCAACTTCAACCGCAATATCGAGCCGCTGGTTGAGGCCGGCTACCGGGTCATCCTGCTGGACTTCCCCGGCTGGAGCAAGAGCGACCCCGTCGTCAGCACCGGCTCGCGCTCGGACCTCAATGCCCAGGCGCTCAAGGGCATGATGGACGCCATTGGCCTGGACAAGGCGCACATCATTGGCAACTCCATGGGAGCGCACAGCGCGGTAGCCTTCGCGTTGAGCAATCCCGCGCGCACCGGCAAGCTGGTACTGATGGGCGGTGGTACCGGCGGTCCCAGCCAATTCGTGCCCATGCCCACCGAGGGACTCAAGTTGATCGGCGCTCTGTATCGCGATCCGACCATCGAGAATCTCAAGCGCATGATGAACGTGTTCGTCTATGATCCCGGCAGCCTGACGGAAGAATTGTTCCAGGCGCGCCTGGACAACATGCTGGCCCGTCGCGAGCATTTGCGGAATTTCGTGAAGAGTTCGGAAGTGAATCCCAAGCAGTACCCGGACCTGGGCCATCGCCTGGGAGAGATCAAGGCCCGGACCCTGGTCATCTGGGGGCGCGATGATCGCTTCGTACCCATGGACGTCGGGCTGCGGCTGCTGTGGGGGCTGCCCGATGCCGAACTGCACGTGTTCAGCCGCTGCGGGCACTGGGCGCAGTGGGAGCACGCTGAAAAGTTCAATAGGATGGTGCGGGAGTTCCTGGACGACTGAGCAGGAAGGGGCGGCGCGGGGCCGCCTCTTTCGTCATTGCAAGCTGACGTTCGCCGATTGCACCGTCGCCTGCCACCGCCGCCCCTCGGTGTTCATGAAGGCCGCCATGTCCTCGGGCGTGTCGGGGCTGGGCGCCACGCCCAGTTCCTGCATGCGCCGCTTGGTGGCCGCTTCGCCCAGGACCGCGTTGATCTGCTCGTTCAAGGTGGCGATCAACCGCATCTGCGACCCCGACCAGCTGGCGAAAGAAGCCGGGACCCTGGCGCGCAGGATCGTGGACAACGCCCCGCTGTCGTCCTGCGGATGAACGCCACGGCCTCGAAAAGCCAGGGCCAGCCCCAGCGGGCGCTCCCGGCCCGGAGCCTCCGGTGGTAACCCGTAACATACGCATTCCCCCGGTTTGTGCGAGCATGATGCCCGGAATACACATGGAGGCCCCGGGTGGATGCGCTGAGCCCTTCTCTCTGGATCGCCGTGGCGGCGGTCATTCTTGCCGTTCCCGGACTCGGCATGGCCTTCGGGTCGCGCGGGCTGCGGCCATTGCGGCGCCTGCTTGGCCTGGCGCTGGTTGCCCTGAGCCTGGTCTCGGGGTTGCTGGCCTTCACGGTCCATCGCTACCTGCAATTGTTCGAAGACCGGCAGGTGGCCACCATCGAGCTCAAGCAGGAAGGCCCGCAGCGCTACCGCGTCACTGTCGCGCTGCCGCCCGGGCCGGCCGGCGCGCCCCAGGGCGAGCGGCAGTTCGTGCTGTCGGGCGACGCGTGGCAGATCGATGCGCGCGTGCTGCGCTGGCGGCTGCCGGCGGCGCTGGCCGGGGTGCCTTCGCTGTACCGCCTGGACCGCATCGGCGGGCGCTATGACGACATCGAGCGCGAACGCAGCGTCCTGCGCACCGTGTACGCGTTGGACGACGACCGGCGCCTGCCAGACCTGTGGGTGCTGAAACGCGAATTCTCGCGCTGGCTGCCCTACGTCGATGCCGAGTACGGCAGCGCCACCTTCATGCCCATGTTCGACGGCGCGCGCTACGAAGTGTTGTTCAACGACCGCGGCGGCCTGCTGGCCAAGCCGGCGGACGAGGCCACGGCGGCACGACTGCGCGGAGGCTGAAGTTTCACGCAGGCAGCGGCAGCTTGCTCGAGAACTTCACTTCCCTTAGCGACAGGCTGGTGCGCACCGTGGCCACGTTGGGCAGCGTGCGCAGCACCTTGTCGATGAAGTCGCGCACCGAGTCCAGGTCCTCGGCCACCACCATCATCACGAAGTCGGCCTCGCCGGTGACGCGGTGGCAGGTCAGCACCTGGTCGTTCGCCGCCACCAGTTGCTCCAGCGCCTCGAAGGCTTGCGCCGTGTGCGGCGAAAAATTCAGGCTGATGAAGGCCAGTTCGCCCAGCCCCAGCTTGCGCCGGTCCAGCATGGCCTGGTAGCCCTGGATATAGCCTTCGGATTCCAGCTTGCGCAGCCGGTGCCAGCAGGGGGTCTCGCTCAGCGCCACGCGCTGGGCCAGCTTGGCGTTGGACAGGCGGCCGTCTTCCTGCAGGTGGCGCATCAGCTGCAGGTCGGTCTGGTCCAGGGATTCGGTTGGAGCATTCTTTTTCATTGATTCATCGTAGAAAAAGAATCTTCTCCTGTAAAGGCAGCCAACGGGGGCATTGCCTGCGTGACGACCGCCTCGGCGGGTTGGGTGGCGTCCTTGCCGATGCGGTTGCGGCCCTGCCGCTTGGCCAGCGCCAGCAGCCGGTCGACGTGGGCGTAGGATGCTTCGAAAGGCACGTCCCCCTCGAAGCTGCCTATGCCGAAGCTGGCCGTGCAGCGCAGCCCGGGCACGATGGAAGAGAAATCGTGCTGTGCCAGGGCCGCCTGCAACCGCACCGCGGCCTGCTCGGTTTCCTCCAGCGTCGCCCCCGGCAGGACCAGCATGAACTCCTCGCCGCCTATGCGGCCCAGGGCGTCCATTTTGCGCACGTGCTGCGCCAGGACGCCCGCCATGGCCTGCAGCACCGCGTCGCCCACGGGGTGGCCGTAGTGGTCGTTGATCTGCTTGAAGTGATCCGCGTCCAGGATGACGAGGCCGTAGCGCTCCGCCGTGCCGCGGCTCCTGGCCAGGAAATCGAGCAGGCTGTTCCGGTTGCGCAGGCCGGTCAGCGCATCGCGTTCGGACACCAGGCTGAAATGGGCGATGGTGCGGAATGCCGTCAACAGCACCAGCAGCACCGCCGCGCCGACGCTGAAAAGATAGAAGCTGAGCTGGGTCAGCACCCAGTACATGCCGCCGTCGTAGCCATAGTCCAGGGTCTTGGCGTTCATGGTCAGCAGGACGCGGGGCAGCAGGCTCAGGATGCCCAGCAGCAGGAAGCCGAACAGCAGCCGCTCCAGCGCCGTCCCCCGCGCAAGATGCCGGATTCGCCACAGCGCGAGCAGGAACAGCAGGGTCACCGCCGTGTACAGCGCGCCGATGCGCAGGCCGGACCAGGCCGGATCGCGGATGCTCCACAGGCGCACGGCCAGCATGGCCGCCAGGATCAGCGCCGACGGCCAGGATGGCAGGCGCTGGCGTTCCAGTTGCGCGATGCCGCCGGCGAACAGGAAGGCCCCGGCGCCGTACAGCACGCCCGTCGCGGCGATGTTGACGGTCAGGTTGGCGGGCCAGAGCGTGATCTGCAGGATCAGCGCCGTCGCATAGCTGGCGAAGGCGCCGATGAAATACAGCAGGTGCGCGGGACGCCCCATGAATCGCCACGCGCCGCCCAGCAGCGCGGCGATCAGCAGCGCCACGAGAGGGTGGGAAAGCGCGAGGAGCGTATCGGTATGGGACATGGGAGGGTCTGTCCCCGCCAGTGTAGCCCCTGATGGGGTTTCCGGGGCCTTTTCGGGTGCCCGTGCGCCCGTCTAGGGATTTCTTCCTTGAAAGGACTTCTGGAAGGAAGAATCTTCTTTCAAGAGCGGTGGAATGCCCAAAAAAAGCAAGGCTATTTCCGTCCGGCTGGAAGATACTATCGGTCGAATCCGTATCAGCATCACCACACTCAGGAGCGGCTCATGGGGCGGCAAGACGACAACAAATCCAAAGTGGCGATCATCGGCTCGGGCAACATCGGCACCGACCTGATGATCAAGATCATGCGCTATGGCAAGCACCTGCAAATGGGCGCCATGGTCGGCATCGACCCGAAATCCGACGGCCTGGCGCGCGCCGAGCGCCTGGGCGTGCCCACCACGGCGGGCGGCATCGACGGCCTCCTGTCCATGCCCAATTTCAACGAGATCCGCATTGCCTTCGACGCGACCTCGGCCGGCGCCCACAAGCGCCACAATGAACTGCTGCAGGCCAAGGGCGTGCAGGTCATCGACCTGACGCCCGCCGCCATCGGTCCCTACGTGATCCCCGCGATCAACATCGACGAGCACCTCGACTCGCCCAACATCAACATGGTCACCTGCGGCGGCCAGGCCACCATTCCGATGGTCAAGGCCGTCTCGCGCGTGGCCAAGGTGCACTACGGCGAGATCATCGCGTCCATCGCCAGCAAGTCGGCGGGCCCCGGCACGCGCGCCAACATCGACGAGTTCACCGAGACCACCTCCAAGGCCATCGAAGTGATCGGCGGCGCCGCCCGCGGCAAGGCCATCATCATCCTGAACCCGGCCGAGCCGCCGCTGATCATGCGCGACACCGTGTTCACGCTGTCGGAAATGGCCGACACCAAGGCCATCGAGGAAAGCATCGCCGAGATGGTCGCCAAGGTGCAGAGCTACGTGCCCGGCTACCGCCTGAAGCAGCGCGTGCAGTTCGACGAGATCCCCGCCAGCGCGCCGCTGAACGTTCCCGGCCTGGGCAAGCTGTCCGGCCTGAAGACCTCGGTGTTCCTGGAAGTCGAAGGCGCCGCGCATTACCTGCCCGCCTACGCCGGCAACCTGGACATCATGACTTCGGCCGCCCTGGCGTGCGCCGAGCGCTTCGCGCAGACCCACCTGGTCGAAGCCGCCTGAGGACATCACCATGAGCAACAAGAAACTCTACATCTCCGACGTCACGCTGCGCGACGGCAGCCACGCCATCCGCCACCAGTACAGCATCAAGAACGTCCGCGACATCGCCAAGGCGCTGGACGAAGCCAAGGTCGACAGCCTGGAAGTCGCTCACGGCGACGGCCTGTCGGGCTCCAGCTTCAACTACGGCTTCGGCGCGCATACCGACCTCGAATGGATCGAGGCCGTGGCCGACACCCTGAAGCACGCCAAGGTCGCCACCCTGCTGATCCCCGGCGTGGGCACCGTGCACGACCTGCGCAACGCCTATGACGCCGGCGCCCGCGTGGTGCGCGTGGCCACCCACTGCACCGAGGCCGACGTCTCCAAGCAGCACATCGAATACGCCCGCAACCTGGGCATGGACGCCGTCGGCTTCCTGATGATGAGTCACATGAACACGCCCCAGAAGCTGGCCGAGCAGGCCAAGCTGATGGAAAGCTACGGCGCCTCGTGCGTCTACGTCGTCGACTCGGGCGGCGCCCTGAACATGAACGACGTGCGCGACCGCTTCCGCGCGTTCAAGGACGTGCTCAAGCCCGAAACGCAAACCGGCATCCATGCCCACCACAACCTGAGCCTGGGCGTGGCCAACTCCATCGTCGCCGTGGAAGAAGGCTGCGACCGCATCGACGCCAGCCTGGCCGGCATGGGCGCGGGCGCCGGCAACGCGCCGCTGGAAGTGTTCATCGCCGCCGCCGAGCGCATGGGCTGGAACCACGGCTGCGACCTGTACAAGCTCATGGACGCCGCCGACGACATCGTCCGTCCGCTGCAGGACCGCCCCGTCCGCGTCGACCGCGAGACCCTGGCCCTGGGCTACGCCGGCGTGTACTCCAGCTTCCTGCGCCACGCCGAAGCCGCCGCCGCCAAGTACGACCTGAAGACCGTGGACATCCTGGTCGAGCTGGGCCGCCGGAAAATGGTGGGCGGCCAGGAAGACATGATCGTCGACGTGGCGCTGGACCTGAAGAAGTAAGCAATCGCCGGCAGGCCGCCGCGGCGGCCGCCGTGCTTCGCGGTAGTCAGCGCGTGGCGCCGAAGGGCGCTCTTGGTAGCCTGGGATGGTTGTCCGTCCCGGGCTTTTTTACGTGCGCTCGATGGGCTTTGCCGGCCTGGCGCGAATCCCGTTCCGCATTTCGGGACGTCCTGGGGTTGGATTCGCCTTCGCCGGCGAGCGATCCTAAAGTTCTCGCACAGTCCTTGACCTTCGCGAGACGCTTCATGCAAACCATTCTCGAAACGGTGCCGAGCACGCTGCGGCCCACAGACCATCCTTTCCTCAACGGTCCGTTCACGCCCAATTTCAACGAGTATCTGGCCGACACCGACACGCTGCCGGTGATCGGTGAATTGCCGCGGGATCTGCATGGCATTTTCATCCGCAACACGCACAACCAGATTCACGAGCCCATGGGCCTGTATCACCCGTTCGATGGCGATGGCATGCTGCATGCGATGCATTTCGAGAACGGCCGGGCCACGTACCGCAACCGCTTCGTGCGCACCACGGGGTTCCTGGCCGAACAGGCAGCGAAGAAGTCGCTCTGGACCGGGCTGCTCGAACCCGAAAAAGGGTCGCGCCGAGGCTGGGGCGCGATCGGCGCGATGAAGGATAATGCCGGCACCGACATCCTTTGCCACGCTGGCCGCCTCCTGGCCACCATGTCGCAGGGCAGCGAGCCCTGGCGGCTCGACCCCATCACGCTGGAGACGCTGGGCCCCGACGAAGAATGGGCGCGCAAGCTGAACCCGCACGGTATAGGTTCGCACTACAAGGTCGATCCCGAGACCGGCGAGATGATGTTCTTCAACTATCCGGAAACCTGGCCCTACATGCACTACGGCGTGGTCAGCCGCGACAACAAGCTGGTGCACTACGTGCCGGTGGAACTGCCGGGGGCGCGCTGGCCGCATGACCTGGGCATCACGCGAAACTACACCATTCTGCACGACACATCGCAGTTCTTCGATCCCGATCTTCTCAAGAAGGGAGTGCGCAAACTGGCATTCCATCCCGACGTGCCGGCGCGCTTCGGCATCATCCCGCGCTTCGGCGCGCCGGAAGACGTTCGCTGGTTCGAGGCCACGCCCTGCCACATCCTCCACCTGGCGAACTGCTACGAAGACGGCGATGAGGTCGTGATGGACGGCTGCATCATGCCCACGCCGGTCATGCATCCGGTAGGCACGGCGGCGGGAGGCGACGTATACGCGCGCATGAAGGCGCGGCTGGACAAGCACAACAACCCCACGCGCATGCATCGCTGGCGCTTCAACATGGTCACGGGCAAGACTGCCGAGGAGTACATCGACGACGAGATCACCGAATTCCCCGTCGTCAGCAACGACTATGTGGGCCGCCCCTACCGCTACAGCTACAACATCCTCTACGAACCGGGCGAGTGGCTGTTCTGCGGCCTGAAGCGCTACGACCTCGCCAGCGGCCAGACCCAGCGCTACGAGTACGGGCCCGGCCGCTACGGCAGCGAACCGCAGATGGCGCGCCGCGTCGGCGCCAAGGCGGAAGACGACGGCTACCTGCTGGTCTACATCACGGACATGCTGAAAAACCGCTCGGAGGTGATGGTTCTCGACGCCAGCGACATCTCGCGCGGGCCGGTGGCCACCGTGGTGTTGCCCGAGCGTATCTCGGTGGGCGTGCATGCGTGTTGGGTCGAGGGCGACCGCATCGCGGGCGAGTTCCGGGATCCGGCAATGATTCCCTGAATCTTGCCAAGAAGGTGCTGTTCTGCCCGGTTTGAGCAGCATCGGCCGCCGCAGGTTGGCGGCCACGAGATCAGAGCTCTTCACCAGAGCCGATTGCGGAGACAAACAATGAAAATCAAACGACGTCTGGCTACGGTCGCCGCCATGTCGGCCGCCGTGCCGGCGACATTCCCTTCTGTGGCCCGCGCCCTGAGTCGGCGCAAGCCCACGAGGCTGATCGTTCCGTTCCCGCCCGGCGGCAATGCCGACGCGATTGCACGTGTTTTCGCCGAAGAAATGGGCAAAAATACCGGGGCCCCGGTGATCGTGGACAACCGCGCAGGAGCGTCGGGGACCATAGGCGCGGAAGCGGTATTGAGGGCGGAACCTGACGGCAATACGTTGCTGCTGACGGTTACCTCCCAGTTGAGCAGCACCGCCTTCAATGTGCAGCCGAGCTACGACGCCAAGACCGACTTCGTCGGTATAACGGGAATCGTTCTTACGCCGCTGGTAGTCGTTGCGCCCGCGAGCCTGGGCGTGAAACATATCCAGGAATTCGTGGCATTGGCCAAAACCCGGCCAATGGCCTTCGGCTCTTATGGCGCCGGCACCGGCACGCACATTCTTCAGGCGATCTTCGCGCGGCAGATCGGCTCGGACATGGTGCACGTTCCCTATAAAGGCGAGGCGCCGGTGGTTACCGATCTGATCGCAGGGGAAATTCAAATGGGGATGGTTGCGCCCGGCGTTGCTTTGCAGATGAGCAGAGCAGAAAAGCTGCAGCCTCTTGCGGTAATCGGCTCGGCCCGCAGCGAGTTCCTTCCGCGGGTACCGACATTCGCCGAGCTGGGGTACAAGGATCTCGATTGGACATATGGCGTAGGCCTCTATGCGTCATCGAAGATTGAGCGGCCAAGGCTTCTGGAGCTTGAGCGCCTGGCCCAGTCCGTGGTCAATGCGGAGCGGATCCGGGCACGGTATCGGGAGCAGTCCAACGAGCCTTGGGGCGCGAAGGGGGAAGAACTTCAGAAGCGGCTCGTGGTCGATTCGATTCTTTGGCAGAAAACCACAGCCGTCTATGGGAAGATGGGATGAGACAGGATAGAGAGAGTTCACGCAAGCTGCTGGTTGTCGGCGGCTGCGGGGGAATCGGTGCCAGGCTGGTTGAACGGGCGATCGAAGACGGCTACCAGGTGACGGTCTTCGATCTGGATCGATCCATCTCCAATGCGAAGCTCCATGATCATGCACGGTATGTGGCATGCGATGTGTCCGACGAGGCATCCGTTGACCGCGCGTTTTCAGAATTGCAGTCGTCGAATTCCGGCCTGGATCATCTTGTCAACCTCTCGGGATATACAGGTGAACGCATAGATGCCGTGGACATGACGATTTCTCAATGGAATGCCATCCTCCAGACCAATCTGACCGGGGCCTTTCTGGTCGCCAGAAAGGCCGGGCCGCTGTTGGCCCGTTCTGCCGCGCCGAAGCAACTGCCGTCCGCCGTCTTCATCTCGTCGACATTCGGGGTGCGTGTTCCCCACAAAGGCTACGCGCCATACGCGGCGGCAAAGGCGGGCGTGATCAATCTCGTGCGCGCGCTGGCCACGGAATGGGCGCCGAGCGTTCGCGTGAACGGCATTGCTCCGGGCGCCGTCAATACCCCCTTCCTCAAGGGCGGCACAGGCCGGCTCGAAAAGAAGAGCGGCCTGGACGTCGAAGCCTTCGTGGCCACAGTGCCTCTGCGACGCCTCGGGGAGCCCGACGATATCGTGGGACCCATACTGTTCCTGCTCGGACCAGACGCCGCCTACCTCACCGGGCAGACTCTGCATGTCAATGGCGGAGGATATGCGCCATGACCTCGGACAACGCACGGTGGCGGGTTCCCGAATTCGTTACGAGCTTCATCGATGGTCGGTGGACAGCGCCCACAGGATGTCGGTTGCCGGTCGTGGATCCCTCCAACGGCTTCCAGATTGCCATGCTGTGCGAGGCCGACGAGCATGAGACAGGGTTGGCCGTCGAGGCCGCGCATCGCGCATTCGTTGAACGCAGATGGAGCGGCAAGAGCGTCTTGCAGAAACAGCAGGCGCTGCGGCGACTCGCGGAACTCGTGCAGGGCCATATCGACGAGCTTGCATGGCTGGAGTGCCTGAACACCGGAATTCCCTTGGGCTACCTACGGAATATTCAGATCCCGCGCGTGGTGCGGAATCTGAATTTCTATGCCGACTCCCTGAGCCAGCATAGCGCCCCCTCGGTAGTCGATCCCAATTTTCTTCGGTATGTCGCCAGAGAGCCGATCGGGGCAGTGGCCCTCATCTCCCCCTGGAACGCGCCGCTCGCGTTGGCTTCCACCAAGCTCGCGGCGGCATTGGCTTTTGGAAACACCTGCCTGATAAAGACCGCCGAGCAGACCCCGCTTGCCATCGCGCGCTTCATGGAACTCACGGTCGAAGCGGACTTTCCGCCCGGCGTCGTGAATCTGGTGAACGGCCGTGGTTCCGTCACCGGCAACCATTTGGTCAAGCATCCGCTGGTACGCGCCATATCTTTCACCGGGGGCACGGAAACAGGCCGGCATATCGCCGCTGCCGCGGCGCATGGACTCACTCGTGTCGACCTCGAACTCGGCGGAAAGTCGGCAAACATCATTTCCGCATCCGCGAATATCGAGGACGCGGTCAAGGGGGCGATAGCATCGATCTTTACGAACAACGGCCAACAATGCTTTGCTGGCTCGCGGATCCTGGTTGAAAGGGAAATCGCCCCCCGGTTCATCGAGGCCTTCATCGAGCGCGCCAAGCAGATACGCGTTGGAAGCCCCTTCAGTCCGGATACCGAGATAGGGCCCTTGGCGAATTTGAACCACTTGCAGCGAGTGACTTCATTCTTTGGATCGGCGCGGTCGGAAGGGCTGGAGATCCTGACTGGCGGTGGTCGTCCACCTGGCCTGGATGCCGGCTATTACGTCGAGCCGACGGTTGTGCTCACTACATCGAACGCAAGCCGTTTGAGCCGCGAGGAGGTGTTCGGACCGTTGGCAACGGTGCAGGTAGTCGAAAGCTTCGACCAGGCGCTACTGGTTGCGAACGATTCCGACTATGGCTTGGCTGCCTATCTCTGGACCAATGATCTTTCCCAGTCGCTCAGGGCGGCAGAACGATTGCAGGCAGGCATGGTTCTCGTCAACGCCTCGATGACTGTGGATTTGCGGCTGCCGTTCGGCGGCTACAAGAATTCGGGACTGGGTCGAGAAGGCTACGAAGGGTTCCGGAATCTGTTTACCCAGGAGAAGACCGTCAGCATTGCCGTGCCTGCTGTCTCGTAAAGCTCGACGCGCCAGCGGCTAAGTTGCCAGGCGATTTTGCCTAGCAGTTCGCTGCAACCGGCAGAAACGTGTATATTTGATATCGATTCTTATTTAGATTAAACCACTTCCTCGTCGCCCATACTTCCAGGAACGCGCGTCCGGTGTCTTCCGAACTCATCTCTCGCCAGGCTGTCGGCACGCTTTATCGCGATCACTGCGATTGGCTGGTCGGCCTGCTGCGGCGCAGGCTGGGTGGGAACGTGGACCACGCGGCCGACCTTGCCCATGACACCTTCGAGCGCGTGATGCGCAAGGGCGTCGCGCCGGGCATGCAGGAACCGCGTGCCTACCTGACCACCGTCGCGGGGCGCCTGGTCATCAGCCACTATCGCCGCGCGGCGCTCGAGACCGCGTATCTCGAAGCCCTGGCGCAGCGCCCCGAACCCACGGTGCCTTCCGCGCAGGAACGGGCCGAGGTCATCGAGGTCCTCGACCAGATCTGCGACATGATCGACCGACTCGATGCCCGGTCGCGCCGCATCTTCCTGCTGGCCCAGATCGACGGCCTGGCCTATGCCGAGGTGGCCGCCCGCATGGAAGTGTCCATAGACGTGGTCAAGCGGACGATGTCCAAGGCGCTGCAGAGCTGCTACATGGCGATGTACGCCTAGCGCGGCGCGGGGAGCTGCGACGTGGCCCAGGGGAACGTTTACGCCGACGAGATCGCCGCCCGCGCGCTCGATCCTTCCGTGGTGGAACAGGCGGCCGATTGGCTGGTGAGGCTCGAGCCCGGCGGCGATGGCGCGGACTACGAAGCCTGCCGCCGCTGGCGCGCGGAAAAGCCCGAGCACGAACTGGCCTGGCAGCGCATGGCCGACCTGCATGCCGGCATGCGGCAGAGCGTCCAGCGCATCGACCGCCGCGCCGCGACCGTGGCCATCGGGCAGGGCGTGGACCTGGCCGCCAAGCGCCGCCGCGCGTTGAAGTGGCTGGCGGGCATCGCCGGCGTCGGCACGGTGACCTGGGCCGGGCGCGACGCGTTGCCGTGGCGTTCCTGGACCGCGCAGCATCACACGGCGGCGGGCGAACGCCAGACCCTGGTGCTGGAAGACGGCACGTCGCTGCTGCTCAATACCCGCACCGCGGTCGACGTGCGCTATGACTCACGCGTGCGCCGCGTGGTGTTGATCGGCGGCGAGATCCAGGTGACCACCGGCCGCGATCGGCGGCCGTTCCACATCGAGACCCGCACCGGCCGCATCCGTCCCATCGGCACGCGCTTTACCGTCCGCAACCTCGACAGCGCACCCGGCCGAACGCAGGTGGCGGTGCTCGAAGGCAGCGCCATGCTGGAGCCCTCCGCCGGCTCCGCGCCCCTGCTGGTGCGCGCCGGGCAGCAGGCGAGTTTCACCGCCACCTCCACGCAGGGCCCGGCCGCGGCGGGTCCGACCGCCGGCGCATGGGTGGAAGGCGTGCTGGCGGCCCAGGCGATGCGGCTCGAGGATTTCCTCGAGGAACTGGGCCGCTATCGCACCGGCGTCCTGACGTGTTCGCGGGGCATCGCCGACCTGCGCATTACCGGGGTCTTCCCCCTGGCGGACACCGACCAGGTCCTGCAATCGCTCGAACACATCTTCCGGGTGAAGGTGGTGCGGCGCACCCGCTACTGGGTGACCGTGGTCGCCGCCTGAGTCCGCGTCGGCGCCTTTGCGCGAGAAATTTGTAACTGCCGCACACCGCGGCGCGGCTCGTGCGTCAAGTCGAATAAGGGGCGGCCATTTCCGGATCGCGCCGGTTCGATTGTCTACGAGGAATCTTCTATGGCTGGCCGCCATTGCGCAGAACCACGGCCTTCATCATTCGCGCCGCGAGTCATGCCAGCGTCCGCGCCGCGCGCGCGCCGCATGGTCGCGGCGGCTGTGCTGGCTACGCTGTACATCGGCGCGGCAGGCGCACTCGGGGCCGCATCGGCGGCCTGGGCCGAAGAGCCGCCCCAGGCCGCCGACGCGGCGCATCTCTACGATATTCCGCCCGGCTCGCTGGAAGAGGCGCTGATCCGCTTCGGCCGGGTTTCGGGTCGTCTGGTGGCCGCGGACCAGGCGCTGACCGCGGGCGCGCGCAGCCCCGGCCTGCGGGGCCGCTATTCCGTCGAAGCCGGCCTGGCCGCGCTGCTGGCGGGCAGCGGCCTGGAGGCGACGCGCATGCCCGACGGCGGCTGGCGCCTGCGGCGGGCCTACCGGCGCTCCGTGCAGGTCGGCAACCTGCCGGAGGTCCAGGTCATCGCCGACGCGCTGCCGTCGGAACAGGTCTATCGCACGCCCGCCGGCGTGGCGGTGGTGACGCGCGAGCAGATCGACCGCCTGCCGCCGCGCAATGCCGCCGACCTGCTGCACGAGACGACCGGGGTCTTCACCGCCTCGAGCCGGGGCGATCCCGGCCTGTCGATCAATATCCGCGGCATGCAGGATTTCGGCCGGGTCAACGTCATGATCGACGGCGCCCGGCAGAACTACCAGGCGTCCGGCCACGGCTCCAACGGCCAGGTCTATCTCGATCCCGCGCTGGTCGGCGGCGTGGAGATCGCCAAGGGCCCGGTGTCGACGGTGGGGGGCGCGGGCATGATCGCCGGGCTGGTGAACTTCCGCACGCTGGACGTGGGGGACATCCTCGACGATGGCCAGGACATGGGCGGCCGCATCAACCTGACCACCGGCAACAATGCCTACCACTTCGTCAGCAGCGCCGCCGCCGCCGCGCGCCTGGGCGACGAGGCCGACCTGCTGGTGGCGCTGAGCCGCAAGAACGTCGGCGAGTTCCGGGTCGGCACCAAGGGCGATCAATACCACGACGGCGAGGGCAGCGGCCAGGTCAGCCGCACCACCAGCCAGGACCACTGGTCCGGACTGGTCAAGATGGGATGGCGGCCTTCGGCCGAGCACCGGTTCAAGCTGAGCTACCTGGGCATGGACGCCAAGTTCTCCGAGGCGCCCGCCGGCGAGACCGCGTACGGCGAACGTACCCAGGACTACAAGGTCGTCACGGGCACGCTGCGCGGCGACTATTCGTGGCGGCCGGCGTCGACCTGGTTCGCGGTGGATGCCGGGCTCTACTACACCAGCACCAAGCGCAACCAGGAGCGCGCTTTTTCCGCGGGCGGGCCGGGCGCTTTCCGCATCCGCTACCAGACCGAAACGGTGGGCGGCAGCGTGGTGAATGAAAGCCTGTTGACGCTGGGCCCGTTCGAGGCGAGCTGGAAGAACGGCGCGGAGTTCTGGCACGACTGGACCAGTCCCGGCTTCAACACGGCGGCCAACGGCAGCAACGAGGCCGAGTGGTACGTCGGGCCCACGCCCGAAGGCAAGCGCACCGTGGCCAGCGGCTTCAGCGAAATGACGCTCGACTACCAGGGTTGGCTGCAGATGATAGGCGGCCTGCGCTACGACTGGTACGAGCTGAGCGGCAACGGCCAGATGTTCATCGGCAGCGTCAGCAATCCGCCGGGCGTGCGTCCGCCCACTACCAACATCTACACCGGCTTCGAAGTCGACCGGCATGCGGCGTCCTTCGCGCCCAAGCTGACGCTGGCGGTCAAGCCGGTGCCGTCGGTGCAGCTGTACGGCTCCTACGGCGAAGGGCTGCGGCCGCCGGCGATCACGGAATCGCTGATGTACGGCATGCACCCGAACAACATGTTTCCCTTCTATCCCAGCCCGAACCTCAAGGAAGAGCGTTCGCGCACCTGGGAGGTCGGCGCCAATTTCGTGTTCGACAACCTGGTCGCGCGGCGGGACCGCCTGCGCGCCAAGGTCGCGTGGTTCTCCACGCGCGTGGACAACTACATCATGTCCATGCCCATCATGACGCCGTTGTCGACGAACGGCTGCCAGGGCCTGTTCTGCCCGTCGGCCTACGTGAACCTGCAGCAGCCGGCCGAGTTCAGCGGCGTGGAATTGCAGCTCGAGTACGACGCGGGTTTCGTCTTCGGCGGCCTGACGGCGACCAGCGTGCGCAGCGACCTCAAGGACATGCTCTACAACCCGTTCCCGCTGGGCAGCTGGGTGGGCTACCCGGAGACCGGCATGGGCGTGGGGTCGCAGGACACCGTCAGCGGCTTCCTGATAGGCGGCCCGCCGCGGCTGAAGGTCGCGGTCACGGCCGGCGTGCGGCTGCTCGAAGGCGCGCTGGAAATAGGCGGGCGGCTGCGCATGGAGCAGCCTTCCAAGCTGGGCTTCATGTCGCAATACAAGCACACGCGCGCCGTCGACGTCTGGGGCACCTACCGCGCCTCGCGCGCGCTGACGATGCGCCTGGCGGTGGAAAACCTGTTCGACCGGCAGTACATCGAAGTGTCGTCCGGCGCGGGAGGCTTCTCCTGGGCGCCCGGACGCACCGTCATGGCATCGCTGACCTACAACTTCTGAAGGAGGCGGGCGGCGCGCCGCCCGCCGGGACTCTATGGACGACACACCTGTCTATCCCTTTGCCCACTCGCGCGCCGGGCGCGCGGCGCGGGCGTGGCGCATGCTCGCGATGCTGGCCGTGCCGGCGTTCTGCGCGCCGCCCGCCATGGCGGCGGAAGAAACGTCCGTCGTCACCCACATCACCTCGTTCCACGATTCCGGTCCCGAGGAATATCCCGACGACGGTCCGCCCAAGGGCTGGCCCGCCGCGCGCTACCCGACCGGCGTGCCGCTGCTGGTGCAGGGGGAGAACGGCAATTTCCTCTACACGCCCACCGGACGCCGGCCGGTGCTGCTGTCGCGCGTCGCCACGACGCCTTCGCAGTACCAGGTCGAGAGCATGCCCGCATGGATATACGAAGACGGGCGGATTTCGACCTACGTGGGCGGCAATATCGTGCAGCGTCCCGACGGCGACCTGGTCGGCATCCTGGCGCCCACCGATTCGCCGGGGCCGCGCGATCCGGTGACTCGGCTGTACAACCGCGTCTGGAACGACACCAGCGAGGTCGGCGCGGGCGTGCTGTACCGGGCCGATTTCGACGGCGCCAACGCGGCCGTCATTCCGGCGACGCAGGGCGCGCTGGTTCACCCCACCGGCGTCCTGGCGATAGGGCCCGACGGCGCGGTGTACGGGGCGGACATGGGGCCCGCGGGCAACGGGCGCATTTTCCGCCTCGATGCCGAAGACAACTTCAGCGTCGTGCACGAGTTCGAGACGCCGCCCACGGGCATGAAGGCGTTGCCCAACGGCCTGGCCTTCGACGCGGACGGCGTGCTGTACGGCGTCGTGGCCTACGACCGTGGCGTGCCCGGATTTCCCGGCACGTTGACCGATCCCGACACGCCCACCGGCATCGTCTACCGCATCGATCCGGCGTCGGCCGGCAGCTTCCAGGTGCTGTACGCGCCGACGCTGCGGCATGGGGAGTTCAGCGCCGAGCACCCGATGACCAGCAGCAGCGTCAACGGCACGCGGCAGTATGCGCTGGCCTACGTCGTCGCGCCTGGCGACGGCTGGCTGTACGGCACCACCTCGATAGGCAACTGCCAACTGGCCACCAAGGCCTACCACGAACAGGGCAGCAGCTGGGTCGGCTCCGGCGAGCCGACCGGCAGCAATACGCTGTGCGCCAACAATTCGTTCAGCGATCCCGACAACATCCTTTATTCCGATCCCGATTGGTACGACGTCGACTACAACCGCTACGGCACGGTGTACCGCGTGCGCACCGACGGCACCGGAGAGGCGCAGATCCTGCATCGCTTCTCCGACACCGACGGCGCCACGCCCCGCGGCCCGCTGGCGGTCGGCCCCGACGGCGCCGTCTACGGCACCACGATGTCCGGCGGCAGCAACCAGAGCTGGGACGAAATCGCGCTCAAGGACAACCCGGCCTATCCGGTCGGAAACCTGAACGGCCGCAAGAACCGCCATGTGGTCACCGACGGCGTGTTGTGGCGCATTCGTCCCGCCGGCGTCCAGGTGGATCCGTCCGGCGCGGTGACTGCCTCGGGCTTCGAGCTCGTGCATGAATTCGCCAAGGCGCAGACCGGCAAGCGGCCGACCGGCGTCGTGGCCGGCGCGGACGGCAAGCTGTACGGCTCCACCGTCGTCGGCGGCCGGTCGTGGATTGCCAGCTCCGGTACCGAGTACCTCTACGACAACAAAGGCACGGTCTGGTCCTATGGCCCGCCGCCGGCGGCCTCCGTCACCGTGACCGTATCGCCCGCCGAGATCGCCGCGGGCGGCACGGCCGAACTGACGTGGACGTCCGATCGCGCCCGCGATTGCGTCGCCTCGTCGTCGCATCGCGACTGGACCGGCGCGCAGCCCGCGCAGGGGAGCATCACCTTCACGGGCAAGGCCGCCGGCCTCTACAACTATTCGCTCTCGTGCGTCGACGAGGAGACCGGCCTGACCGTGTCGTCCGAGCTCGCCATCCTGCGCGTGGACACGGCGCCCAGCTCCAACGACGGCAACGTCGAGCAATACGGCAACGGCGGATCGTCCGCGCCGCTGATCCTGGCCGCTCTGTCCGGCCTTGCCCTGCTGCGGCGCCGTCCGCAGGCCGGGGCTGTTTCCCACCTTCTGAAGAGGAATCGACTGTGAGATCTTCTCGTATCCGAACCATCCGCGGAGCGTTGCTGGCGCCGGCCATGCTGGCCAGCTTCGCCCTCCATGCCCAGCAGGCGGAAGCGCCGGCGTGGCAGCCCGAAGTCCTGTTCTCGTTCACCGGCGCCGACGGCGGCCATCCCGGTGCGACCGCCTTTACCGCGCCGGTCTGGAACGCGCAGGAACAGCGGTTGTACGGCGTGACCCGCGGCGGCGGCACGACCTACAAGATCCTGCGCTTCGGCTTCGAGTTCGACATGACCTCCGGCCGCGCCTACGGCTTCGATCCCGACGGCACCGGCTTCCAGTCATGGACCCTGGGCGGCGTCATGGGCGATCCGCTCACCAACCTGGCGCTCGACAGCGCGGGCCGCGTCGTGGCCGGCGGGCAGACCACCGTGCGCGATCCGGCCGCCACCGCGGCCAACGTGTCGGGCTTCCGCATGTTCGGCATCAAGGAGGACGCCGTCGCTCCGTTCGACGAGCCCAGCCAGGTCCTGCTGGACCGCGGGTTGTCGCCCCGTGGCGCCATGGCGGCGGACGATGCCGGCAACGTGTATTTCGGCGCCGACGTGAGCTACTTCTGCAACGCCACCCAGAGCGACAAGTGGCTGTATCGCCGCACGGCCGCGGGCGCGATCGAGGGCGTCGTCAACTTCTGCGACTTTACCGACAAGCTGAAGACCAGCTGGAGCTTCCGCAAAGGCGGCGTGCCTCAGGTCTTGGCCTACAGCAAGAGCGACGGGGCGCTTTATATCGTCTCGTCGCTGTCGGCGAACAACGACGCGACCTTCTATCCCGACCTCGTGACCGGCACCGAGAAGGTCAACGGCTTCCTGGTGCGCATAGGCAAAGCCGCGCTGGCCAAGACACAACTGGCCGAAGACGACATCGAGGTGCTGCACGTGTTCAAGAGTGACGTCGGCCTGCCGTCCAGCGCCACCGACGGCGCGCACACCGCGCTGGTGGAAGACGGCGATTGGCTGTACGGAACCGGCCCCTCGATGCTGTGGCGCCTGCGGAAATCCGATCCCGACGCCAGTTTCGCGGTGGTCCATGCCTTTGCGTCGAACGTGATCTCCGAACCCCTGGAGGACGATGCCGGCATTTCTCCCATGGGCGACCTGGTGCGGGCCCTCGATGGCAACATCTACGGCACGACCATGTCCGACGGCACCCGGCTCAACGCCACCGGCAATCGCGCCGGCGGCTACGGCAGCCTGTTCCGCGTGGCCGTCGGCACGGCCGCCGACCGCAGCGACGACCGGATCGAATTCCTGCACTACTTCGATGCGGACGCCGACGGCTCGATCCCCGTCGGCCTGGCCGCGGGTCCGGTCGAGGCCGGCAAGCAGTGGCTGTTCGGCGCGACCCAGGGCGGGTTGGCCGATAACGGCGGCGTCTACCGCGTCGGCATCGACGTGCCCGAAGTCGTCATCACCCGCTTCGCGGCGGCCTCGTCGAGCCTGAAGACAGGCCAGGCGCCCACCTTGTCGTGGACCAGCGAACAGGCCAGCGCGTGCACGGCAGGCGGCGACTGGAGCGGCGACAAGGGCGCGCAAGGCGAAGAAACGCTGCCCGCGATCGCGACGGCGGGGACCTACACCTATACCCTGCAATGCGCCGGACCGACCGGCGAATCGACCGTGGCCGAGGCCGTGGTCACGGTCGAGGCGGACGATACCGGGTCGGGCGGAGATGGCGGGGCCAACGATGGCAATGGCGGTGGTTCGTCCGGCGGTGGCGGTGGCCCGCTTGGCTGGGAGTTGTTGCTCGCGTTGGGGCTGCTGGGTGCAGCCGGGCGTCGGAGGGGTTGATTCGGCAAACCGCGCCACGACCTGTTGCACCCCGTTTCCGCTTGTTCCGGAATTGGCGGGGATACTGCGAGAGAACCTCAACTACAGGAGCCAGACATGGCAACGGAACGCAACATGGAAAAAGCCAAAGACGTCCTGGAGGACGGCGCGGAAGCCGTGGAAAAAGCGGCCAAGACGACCGCCGATAAGGTGTCCAGGGCCGCGCATCGCGCCAAGGACGCGGCCTCGGACGCGCTGGACAACGGCAACGATGCGGTGGAGAATGCGCTGCTGTGCGCCAAAGACATCATCCGCCAGCATCCCATCACGTCGGTAGCGGTCGTCGCCGCCCTGGCCTATCTGTGGGGGCGGATCCGGGGGTGAGCCAGCAGGGCGAGTCGTCGCCGCCTGTCTGGCGTCTGTTCGAGTTGCGCGTGGCGCATCATCCGCCGTATTGGATGGCGTGGCTTATCGCGGTGCTGTACCAGACCGGCCGCAACATCCTGGCGACGCTGCGGCTGCACAGCGCGATCGCCTGCTCGCCCTCCGTGGGCGGGCGGCGCATGACCGCCAATGCGGGCGTGGAGTGGGACATGCCGGCGTTGACCGGCCTGACCCTGATCGCGGTTGCTACCGGCTCGGACCTTTGGCGGCGAATCGTTCCCGCGCCTGCCGGTATTCCTCGGCAAGGCGATCGACCACGACGGCCAACGGTTCGACGGCCCGTATCGCGCCCACTCCTTGTCCCGCCGCCCAGACGCTCTTCCAGCGTTTGGCCGCCAGCGATTCGCCGCTGTCGTAGCGGCGGGTGGGCGGGGCCGACATGTTCTCCGGGTCGTAGCCGTTTTCCAGCAGCGAAGGCTTGAGCCAGCTTGCCGGTGTTCCGGTCACGCCGGCGCTGACCAGCAGATCGTCCACCGTGGCGTCGACCACCATCTGTTTGTACTTGGGTGGGGCCATGCTTTCCTCGACCGGGATGAAGCGCGTGCCCATGTAGACGTAATCCGCTCCGCACGCGATGGCGCCGGCAACGCCCCAGCCATCGCTGATGCCTCCGCCGACGATGATCGGGCCGTCGAAGAATTCGCGTATGGCGCTGACGAATGCGAAGGGCGACAGGAAGCCGGTGTGGCCGCCCGCGCCGGCGGATACGCAGGCCAGGCCATCGGCCCCGGCCGCGACCGCCTTGCGCGCCAGCGTCAGGTTGATGACGTCGGCAAAGACGAGGCCGCCGTAGTCATGCACGATGTCGACGGCGGGCCGCGGGCTGCCGAGCGCGGTAACGACCACCGGCGGGCGGTAGCGGGCGATCAGCTTGAGATCGTCCGGCAGACGGGTATTGGATGAATGGGTGACGAGATTGGCGCACCAGGGCCCCAGCGTGGAAGGATCCTGCTGGTCGGCCGCGCGGGCCAGGCCCTCGGTGATCTGTTTCATCCAGGCGTCCAATTGCTCGATCGGCCGCGCATTGGGGGTGGGAAACGCGCCGACGATTCCGGCCTTGCATGCGGCCAGCACCATGTCGGGACCGGAAATGAGAAACATCGGCGCGGCGAAAACAGGCAGGCGCAGACGGGAGAGCGGAGAAGCGTGATCGGGCATGGCGATTCTTTGTCCAGGGTTACTCGGTTGCCTTGAAGCCGGAGAGCCGCACGGCTTCTTTCCATCGCGCCGATTCCGAGGCGATGAACCGGGTGGTTTCTTCGGGAGTGGAAGGCATGGTCACGAAATCCATGTTGTTGAGCTTGGACTCGACCTCTTTGTCGGCCAGCGCCTTGACGAACGCCGCATGCAAGGCCCGGACCGGCGCCTCAGGGGTATTGCAGGGAACCATCAGCGTCGTCCACAGAAGAATCTCCAGCTCGGGATACCCCAGCTCGGTGAAGGTCGGGACGTTGGGCAGGTTGGGGCGGCGTTTGGGGCTGGTCGTGGCGAGGATCTTGACTCGCCCTTCCGCCAGGTAGGGAGCGACCGCCAGCGAGTTGACGAACGCCGCCTGGATCTGTTCTCCGATCAGGTTCTGGACGGCCGGGCTCGTGCCGTTGTATGGGACGTGGGCCATGTCCATGCCCGTTCGCTTGTTGAGGATCATGCCGGCGAAATGCGAAGGGTTGCCCGCGGTGAACGAGGCGTACGAGACCTTGCCTGGGTTTTTCAGCGTCCAGTCGATGAAGCCTTGCAGATTGTCGGCCGGAACGTTCTTGTTGACCGCCATGACCATGGGCGAACCCACGAATCCGGTGACTGCCTTGAAATCGTTGACGGGGTCATAGTTCAGGCGCGAGAAGGCGTGCGGATTGATGGCCAGCATGCCGCTGCTGGCCATCAGCACGGTATAGCCGTCCGGCGCCGCGCTCGCGCCCAGATGCGCGGCGATGGAGCCGGCGCCTCCGGGCTTGTTGTCGACGATCAGGGGCTGTCCGGTAATGCGCAGAAAAGCCTCGGCGACGACGCGCGCGCTGGAATCCAGGGTATTGCCCGCGGCGAACGGCACGATGAGACGCACGGGGCGGTCGATGGTGAATGGGTCTTGCGCGTAAGCGGCGCAATGCGGGGCCAACGCGATCAGAAGGCCACAGCGGAGCAAAGCCGAGCGGTTCATGATGTCTCCTGGGATGTCGTTGTGTCGAAAGCGGGGCTTCACCACCCCTGTAGTGCCTCGGTCAACAGGCCGGCGACGGCCGCCGGTTGTTCGAGGGGGACGAGATGGCCGGCGGTTTCTATTCCGCGCAACCGGGCGCGGGGCAGCAGTCCGGCCATTTCCTCCGATAGCGGCATGGGCGTGACGCGGTCGTCGCGGCCGCAGGCGACCAATGCTGGGCAGCGCACCTGCGGCAGCAGGTCGCGGGCGTCCCGGCGTTCCCTTACCGCACGCGTCTGCTGGATGGCTGCCTGGATACCCAGTTCTTGCGCCATGTCCGCGAGCCGGCTCTTGACCTGTTCGCGCCGGGGATGCGCGGGGCTGGTGCTGAAATCCGCAACGTTGCCGACGAAGCGGCCGTAGTCTTTTTCCATCGCGGCGATGGCTTTTAGCCTGGCGGCCGCGCCTTCTTCGGTTTCGCCGCGCGCCGAGGTGGCCAGCAGGACCAGGCCGGCGGGTTCGGGGTCGAACCGCCGGAGCAACTCCAACGCGACGTAGCCGCCCATGGAAAACCCGCAAAGCAGCAGGGGGCGATCCGTGCCTTGCTCCCCGATCGCCGCCCAGGCGGACTGCGCCATGTCGGATACGGAAGGCGAGCCGGCTACGTCGGGTATGCAGACATCGGCTCCGTCGCCCAGGCACGCGCGCACGCCGTCCCAGACGGCGGCGGTATTGAGCATGCCCGGAATGAGCACCATCAGAGGCCGGCTCATGGCTGTGTCTCCTCGCAGGTCAGCATGGCGCGCGCGGCCGATCGAAGCTCGCGCTTGAGCAGTTTGCCCACGGGGTTGCGCGGCAGGGCCTCGAAGCGCAGCAGATGCTCGGGCAGTTTGTAGACCGCCACCCGTTTCTGGCCGTGCAGGAATTCATTGATGGCGGGCAGGTCGAGCGCAGCACCCGGCTCTTCTACCACGCAGGCGCACAGCCGTTCGCCCAGCACATCGTCGGGAATGCCCACCACGGCGGCTTCCATGACCCCCGGATAGCACAGCAGCAGGCTTTCCACTTCCTCGGCGGAGATATTCATGCCGCCCCGTATGATCAGGTCTTTCGAGCGCCCCACGAAGCGGTAGTACTGGGAGCGGTCGCCGGCGATCTCGAACAGGTCGCCCGTCCGGTAGTAGCCGTCGGTGTCGAAGGCGCGGGCCGTCATGTCGGGCGAGTTGAAATAGCCGCTGAAAATCGTCGGGCCGCTGACCCTGAGTTCGCCGGGCCGCCCTGGCTCGGATATTTCTTGCCCGCTATCCGGGTCCACCAGCCTGGTCCGGATCTTCCTGGACGTGCTGACGTGCCACTCGTATCCCGGCACGCCAGCCCGCGGAAAGAACTGCGCGCGCAATGCCGGGTCGGGAATATCGACGTGGCTGCCGGACAGGGCGGCGCCTTCGTTCGAGCCGTAGTAGTTCACGATCTGCACGCCGTGGCGTTCGGCGAACGATTTCACCATCCACTCCGAAAGCGGCGCCGAACCGGAGCCGATACGCTTGAGCCGGGAGAAGGAGATGCCTTCGAGCATGTGCTCGTTCTGCAGGAGGGTGTTCAGAATCGCCGGCGCAGCCACCGTGTAGTCCACGTTTTCCTCGCGCAGCTGGCGCAGGAATACGTCGAGCGAGAAAGGGTGATGCTGGATGACCGAGGCGCCCAGCTCCAGCCAGCTGATGAAGGCGGTCGAAATGCCCGCCATGTTGACCAGCGGAAAAGGGTTGAGCAGGCGCATGCCCGGCGTCAGCTCGGCCGACTCGATGATGGACGTGCCCGTCGTTCGCCATTCGTTGTGGCTGCGCGGCACCCCCTTGGGGAAGGCTTCGGTGCCGGAGGTCCAGCAGATGGTGAAGATGTCGTTGGCGCCGATTCCGGCGGCAGCCTCGGCGACGGCGATTTCCTGGCGGTCGGCGTCGGAGCAGGGGCGGGCCAGCCAGGCATCCAGCGAGACCGTTTCGCCAAGAAGCGTGTCGCCCACCGCCAGTATGGCCTGGAGGGCGGGATGAGAGGCGCGCAGGTTGCGGAACATGGCGTCGCCGTCATGCGGCTTGGAGACGCGGCCGATGCGCGCGCAGCAGATCGCGCCGCGCGCGGCGGTCAGGTCCAGGATCTGCGCCAGTTCGTGTTCGCGGTACTGGGCCGGAACGGGCGACACGATGATGCCCAGGCGCGCGCAAGCCAGGTACAAGGCGAACTGCTCCACGCAGTTGGGCAACTGGACGACCACGATGTCGTCCCGCGCGAAACCGGAGCGCAGCAGCATCAGGCAGGCGCGGTCCACGCGGTCCGCCAGTTCCTTCCAGGAAAGGCGCTGCGGCGCGCCCGGCATGAAATCCTCGCGGTTGCAGGCGTCGGCCACCGCCAGCTGGTCGGCGCGGCCGGCCAGCTGGCGCTGGAACAATTGCCACAGCGTGGTTTCGCCCCACCAGCCCGCATCGGTGTACAGGCGGATACGGTCTTCGGATGCCAGCTTCATGGCGCGTTCCTTCCTAGTAGCCGCGGCGCAGGCGTTCGCCGCTGACCCAGGTGGCATGGAAGCCATTGGGCACGCGCTGCGGAAGACGGATGCGCGCGACGGGGCCCTGGGCGATGTCGGCCGCGTCGAAAATGACGACGAAAGACGCCTGCTTGTCGCCATCCCACAGATAGCCCACCAGGTATCCATCGTCTTCGGCGCGGCTGTTGTCGCGCGGCGCGAAGGGCGCTTCGCTGAACCACTTGCCCACGCCCTCGTGGTAGGTCGTGCAGACGTCGCGCTCCAGGTCATAGCGGACGAGTCCGCAAAAGCGCGGGTCTTCCGCGCGATTGCAGCGGCCCATGAGCACGTTCCAGGAGTACCGGGTCTTGTAGCCCTGCATCCACGAATTGATGACCGGGAACTCCTGGTTGACGATATCGTCGATGACGCGCTCGCGGGTCTGGCCCGTGCGCAGGTTGAAGCGCCATTCATGGAAGACGAAGTCGTGTTCGAGGTTGGCCAGCATCTTCGGGAAGCGCTCGGCCTCGATGTTGCCGCGCCAATCGCGCGGCAGCCGGAACGGCGTGCCCGTCATGACGATTTCCGTGCCGCCTTGACCATCGTCTTCTTCCCAGGCGTTGGAGACGTGGTACATGTAGGTGGGCGCGGCTTCGAACCAGCGGATCTGGTCCGGGGTTCCATGGCGAGGCACCACGGCAAAGCGCGAAGGCAGATGTTCGTAGAACTTCAGCTTGTGGCGCCCGGCGGCCAGCGCGTCCATGTCATAGAACAGCGGTAGGTCGTGCAGGATGGTGTAGTTCGGCGTGATCGCCATGTCGTGCGGCAGGCGCGGGCCGGGAAGCTCCACCGGAATCAGCGTCTGCAGGCGCATGTTGCGGTCCATGACGCCGTAGTGCATATAGGGCGCCTTCTTGCCGTAGGCGAAGAACAGGAAGTCGCCGGTGCGCTCGTCCACCTTGGAATGGGCGGAGATGGGCAGCGCCTTGAGACGCGGATCGAACTCGAGCTTGCCCAGGGTGGAGAGATCGTCGGGCCGCACCTGGTATACCGATCCGCCCAGGTACCACATCGAAACCAGCGAACCGGCGAAGTACTTCACGTCGGTATTCGAGGTGTTCTTGATGGGCATGTCGGGCCGCTCGGCCAACGGAGGATCCTTGATGCCGCGCCAGATCGCGGCGCCGGCCTGCATTTCTTCCCGCAGCCCGTCGGTCATGACCCAGCGGTTCTGGTAAGTGGCGCGGCCGCCTTCGAAGCGCACGGCGTGCAGCATGCCGTCGCCGTCGAACCAATGGTAGCGGCCGGTGGAGGCGAACCGCCTGTTCGGGCCGTTGCGGACGTAGATGCCGGTCAGGTCGCGGGGGATTTCTCCTTCCACGTCCAGCAGCGGTTCATGCAGTTCCTGGTCGACAGGTTCGAAGCCGCCGGACAGGGCTGGAATGTCGTCGATTCCCATGAGTGTCTCCTTTTATTTCAAGCCGCGGGACGCCTGGATTGCGTGATGCGGAAGCGGCCGGCAACGAAGGCCAGGTCCGTGAGGCTGGCGTTGCCCGCGGGGTTCAGGCCCGTGACGTGGTAGTCGCTGTATGCCGCCGCGAAATTGAGCGGCATCGGCCCCGTCTGGTTGATGGTGAGTTGCGCGCCCGCCCGGGCGTAGGCGTCTTCGGCGCGGGCGACGTAGCGTTCATCGGTGGAGTAGAGAAAAGCGGTCAGGCCGCCTTCGGCGCGGACGTCGGCGGTTGCCTGGCGCAAGGCGTCTTCGGCGTCATCGCAGGCGACGACGAAACTGATGGGCCCGAAGCGTTCCTCGGCGTACAGTGCGCGCTGTTTCTTGTCGACCTTGATCATCAGCGGGGTGCTGGTGCGGGCGGAAGGGTATTCCGGATGCGCGTAGGGCGCCGGCCGGAGCAGTATCTCGCCGCCGGCCGCGCCGTCCTGAGCCAGCTTGTCCATCGATGCCAGCGTGGCGTCGGACTGGATGGCAGCCAGGATCATCGAGGCCTTCTTGGGATCTTCGGTCAGTTCCCGCACAGCGGCCGCCAGGCGCCGCGCGATCTCGTCGAACGAGACCAGGCCGGCCGGCGTTTCGACGCCACGGCGCGGCACGTAGATGTTCTGCGGGCTGGTGCACATCTGGGCGCTGAACAGGCACAGCGTGGTCGCCAGGCTGCGCAAGGCCGCGTCCAGGTCCGCCGCGGATTCCAGCACCACGGTATTGCAGCCCGCGGTTTCGGTGAAACTGATGGCGGGCCAGGCGTTCTGCTCTACCCAGCGGCCGAAGCGCACGCCCCCGGTGAAGTCGACGATGGCGGTCTTGGGATGCTTGACCAGTGTTTTGCCGGCCGGCGCTTCCGGGGTGTCCAGGACCATGCAGACCAGGTTGGGATCGAAGCCGGCGGCGGCCAGCACCTGGCGGAACACGCGCACCGAGATCGCCATGGGGAGCACCGTCGCGGGATGCGGCTTGACGATGACCGGGTTGCCCGTGGCCAGGCTGGCCATCATCGAGGGCCATGCGTTCCAGGTGGGGAAGCTGGCGCAGGTGAAGCAGACGGCTATGCCGCGCGGGGTGATCCGATAGCGTTTGTCCAGGCGCACGCGGGTCTTGCCGAAGTCGCGTTCCCAGCGCGCGGCGCGCGGGACGTTTTCCATGGCCTGGCCGGCGTAGACCAGGGCTTCGATGCCCCGGTCGAGCGCGTTCACGCCCGATCCGGCATAGGCCATGTTGAAGCTCTGGCCGGTCGTATGCATGACTGCGTAGGTCAGCTCGAACAGGTGCTCGCGGTACAGGGTATCGAGCACCTCCATCAGCACGCCCAGCCTGGCCTCGGGCGATGCCGCGGCCCAGGCGGGCATGGCGGCCTCGGCCGCGTCGAACAGCGCATCGGCCGGGGCCCATTCGTACACTGTGCCGAGCGCGGCCCGGGTGTACGGAGAAACCTCCTGCGCCGAGGCGGCGAAGCTGCCCGCCACGCCTGCCTGGGCAAGCGCGAAGCGGGCGCCATGATGGCTGGTGAAGGCGGCCAGCCCGGCCTCCCGCGCCCGGTCCGCATCGGGATATTTGCCCGGCATGTCGGGATACGGGCTCCAATAGCTGCGTGCCGCGCACGCCTGGCGCGCGGCTTCCAGCAGGCTTCGGTGTTTTTCGTAGAGCGAGGCCGGATCGGCCGTGGCTGCGGACGTCATGCTATCTCCCGGTCTTGTTGATGCCAGTAGCGTTGGCGCAATGCGCGCTTGTCGGGTTTGCCCAGCCCGGTCAGGGGCAGCGCGTCGACGAAGTCGACGGACTTGGGGGCGTGTACGGAGCCTTTGCGGGCGCGTATGTAGTCGATCAGTTCCTGGGGCTGGATGCGCTCGCCGCGCCGCACGACGATGGCCTTGACGGCCTCGCCCCATTTGGCGTCGGGGATCCCGATGACCGCCGAGGCATGGACTTCCGGATGGGTGGCGAGCACGTCCTCGATTTCCCTGGGATAGATGTTGAAGCCGCCCGAAATGATCAGATCCTTGCGGCGATCGACCAGATAGAAATAGCCGTCGTCGTCCTGCCGGGCAAGGTCGCCGGTATGCAGCCAGCCGTCGCGCAGGGTTGCCGCGGTTTCGTCGGCGGCGTTGTGGTAGCCGCTCATCAGCAAGGGGCCGCGCACGCAGATTTCGCCGATCTGGCCCGCCGCCGCCGGCTGGTTCAGATCGTCGAGCAGCCGCACATCCAGGCCGGGGAACGGCCGCCCGGCGGAGGCCAGCCGTGCTTCGTCGGCCGCGGCATGCGCGGCCTGGTCGAGGATCAGGATGGTGTTGGGCGCCTCGGTCTGGCCGTAGGTCTGGACCAGCACCGGGCCGAACACCGACAGGGCTTCGCGTATCCGGGGCGGCGAGATCGGCGCGGCGCCGTAGACCAGCGCGCGCAGGCTGGACAGGTCGGCGCCGCGCGTGGCCGGATGATCCAGCAGCGCGTAGATCATGGTCGGAACGATGAAGGTCGTGTTGATGCCTTCGGCCTGGACGGTGGCCAGCCAGCGTTCGGCCGAAAAGCCCCGTTGCAGATAGACCGTGCCGCCGCGCGCCAGCGTCGGATAGATGAGCGATCCAGCGCCGTGCGAGATCGGCGCCGAGCACAGGCAGCGCACGCCGTCCGGCCATTCCAGTCCTTCCAGCCATAGCCGCGCGTTGGCCGCCATCGCCCGGTTGCTCAGCATGACGCCTTTGGGCTTGCCGGTGGTGCCGCCGGTATAGGCCAGCCGGATGATGTCCTCGGGTTCGCCGCGCACCTGGGCAGCCGGCTCGGCCGCATGGGCTTCTTGCCAGAACGGCGGGAGGCCGTCCCCCGTATCGTGCGAGCGCCAGTGTCCGACGCGGACGCAGCGTTCCTTCAGCCACGCGAGGCGCTCCGCATAGGGGGATTCGCCGACCACGAGGGCGGGACGGCAGTCGTCGAGGATGGCGGCATGGTCGTTCGCGCCCGCCACCGGATGCAGGGTCACCGAACGAAAGCCGCCGATGTAGGCCGCTGCCATGATGCAGAACATCTCGTTCCGGTTGCCGGACAACTGCGCAACGGTATCGCCGGGACGCAGTCCCAGCCTGCCGAAGATGCCTAAAGCCGTGGCGATGCGTTGCTCCAGTTCGCCATAGCTCAGGCGGTGGGTCTCGTCCACCAGCGCCAGCCGGTCGGGCCAGCGCCGCAGCGCCGCTAGGATGAGGTCGCCCAGGCGCGAGGGGACGTTCATGCTTTCTCCAGAATCGTTACGGCGGCCACGGCCTCCTCGCCGTCATAGAAGCCGCCGCCGTTTTCCGCGGCGGCCAGCCGGGCGTCGGCCACTTGCCGCGATCCGGCCTCGCCCCGCAACTGGGTGATCAGTTCATGCAGCTGGATGATGCCGGTGGCGGCAATGGGGTGGCCCTTGGAAACGAGTCCGCCGGAAGTATTGACCGGGATGCGGCCGCCCAGCGTGGTCGCGCCGCTCTCGGCCAGCCTCGCGCCGGCACCGATTTCGCACAGGCCCAGGTTTTCCACGTGCCGGATCTCGGCAAAGGCCGACGCGTCGTGAACTTCCGCCACGTCGATATCGCCGGGGGCCACGCCAGCCTGTTTATACGCCTCGAGGGCCGCCAGCCGCCCGACGTGGTGGTCGAAATCATCCGGTGCGCGTTCGACGCCGCTTGCCAGCGCCGTTGCCCGGATACGGACGGCGCGGCCGCGGCCGAACCTGCCGAGGGCTGATTCGCTGCACAGGACCAAGGCACCCGCGCCGTCACTGATGGGCGCGCACATGGCGCGCGTCAGGGGCCAGCTGATCAGCGGCGTCGCCAGCACCTGGTCGGCGTCGAGCGGCGTGCGGTATTGGGCCAGCGGGTTGAACTGCGAATGCCAGTGGTTCTTGGCCGCCACCAGCGCCAGCTGGCGCTGGGTGGCGCCGTACAGGACCATGTAGTGCCGCGCCATGGCGGCATAACTGTCCATGAAGATGCTGCGCTGCTCCGCTTGCGTGTCCGGCGGCGTGGCGAGTCCGGCCGACAAGGCTTGCAGCCGCTCCAGCTGTCCGTGCGCGAGTTCTCTGTCCATGCCGCCCCAGAACGCCTCGAACATACGCTCGCGCTTTTCCGGGAAGAACATTTTCTCGGCCCCCACGACCAGGGCGACGTCGCAGACGCCGGCGCGCAGGGCTGCCCAGGCCTGATTGACGCCGGTCGAGGAACTGGCGCATGCATTGTCGCAATTGATGATGGGAGCGCCCTGCAGGCCCAGGGCGCGCAGCGCGCACTGGCCGCGGATTCCGTACTGGCCTTCCAGCACTCCTTGCCGCGTGTTCGAGAACCAGGCCGATTGGACGTCGGCGAGCGTGCAGCCGGCATCCGCCAAGGCGGCGTCGACCGCGATCTTCGTCAGTTGCTTGACTGACAGCTGCGGCTGCTTGCCGAGCTGTGTCATGCCGGCGCCGACGATGTATACGTCGTTCATGCCGTCTCCAGGTTTATCGTCTTGATGTTCCGGATTATGATAAAAAACTCGGGAAATAATCCAATCTTGTTTTGAATATTGAAATAAAGAGAAAAAATGCGAACAGAAGCCCCGGCATCCCAGACCGTGGCCCGTGCCATGGAGCTACTGCGGCTGGTGTCGAGCAGCCGCCGGGAAGGCATGCGGCTCAACGACATCGTCGAGATCGGCGAGCTGAGCAAGCCCACCGTGTATCGGCTGTTGAAAGAACTGGTCAATTGCGGGTTGCTGATGCGCTCGCCCGACAAGCGGTATTTCCTTGGCCAGTTCGCCTACGAGCTGGGGTTGTCCGCCTCCGCGCACTTTCATCTGAGGGAGATGTGCCAGCCCTACGTATCACGCATCGCGCAAGAGACCGGCGATACCGTTTTCCTGGTCGTCAGGAGCGGCCCGGATTCGTTCTGCCTCGATCGCCAGACTGGCAACTATCCGATCAAGGTGTTTTCGGTCGAGGTGGGCCACCGGCAACCCCTGGGGATAGGCGCGGGCGGGCTGGCCTTGCTGAGCTGGCTGCCGCAGGACGAGCGCGAGGCTGTCATCGCCCGGAACTCGGTGCGTCTGTCCATGTACGGCGGGCTCGATGAGCGGCGCTTGCGCCGGCTGGTCGAAGAGGCCAGGGGAGCCGGCCATTCCCGGATTGCCGACTTCGCCATCCCGGGCGTGACGGGCGTGGGCGTGCCGGTGCTGGACCGGGTGGGCGTTCCCATGCTGGCCCTGAGCGTGACGTCGGTGTCGGCCCGCATGGCGCCGTCGCATCAGGGCGAAGCCCTGCACGTGCTGTGCCAGGAGGCGGCGAAACTCCAGGGTTTGCTGAACAACACCGCTCCCGCTTTGCGTAAATAGCGCCGGCCTTCAGGAAATGATGTCGGCGCCGGGCGTGGTGGCCACCGGCAGGCCTTTGCCCCATGCCGTGTCCAGGTGCTCGAATCCTCCTATTGCCGCCAGCTGGGGATGATCCAGGACGCCTTGCAGATCCAGCACCGGCGCGCCCATGGCGCCGGCGGCGGCGAACGCGCGGTCGCATTCGGCCGAATCCAGCAGCGTCATCCGCGCCGCGACCAGCTCATCCAGCGCGGCGCGATGGTCTATGCGCAGCTGGCGGCTGGCGAATCGGGGATCCCGCGCGATCTCGGGACACGACAAGGCCTCGCATACCTGTTCGAACTGGGCTTGCGTCGTCACGGCCACCATGTACCAGCCGTCGCGCGTGCGATAGGCGCCGTTCGGCGAACTGAACAGGTCGCGCGGGCGGCCCTGTTCGCATGCATGCTCGAACAGGCGGGGCCCCAGAAACGCGGCGGCGGCATGGAGCAATCCCACATCGTGCGCCGACCCCGAGCCGCTTCGCCAGCGGCGGATCAGCGCGGCCAGCACGGTCTGGAACGCATACATGCCGGCCAGCATGTCGATGGGGAAATAGGCCAGCGGCCGGGGATGGCCCTGGGCCGTCCGGTTGATCGTCATCCATCCTCCCAAGGCCTGTATCACGCCGTCCACTGCGGGGCGGGAAGCCATGGGCCCCGTCGTGCCGAAGCCGGAAATGGTGCAGTGGACCAGCTCCGGACGGGCAGCCAGCATGGCCTGCGCGCCCAGGCCCATGCGTTCGAGCACGCCCGGGCGGAAGCTGGCGAGCAGCACGTCGCTTTGCATCGCCAGTTCGATCGCCGCTTGCCGCCCGTCGCTCGAGCGCAGGTCCAGGGTGCGGCGCTGCTTGCCGCGGTTGAGATACCAGTAATGGGGCCCTTGCCCATGCGCCTGGACGCCCAGATGCTGCAGCCAATCGCCTCCCGGCGGTTCGATCTTGACGACTTCCGCGCCCTGCTGGGCCAGCAGCAGCCCGCAGTAGGGGCCTGCCACGCCCTGCGACAGATCGCAGATCTTCACTCCGGCAAGAGGCAGTTGCGATGGCGGGGCAGGCTTGGAACTCGAAAAGGCGGATGCTGACATGGGGGAGGACCTCGTCACGAAATCCTCGCATGTTGCCGCCATCGGCGGCCGCATGCAGCACGCGGGTTTCAATTGCTGGAATCGATGCGTGTTTTCCTGCCGTCGTTCATGCCGTTGCCGGCCGCGCGCATGGTTCGGCCCGCCCGCTCGGCCTGGCAGGCGGAACGGGTCGCGTCATTTCGCAAGCTTCACCTGGCCGCTCTCTACCATCGCGCCGTAGCGCTTGGACGCTTCCTGGACGATGTTGCGGAAATACTCGGGCGTGCTGCCCACCGGCTCGTACCCCATGGCCGCGAAAGACGCGCGGGCGGACGGCGACTGGATCGCCTTGACCAAGGCGGCGTTCAGCCGTTCCAGCACCGCCGGGGGGATGCCCGCCGGGGCAATGAATCCCGCCCAGCCATCGGTGGAGAAATCCATGCCGGCCTCCTTGAAGGTGGGCACGTCGGGATACGATTCGACCCGTTTTTTGGCCGCGACCGCCAGCGCGCGCACTTTGCCGCTGTCGACGAAGGTCTTGGCGCCCTGGCCGGCCAGCATGTAGTCGATCTGGCCGCCGGCCAGGTCGGCCAGCGCCCCGCTTTCCCCCTTGTAGGGCACGTGCACGGTCTGGATGCCGGCCAGGTTGGCGAAATAGACGTTGTTGAAATGGAAGCTGGTGCCCGCGCCGGGCGTGCCGTAGTTCAACTGGCCTGGCCGGCTCTTGGCCAGGGCGATGAATTCCTTCAGTCCGCCCGAGGGCAGGATCTTTTTGCTGGCCACCAGCACCATGAAGGTATCGACGGCAACGGTGACCGGCGCGAAATCCTTCAGCGGTTCGATGCCGTAGCCGGGATCGGTCAAGGGCAGGGTGACCATGGTGGCGGGTACGGCCAGCCCTACGGTGTAGCCGTCCTTGGGCGCTCGCCGCAGATAGTCCATGCCGATCTTGCCGCCCGCGCCGGGCTTGTTTTCGACGACCACGGGCTGGCCGAGTTCGCGCGCGGCGTTATCGGCGACGGTGCGCGCCACCGCATCGGTCAACCCGCCCGGGGCATAGGGAACGACGATGGTGATCGGCCGGGTCGGCCAGTCCGCTCGCGCCGGGCCGGTGCTGGCCAGGGTGAGCGCGGCCAGTAGTATGGCTGTACGTAGCATGAGGGAGTCTCCTTTGTTCGGTCCGGCCAGATTGCCGGCCTGATGTTCGCGGATCGGGATTCTTGGTTATGAGCAGGCGGGTTGACGACAAGCTACCCGGCACCATTCCGGAATGCGGATCTGGCATGCTTCGGTGCCGCGCGCGAATGCGCGCGCGTTGTGCAGGAGGAACTTTCATGTCCATCATTCCCGATATGCGGAAATCATCTTCTGGCAATACCCGGACGGCCAATGTCGAGGGCCGGCGCGGCGATTTCATGACCTCGCTGGCCAAGGGGCTCGAGATCCTGGCTGCTTTCGAGGTCGGCCGTCCCCTGGGCAACCAGGAGCTGGTCGTGATTACCGGCCTGCCCAAGACCACCGTTTCGCGCATGACCGGCACATTGGCATCGCTGGGCTATCTGCGCCTGGACGAACAGAGCCGCAAATATTCGATGGGCGCCCGGGTGCTGGGGCTGGGCGCCAGCGTGCAGCGCCACATAGGCCTGCTGCGCACGGCCCGCCCTCATATGCAGCGCCTGGCGGACGAACAGGACATTGCCGTGATCCTGGGCGCGCGCGACCGCACGGGGCTGGTTTTCCTGGAGGTGATCCATCCTCCTCGCAACGAGCTGACGATCAATACCGACGCCGGTTCGGTCGTGCCCATCGAACGCACGTCCATCGGGCTGGCGTATCTGGTCGCCGCGCCCGTGCGCGAGCGTGTGCATATGCTGCATGCGCTGCGCGAGGCGCATCCGGACAACTGGGAAGACGTGCGCGGCGTGGTCGAACGGGCGCACAAGAGCTATCGCGAGCGGGGTTTCGTGGTGTCCCAGCGCGGCCGGGGCGGGTTGATCTGCGGCGTGGGCGTGCCCATGGTGCTGGGGCCGAAGGGCATCTTTTCCTTTGCCTGCGTGGGGCCTCGCATCCAGTTGCCCGAGGTGCGCCTGGTCCAGGTTCTGGGGCCGCGCCTGGTGGAGACGGTGGCCGCCATAGGACAAGCCATGCGCGCCGCCGGACCTTACCTTGGATAGGGCGTCACTCGCCATTGCGATCCGGATTGCGGAACTCGGCTTGCAAGGCCATTTTCCCCGGTCCGGCGGCTGCCTAGAGTGCGAAGCGTACCGACTCCACCAACGAGCGCTTCGATGATCAAACGACTACCCGACTACGCCGTCAGCGGCGATTCCGACACCACCGTATTTCTGCTGCACGGCGCCTATGGCTGCAAGGACTATTTCCGGCCCCTGACCGCCACGCTGGTGCAGGCCGGCTACCGCGTCGTCGCCTGGGACGCCCCGGGCTACGGCCTGAGCCCGCTGCCTGCCGAGGGGCTGTCGATCGAATATCTGGCGGAGGCCGCGGCCAGGCTGATCGAACACACGGGCGGCCGGCGCAACGTCGTGATGGGCCACAGCATGGGCGGCATCACGGCGCCGCTGGTCACGCGTCTTGCGGGCGACCGGGTGCATGGGCTGGTGGTTTCCGCGACGCTGGGCTCGTTCGCCCGCAAGTCGGCGCAGGATAAGGTCACCTTCCTGGAAGAGCGCATCGCCCCGCTCAAGCGCGGCGTGCCTTTCCGCACGGCCGCCGAGTCCGTGGTGCGTTCGATGTTCGCGCCTGGTTCGGCCGGGCCCCTGGTGGACCTGGTGCGCGAGGTCGCCCTGTCGATGTCGGCCGATACCTTCTGCGCGGCCATCGAAGCCATCGTGAACTACGACGGGCTGCAGACGATGCGGGAGGTCAGCGTCCCGGCGCTGCTGATCGCCGGCGCGCAGGACAAGGTCGGCCGGCCCGAGGGCATGCGCGAACTTACCGCCGTCATCCCGGGCGCGCGCTTCGTCTGCATCGAAGGCGCCGGCCACTATGCCTTTGCCGAGCAGCCCGATGCCTTCAATGCCGCGCTGCTGCCCTTTCTGGCCGAGTGCGTGGCCGGCGGGCACCGCGATGCGCAGGTTCGGGCATGATGCCGGCCGATCTGGTCCTGCTGCCGGGACTGAACAATACGGCAGCGGTATTCGATGAAGTGACGGCGGCCTTGCCGGATGGCATCCGCGGGCATGGTGTGGACCTGCCCGCGCTGGAGACCGTCGAGGAACTGGCCGATCACGTGCTGCGCGAGGCGCCCGAGCGTTTCTGGCTGGGAGGTTTTTCGTTCGGCGGCTATGTCGCGATGGCCATGCTCGAGCGGGCGCCCGAGCGGGTCCAGGGCATTGCCTTGATCTGCTCGGGGCCGGCGGCCGATACGCCGGCCCAGGTCGCCAAGCGGCACGAGGCCATCGCCGGCGCCCGCCAGGGCAACTACGTGGAAACGGCCGCGGCATCCACGGCCCCCTTCCATCCGGACAGTCTGGCGCGCCCCGAATTGCTGGGGCGCCGCCGGGCCATCGTGCAGGCCTACGGCGCGCCACGCTATGTCGCGCATTGCTCGGCCTGCATCGCCAGGCCGGACCGCACCGCGCTGCTGGACGGCAGCCGACCGACCCTGCTCGTAACCACCACGCACGACAAGGTCGTGGCGCCGGCAATCCTGGAGCGCCTGGCCGCTGCCGTGCCGGGCAGCCGGCTGGAAACCCTGGCCGGGGCCGGCCACCTGCTGCCGATGGAGCAGCCCGCCGCGCTGGCCAAGGTTCTGGCGCGGTGGATCGCGGATGGGGGCGCGTCGTGACGCCGCTTCCCTTGCAGGGGCTGAGGGTGTTCGACCTGAGCCAGGGAGTGGCCGCCCCCTACTGCACCATGCTGCTGGCCGCGCAAGGGGCCGACGTGATCAAGGTCGAACCGTTCGAGGGCGACTGGATACGTTCGGGCCGCAATCAATACCGCGGACATACGGCGGCCTCCATCACGGTCAATCTCGGCAAGCGCAGCATCGCGCTCGATCTCAAGCATCCGGAAGGCCCCGAAACGGCGCGCCGCATCGCCGCCGGATGCGACATCGTGATCGAGAGTTTCCGACCCGGCGTTGCCGCGCGGCTGGGCCTGGACGATGCCAAGCTGCGCGCCGGCCGTCCCGGCCTGATCTATGCCTCGGTCTCGGGGTTCGGCCAGGAAGGACCGCTGAGCCGGCGCGGCGTGGTGGACCAGATCATGCAGGCATTCTGCGGCTGGATGACCCTGAACGCCGATGCGGCGGGCCGGCCCCAGCGCACGCGCAACGTCGTGCTGGCCGACCAGATCACCGGACTCTACACGCACCAGGCCATCAGCGGCGCCCTGATCGGCAAGCTGCGGCATGGCGCCGGCGCGCGCCTGGACATTTCGCTGATGGGGGCGATGGCGGCCTTTCTCGCGCCGCGGTTGATCGCCGCCGGCACGGGCGGCGGCGAAGCCGGGCAGGTCTATTTCGCGGCGCCGACGGGCGAATACCCCACGCGCGCCGGCGTGCTGATGCTGGCGGCCCGCAAGCCCGCGGAATTCCAGCGCTTTTGCGAGGCCATCGGCCGCCCCGACCTGAGCGTGGACGAACGCTTCGCCACGCAGGAGGCGCGCAACCGCTGCTCGGCCGAGCTGGACCGCGAGATCTCCCTGAGCTTGTCCGCGCGCACCGCCGATGAATGGGAGGCCCTGTTGAACGAACGCGGCGTCATGGCCAGCGTGGTGCGCGGGGTCGGTCAATTCATGGCCTCGGAACAGATGCAGTCCGCGGGGCTGGTGGAGACGGTGGACGTGGCGGGCGTGGGCGAGTGCCCGCTGGTGCGCCTGCCCGGGGCGCCCGCCTGGTCGGCGCGAGACCAGGCGCCAGCCGTCCCGGCCATCGGGCAGCACGGCGGCGATATCCTGCGCGAGGCCGGCCTGGCCGAGCGCGACATACAACGGCTGGCCGCAGGACGGTGCGTGCGCCTGCCCACTACGGAAGAAGTGCCATCTCATGTCTCGTGAACTGTTGCGTTCCCTGCGTCTGCCCATCGTCTCGGCACCCATGTTCCTGCTGTCCGGCCCCGAACTCGTGCTGGCCGCCTGCAAGGCCGGCATCGTGGGCGCGTTCCCCACTCCCAATGCGCGTCCCATCGACGTGCTGGACCAGTGGATGCGCACCATTACCGAAGGCCTGGAAGCGGCGCGCGCCGCCGATCCGGGCGCCCGGATCGGCCCTTGGGCGGCGAACCTGGTCACGCATTCTTCCAACTCCAGGCTGCCGGAGGACCTGGCGCTGGTCGCCCGCTACAAGCCGCCCATCGTCATCACCGCGCTGGGCAGTCCGCGGCCGGCCATTGATGTCGTGCACGGCTACGGCGGCATCGTGCTGGCCGACGTGATCGACTTGCGGCTGGCCCGCAAGGCGGTCGCCGCCGGCGCCGACGGACTGGCGTGCGTCAGCGCCGGGGCCGGCGGCCACACCGGCAGCCTGTCGCCGTTCGCATTCATCAGCGCGGTGCGGCAGTTCTTCGACGGCATCATTGCCGTCGGCGGCGGCATCGCCGACGGCTGGGGCGCGGCCGGCGCGATCGCCGCCGGAGCCGATCTGGTCTACATGGGCACCCGTTTCCTGGCGACCCGCGAAAGCCGTGCGCCGGACGCCTACAAGCAGATGGTGGTCGAGTGCGATACCGAACATCTGATCGTCAGCAGCGGCATCACCGGCACCCCGGCAAGCTGGCTCAAGCCGTCGCTTACGGCCAACGGTATCGATCCCGGCACGCTGGCGGCCAGCAGCGCCAGGCATTACGACAGCAACACGCCTTTCGCGAAAAAGCGCTGGCTGGACGTGTGGGCCGCGGGGCAGGGGCTGGGGGTGATAGAGGACGCGCCGGACGTGGCGGACCTGGTCGACAGATTGGAGCGAGAGTATCGGCGGGCGGGCGAGCGGTTCGACGCACTGCAGCGCGCGGCTTAGCGTCGGTCAGCTTGGCGCGGAGCCGGCGGCGCAGGCCTGTTAAAACACATGGAGCCGAGCCGCCGCCCGCTTTTTCTCTTGCGGCGAACGAACGCAACCGTTTCCAGCCCACGCCGCGCCAGCGGGGGGCCTGGAACGGGTCAGCGAGATCGCCTTGCCAGCACCTCTTCCCGCGGCCCGGCGTCAATCACTTTGCCGGCCTCCATCACCACAATGGTGTCGAAACGTTCGAGCAAACCGGGCCGATGCACCGACGCCACGATGCAGGCCGAGGGGAAGGCCGCGACCATGCGGTCGAATACCCGGCCCTCGGACTGCGGGTCGAGCGCGCTGGTCGGTTCGTCGAGCAGCAGCAAGGAACTGCCCTGCGCCGCCAGGGCGCCCCGGGACAACGCCAGGCGCTGCCGCTGGCCGCCGGAGAGGTTGCCGCCGCGTTCATTGAGGGCGCTGGCCAGGCCGTCGGGAAGCCGCTGCAATACCTCGTCGAACACGCCCGCGTGCACGGCGGACTGCACCGCCGCCAGGGCGGCGGGTTCGCCGAAGGTGAGGTTTTCCTCCACACTGGCTTCGAATACTTCGGCTTCCTGGGGAATCAGCGTGGCAAGGGTGCGCAGTTCGGTCCAGGCAACCGCCGCGCCGTCTCGCAATAGCTCGCCCTGCTGCGGCGCGTAGAGGCCGGCGAGCAGGCGCAGCAGGGTGCTCTTGCCGCCGCCGCTGGGACCGATGAGCGCCACGCGCGCGCCGCGCCGCAGTTGCAGGTCGATGCCATGCAGCCCTCCGCGCGCGTCGTCGGCGTATTGCCAGACGGCGCCGCGCAGCTCCAGCGTTTGCCAGGGCGCATCGGGCACGACGGCGGGAACCGTCGCGTCGGGATCGCCGGGGGCCTCCCAGATCGGCTCGGCGCTGCCGTAGTCCGTGTGCATGCGGGCGAAGCTCTGGAAGTTCGTGGCCATGGCGCCGACCACGGTGGCCGCCTGCTGGGCGTACTGATAGATCATGAAGACCGTGCCCAGCATCACCGCCTGGCCGGGCTGGCGCGATTGCAGCACATAGACCACCACCAGAATCCAGGTGAGTCCCATGCCGAGTATGTCCACGGTGAACCATTTGCCTTCGGTGACCAGGACCGCGCGGCGCAGCGGCGCCATCACCGCTTCCATGCGGCGGCCGAGCACCTTGCGCGAGGCGGCTTGCAGCCGCAGGCCGATCACGGTGCCGGCGTTGCCGACGAAGTCGAGCAGCGCGGCGGCGTAGCGGCGTTCCGCGTCGTTCTCGGCGCGGGCCAGCTGCATCAGCGCGCGATCGAAGCGCAGGATGATCAGCGCGATGATGACGTAGCCGGTGATCGCGATGGCGCCGCTGGTACGCGACAGCAGTGCCAGCGCCACGAGCGGCCCGACGAAATTGAAAGCGCTTTGCAGGTAGCCGAACTGGTTCTGGGCGAAATCCGACAGCGCGCGGCTGGATTGCATGACGCGGTGCTGGAGTTCACCCGAATGCCTGCCGTCGCGCCAGGCCAGCGGCGCCGCGGCGATGCGGCCATAAAGCTGGTCGGCCAGCCGCTCGCGCACCCGGACGCCCACGTTGCGTTCCAGCACCCGGCCCGGGCCGTGCAGCAGCCAGGACAGCAGGTAGACGCCGACGAGGTAGACGATCCAGCGGCCGGCGGTAGCCATGTCCCCTTGCTGCAGGGCGTTGATGGCGTGGGACGCCAGCCAGGGCATGGTGAGCCGGAGCAGTTGCGCGGCCGACAGCAGGCCGGCGGCGCCGAGCAGGTAGGCCCGGACGCCGGCCGCGTGGCGCCAGAGGGCGCGGTAGAGGTCGCGGGCGGCGGTGCCCAGGCCGATGGATGAACTGGAAGGGGAACCGGATTTTGTCACGTAGGCAGGCAATCTATTGAAGGCCGTCATTTTCATCGTCATCTTAGCCGGGAACGCAATGAGCAGCTGCAGAGGAACGAGCCGGACGGCATCCGGAACATGGGCGAACGGCTCCGCATGACTCGAATGGAATTTAGGGAGCTGCCAAGCAAGCTCCGTCCGCATCCCGTCGCCCTTTCTTTGTGGCAGCCACAGTGCTGGCGGGCGCGCCTTGCGATGCGCCGGTGGAGCTTCTATCAGCGGGTCCAAAGGGTGTACAAGAACAGAATTCCTGTTCATTGATCGAGGGACGGAGCGCCTGGTGCCACAAGACCTGGTGAAGCAGCATGAGGTTCATATCGCCAATTGCGGCGAATCGTATCCCTGCCGGGAAGACCAGACCTTGCTGGCGGGCATGGAGGCGCTCGGACGGAAGGGCATTCCGATTGGGTGTCGTGGCGGTGGTTGCGGCATCTGCAAAGTGCATGTTCGGTCGGGGGAATACCGAGCCGGCAAGATGAGCCGGGCCTGTGTCAGCGAGGAGGAGCAGGCGCGTCGGATCGCGCTCGCATGCAGGACCTATCCGCGGAGCGACGTCGTGCTCGAAGCGGTGGGAGCGGCGACCCGGCGCTTGGCACAGCAGGCCGAAGAAGATTTGGACGGAGAGACGTGCGAGGACCGATCG
Source organism: Pigmentiphaga daeguensis (assembly GCF_039523035.1). Classification (NCBI taxonomy): domain Bacteria; kingdom Pseudomonadati; phylum Pseudomonadota; class Betaproteobacteria; order Burkholderiales; family Alcaligenaceae; genus Pigmentiphaga; species Pigmentiphaga daeguensis. The sequence goes on along the minus strand of NZ_BAAAEN010000006.1, from coordinate 200,679 downwards.
CCGTCCTCCAACGAATATCGTGTGTGAAAAGGAGACACATATGGCAATCACTGGGGTACTGAGGCCCGGGCACGTCAGCATACGCGTGCTCGAACTGGAGCCGGCGGTAAAGCACTACGTGGATACGATAGGTTTGCAGGAGATGGCGCGCGACACCGCTGCCGACGGCAGCCCGCGCGTGTTTCTGAAGGGCTGGGACGAGTCCGATCACCACAGCGTGGTGCTGCGCGAGGCCGACGAGTCGGGCATGGACTACATGGGCTGGAAGGTCGATTCGGAGGCGACGCTGGAGAAGCTGTCGGCCGACGTGCAGGCCAGCGGCCTGGCCACCGGGATGGGCTGGATCGAGGCCGGCGAGCATCCCAAGACCGGCAAGCGCTTTCGCTTCACCATTCCGACGGGGCACGTGATGGAACTGTATGCCCATCGCGAAGTGACCGGGTGCGCCACCGGCTACGAGAACCCGGACCCTTGGCCCGACGGCCTGAAGGGCATGGCGCCCCGCTCCTTCGATCACTGTCTGCTGTACGGGGACGACCTGGACGGCACGTACCAGCTGTTCACCGACGTGCTGGGCTTCGGCCTTTCAGAAAAGGTGGTGGCCGATGGCGGCAAGCTGATGATAGGCGTGTTCCTGAGCTGCTCGAACAAGGCGCACGACGTGGCCTTCATCCGCCAGCCGGTCAAGAACAAGCTGCACCACGTCTCGTTCCTGCTGGACAACTGGGGCGAGGTGCTCAAGGCGGCGGACATCATTTCCAAGCGGCGGGTGTCGCTGGACATCGGGCCGACGCGGCACGGCATCACACGGGGCGAGACGGTGTATTTCTTCGATCCCAGCGGCAACCGCAACGAGGTGTTCGCGGGCGGGTATACCTGGTACCCGGATCGTCCGGTAATTACCTGGACGGATGACCAGCTCGGCACGGGGATTTTCTATCACGACCGCAAGCTCAATGATAAATTCCTGAGCGTGTTTACCTGAAGCAAACCAGATCTGCGGCCCCGCGCGTTCTGCCGAAGAGTCAGATGGCCGGTGCGCCGGCCATATCGCGAATGCGCCGGCGGCCGGTGTCGTAACCGCTAGTCTGGGCGCTTCTCCTGCACCGCGCTTTGTTCATGATGGGAATGCCCCGCAACGGGGCATTCCCATCAACTTTGCGACGATCGATTCTCTAGCGCGATCACCCGCGCCTCCAACGCCTGTACCTGCGCTTCCAGCGCATCCACCTTCGCGCGCGTGCGCGCCAGCAGTTCGGCCTGGATATCGAATTCCTCGCGCGTGATCAGGTCGAGCCGGGTGAAGGTCTGGCCCAGGAAACCCTTGACGTTGCGTTCGATGTCGGCCGCCGGGCTGCGGGCGATCAGGTCGGAGATGTTCTTTTGCAGGTCTTCGAACCAGTCGTTGCGGTTGATCATGTTCTGTTTCCTCAAATACGGGCTGCCGGTTTCTAGTGTAGTCCGGCTGCAGCAAAAGCGTATGCGCCGCCTATTGGTGCGAGCTTTTCCTCGTCGTATCCAACGTGCACCAAATCGGTTCGACAGGGGTCCTGGATTGGTGCATTCCATGGGGAAAGCAAGTTGGCACGGGAAATGCTCAGTAACAGCGTCGGACCCGGACGTTTGTTTTCGCCAGCTGCGCCACCCACGCACTGGATGGCAGATCAACCCGTTTAACGGAACCCATCATGAAGAAGACCTTGCTTGCAACTGCTCTGGCCTTGTGTGCAACGTCGGCCGCTGTCGCGGCCGATCCCGAACCCGACTACACCTTTACGGGCAACGCGGGCCTGTTCAGCGACTACCGGTTCCGCGGTTTCAGCCAGACCAATCTCAAGCCGGCTTTCCAGGGCGGTTTCGATTTCGCCCACAAGTCCGGCCTCTACCTGGGCAACTGGAACTCCAATGTCGATAGCGACCTGTTCAGCGGTGGCAATCTCGAAATGGATTTCTACGGCGGCTACAAGTTCTCGTATGAAGACTTCAACTTCGACGTGGGCGGCCTGTACTACTACTACCCGGGTTCCAAGCTGAACGGCAGCACCATCGATAATTTCGAGCTGTACGGCGCCGTGGGCTGGGGGCCCTTCACCTTGAAGTATTCGCACGGCATGACCGATTTCTTCGGCGCGCCGGATAGCAAGAACAACTACTACCTGGACCTGGGGGCCGCTTTCGATCTGGGCAACGGCTGGGGCGCCAATGCGCACGTCGGCTACCAGAAGCTGAAGAACGACGCCACCGGCCTGGACCACTACGTCGACTACAAGGCCGGCGTGACCAAGGACCTGGACGGCTGGCTGCTGGGCCTGTCGCTGGTGACGACCAGCAAGAAGGACTGGATTATTACCAACAAGGGCAAGAATGCCGGCCGCTTCGGCGCCGTGCTGGGCCTGAGCAAAGCGTTCTGACCCCGGAGACGGCTTCGCGCCGTCCACCGGTCCACCGGTCAGCCATTTCGATTCGTCAACATATGGGGTTCGTCATGAAACTCATCACTGCAATCATCAAGCCGTTCAAGCTTGACGAGGTACGCGAAGCCCTCTCCGGCATCGGGGTCCAGGGCATTACCGTTACCGAAATCAAAGGCTTCGGCCGACAGAAAGGCCATACTGAACTCTATCGCGGCGCCGAATACGTGGTCGACTTCCTGCCCAAGGTCAAGGTGGAGATCGCGCTGGAGGACGACCTGGTCGACAGCGCCATCGAAGCCATCGAAAACTCGGCGCGCACCGGCAAGATCGGCGATGGCAAGGTTTTCGTCTTCCCGCTGGAACAGGTCATCCGTATTCGTACCGGCGAAACCGGCAAGGACGCCCTCTGATAGGACGATTCAAAAATGAAAACAATGCATTCTTCTTTATTCAAGGCACTCGGGGCGGGACTGGCGCTGGTGCTGGCTTTGTTTGCCGGTCCGGCGCTGGCGGAGGAAGCTCCGGCACTGGTGGGCGCTGACGTCGCCTGGCTGAGCACGTCCACCATCCTCGTCCTGCTGATGGTCGTTCCCGGCCTGGCCCTGTTCTATGGCGGCCTGGTCCGTAGCAAGAACATGCTATCGGTGTTGATGCAGGTCCTGGTCGTATTCTCGTTGATCGTGGTCCTGTGGTTCATCTACGGCTACTCGCTGGCTTTCACCGATGGCAATGCTTTCTTCGGTGGTCTCGATCGCCTGTTCCTCAAAGGCCTGTTCGATGCCGAAACCGGGGCGTTCCCGCTGTCCGGCACCGTGCCCGAGATGAGCTTCGCCGCCTTCCAGGCTACGTTCGCCGGCATCACGTGCGCGCTGATCGTCGGCGCTTTCGCCGAACGCGCCCGTTTCTCGGCCGTGCTGCTGTTCATGGTGCTGTGGTTCACTTTCGCCTACGTTCCCATCGCCCACATGGTGTGGTTCGGCGGCGAAACCCAGGGCTTCCTGTTCGCCCGCGGCGCGCTGGACTTCGCCGGCGGCACGGTGGTGCACATCAATGCCGGCGTGGCCGGACTGGTCGGCGCCTACGTGATCGGCAAGCGCATCGGCTTCGGCAAGGAAGCGCTGTCGCCCCATAGCCTGCCGATGACCATGATCGGCGCTTCGCTGCTGTGGGTGGGCTGGTTCGGCTTCAACGCCGGCTCGGCCCTGACCGCCGGCAACGTCGCCGCGCTGGCCTTCATGAACACCTTGATCGCCACCGCTGGCGCCGTTCTGGCGTGGGTCTTCACGGAATGGGCCGTCAAGGGCCGTCCCTCCATGCTCGGCGGCGCCTCCGGCGCGGTGGCCGGCCTGGTGGGCGTGACCCCGGCGGCGGGCGTGGTCGGTCCCGTCGGCGCCCTGGTCATCGGTATTGCCGCCGGCGTGATCTGCGTCTGGGGCGTCAATGGCCTGAAGCGCATGCTCAAGGCGGACGACTCGCTCGACGTGTTCGGCGTCCATGGCGTGGGCGGCATCGTCGGCGCGTTGCTGACCGGCATCTTCAATGCCAAGGTCCTGGGCGGCCCAGGCGTGGACGGCGTGACCATCATGGGACAGCTGTGGGTGCAGATCGAAGCCGTGGTCATCACCATCGTCTGGACCACCATCGTCTCCCTGATCGCCTACAAGATCGCCGATGCCTTGCTCGGACTGCGCGTGCCCGAAGAGGAAGAGCGCGAAGGCCTGGACATCACGACTCATGGGGAAAGTGCCTATCATTCGTAGGCCGCCTGCGCGCTGATGCGCGCGCCTGGAAGGGTGGCTCCACCCCCCGAGAGGGGTGGGCCCGCCTTGGGGCGGCAGGGTGCCGTCCCGAATGCCCTGGTCATGGGGCGCGGATCCTGCCCGCTAGAAACCACCAGCGCGTCGGCATGGTGAACGAGGCAATCGTTCTCGCATACGGATTGTCTTGAAGATGTTGCGGTAGTTGGCTGGAACAACTATGGCAATTGGGACAACGAGTGGTGGTGGGATGCGGGCTTGTTAGGCCAGGGAACGTGCGAGGCACATCGAGCCGTGCGTAGTTCCCGGTCTGGCGGCGCTGGCGAAGCCTGCCCAGAATGGCGCCTTCCGCATTCGGACGCCGCCTTTCATGCCCGACGACCCACCTTACGCCGCCGCTGAGAACGATCGTGCAAGTGATCCGCCAGCGGCCGTCGTGGACGACCACGACAGTCCCTGGAAAGAAGCCCTCGACCTGTATCTGCTGCCGGCCCTGGCCCTGCTCGCGCCCGACCTGCATGCGCGGATCGACGGGACGGTGCCGGCGCAGTTCCTGGACAAAGAGCTGCAAGCCCTCGTTCCGCAGGGCAAGCGGGGCCGGCGCTTCGTGGACAAGCTGGCGCGGCTGCGGCTGAGTTCCGGCGCCGATGCCTGGCTGCTGATCCACGTGGAAGTCGAACGGCGTGCGCCGGGCGTCAAGGCCCGGCGGGTATTCGCCTGGCGGATGGCGGAATACCGCCATCGGATTCAAGTCAGCGAGATGCGCCGGCACGGCGCCGAACTGCCGCCGCCGCTGTACAGCCTGGGCATGCTGCTCGAAGGCCGGGGGGTGGGCGACCGTCTGGTCCATACCGACGAATACCTGGGCCAGGGAGTCCACTTCACCTTCCCCGTCGTAGAATTGGAAGGGTGGCGGGACCGCTGGGAAGTACTGGAAACCCTGGCCCCCACGAACCCCTTTGCCGTTATCATCATGGCACAGCTGCAGGCCAACCGGCACCGGGACAAGCGCACGCGGCTGGGCCCCAAGCTCGCGCTGGTCCGGAAGCTGCGGCTTTACGGCTACGATCGGGTCCTGGCGGGCCGGATCTACCGGTTGATCGATTGGCTGATTGCCTTGCCCGAGGATATGGAGCCTGAATTCTTGCAGGCGGTGGCGAACTTGTCGGAGGAAAAGAAAATGGCGTTTGTTTCTACGGCCGAGAAGTGGGGCATCAAGAAAGGGATGCAGCAGGGATTGGAACAAGGCTTGCAGGCAGGTCGTTCGGAGGGACGCGTGGAAGGGCAGGCCGACCTGCTGCTGCGTCAGATCCAGCGGCGTTTCGGCCCGGTGGACACGAGCATCGTGCAGCGCATCCGCACTGCCAAAGCGGCCGAACTGGAAACATGGGCGCTGAACGTGCTCGACGCCCCTGGCTTGGACGAGGTCTTCCGCGCCTGATGCTTCGGCCTCGGGCCGGATTTCGTTTCTGGATCGTGTTGACCAGTGTTCATGCTCGAGGAATCGATCTGCGCTGGTCCTCGTAGCGGCGGCCAGTGGGCATGACCAGGATACGGACCCGACCAGGTCGTGCACGCCGTGCGCATGATCGAACAAAAGATGGACAACTTTAACGTGTGTCATCGCGGTGCCCCGAGTTTTCCCTAGGGGGACTACAAAGTTCTTGTTCTTCCCCGATGTCTCTGTATACAGTCTGTATCCAATAAAACAGTCACGGCTGTCCATGGAGACGATGATTTCCCCCTGGTGTTTCTTCGGCGCCGGCGGCGCCCCGCGTAGCCGGATGTCCTGTTCGCGGCCGTCCTGCCGCGTATTGGGCAGAGGGCGGCGATGAACGAGCGTGTTGCGGTTGCGGGGCGGCCCGAGGGCAAGGTCCGGTCGGGCGGGGCGCAGACGACCGCCGCGGAACTCGGGCTGCGTGAACTGATACTTTCCGGCGAGCTGACTCCCGGTGCCCGCTTGTCCGAGCCCAGCGTGGCCGACCGGCTGGGCATTTCGCGCACGCCCATCCGCGCCGCGATGGCGCGGCTGGAAGATGAAGGGTTGCTGGAGCTGATTCCCTCCGGCGGCTATGCGGTCAAGGCTTTCACCGAAGTGGAGATCCGCGATTCCATCGAGGTGCGCGGCACCATGGAAGGTTTGGCCGCGCGCATGGCGGCCGAGCGCGGCGTGTCGGCAACCGACCTCGACGCGATGCGCGACTGCCTCGCCGATATCGACAAGGCGCTCACGCGGCGCGACAAGGGCGTGGCCGATTTGTCGCGCTATATCGAATTGAATCGCCGCTTCCATCAGATGCTGCACTATCTGCCCGGCAGTGCCGTGCTGGAACGCCAGATCGCGCGCGCCACCAATCTGCCCTTCGCTTCCCCCAATGGGTTTCTGCATGCGCAGGCGGACGATGAAGAAGCCTGGCTGAGCCTGATCGTCGCGCAGGACCAGCATTGGATGGTGCTGGCCGCGATCGAGAACCGCGAAGGGGCGCGCGCCGAAGCGATCATGCGCGAACATGCGCGCATCGCTTTCCGCAACATGCAGGCGGTCTTGCGCAATCAGCATGCTTTCGAACAGATCCCGGGCGCGCGCCTGATACGCCGGCGCGTACCGCGATAACTTCCCGTGCTTGCGGATTACCCGGGGACAGCCGTTTTTGCCGTTTTCCGATGATTGCAACCTGATACGCTATGCCGCTTTTCAGGGGCCGCGATGGAGTGGCCGCTGGTTTTCAACGACGTCATTTCTGGTGATTTAGCAAGGAGACATCATGAACAACAAACGCAGCCTGCTCAAGGTCGCCGCGGCACTGATGCTGGCCGGCGCCGGCGCCATGCCTGTCCATGCGCAGGACGTGGTCAAGATCGGCCTGATCCTTCCCATGACGGGTCCGTTCGCCTCCACCGGCCGCCAGATCGAAGCGGCGGTGCGCCTGTACATGGCCGAGCATGGCGTCACCGTAGCCGGCAAGAAGATCGAGCTGATCGTCAAGGACGACGCCAACGTCGCCGACACCACCAAGCGCCTGGCGCAGGAGCTGGTGGTCAACGACCGGGTCGCCGTGCTGGCGGGCTTCGGCCTGACGCCGCTGGCGCTGTCGACCACGCCCATCGCCACCCGCGCCAAGATTCCCATGGTCGTGATGGCCGCCGCGACCGCGATGATTACCGAACAGTCGCCCTACGTCGTGCGTTCCGGCTTTACGCTGCCGCAGGCCACCCTGGGAATCGCCCAGTGGGCGCCCAAGAACGGCATCAAGAAGGTCGTGACCCTGGTCGCGGATTATGGCCCCGGCATCGATGCCCAGAATTCGTTCAAGAAGGTCTTTTCCGCCAACGGCGGCGAAGTAACGCAGGAATTGCGCGTGCCGGTGAACAACCCCGATTTCGCGCCCTTCCTGCAGCGCGTGAGCGATGCCAAGCCGGACGCCGTGTTCGTGTTCGTTCCGTCGGGCATGGGTTCGGTGGTCATGAAGCAATTCGCCGAGCGCGGCCTGGCCAAGGCCGGCATCAAGATGATCGGCACCGGCGACGTGGTCGACGACGATCTGTTGAACGACATGGGCAATGCGGCGCTGGGCGTGGTGACGTCCATGCACTATTCCGCCGCGCTGGACAACCCGGCCAACAAGTCGTACGTGGCCGGGATCGCCAAGGCCAACAAGGGCATGCGTCCGAACTTCCACAGCGTCGGCGGCTATGACGGCATGCACCTGATCTACCAGGCGATCGAAGCCACCAAGGGCGACACCAACGGCGATAAGCTGCTGGCCGCCATGAAGGGCCAGAAGTGGGACAGCCCGCGCGGACCGGTCATGCTGGATCCGCAGACGCGCGAGATGGTGCAGAACGTCTACATCACCAAAGTGGAGCGCGTGAACGGCGGTCTCTATAACGTCCCCTTCGACAAGATCGAAGCCGTCAAAGACCCCGCAAAGGTGAAGTAACCCCTATGCGCTGATGCGCCCCGGCATAGTGAACCCCCGGCCGCCGCGCGGCCGCCCCAAAGGGGCCGGGGCCCGCCTTGGGGCGGCCCGGCGCCGGGCCCCGCGGGGGGCACTGGCGGACCGGCAAAGCCGGATCCGCTGTGCCCTGGAGTACTACCGGGCTGGCCGGGGGTGGCGTTCTTTGGTGACGCCATGCGGGCCTTGGGTGTCGCTGTGTCTTGACCACGGTTTGAAATTGCGGTGGCTTCATGCTGACTATTCTGTTCGACGGCATTGCCTACGGCATGCTGCTCTTCGTGCTGGCCTGCGGGTTGGCCGTGACGCTGGGGTTGATGAACTTCATCAATCTGGCGCACGGGGCGTTCGCGATGGTGGGCGGTTATGTGACCGTGCTGGCCATGCAGCGCCTGGATGTGCCTTTCCTGCTTTGCCTGCCGCTGGCCTTCGTCGTGTCGGCGGTGCTGGGAGCGGTCCTGGAGCGCACGCTGTACAAGCGGGTGTACGGGCAGTCGCACCTGAACCAGGTATTGTTCTCGATCGGGCTGACCTTCATGGCCATGGCCACGGTCGATTACTTCATGGGATCGCAGCAGCAGCTGCTGCATCTGCCGGAGTGGCTGAACGGCCGTTCCGTGATCGCCGGCGTCGGCATCGGGCACTACCGGCTGTTCGTGATCGTGATCTGCGTGGCGCTGGTGATCGGGCTGCAACTGATCCTGAGCAAGACCCGGTTCGGCAGCCGCCTGCGGGCGGCGGTGGATGACCCGCGCGCCGCGAGCGGGCTGGGCATCAATATCAACCTGGTGTTCCTGTCGACCTTCGCCTTCGGTTCCGGCCTGGCCGGCCTTGGCGGCGCATTGGGCGCCGACCTGCTCGGCATGGATCCGACCTTCCCGATCAAGTACATGATTTATTTTCTGATCGTGGTGGCGGTGGGCGGCACGTCTTCCCTCATCGGGCCGTTGCTGGCTTCGCTGCTGCTGGGCGTGGCCGACGTCGCCGGCAAGTACTATATCCCTACCGTGGGGGCATTCATCATCTATTGCGTCATGATCATCATGCTGATGTGGCGCCCGCAAGGCCTGTTCGCCCGGGCGGGGAGCAAGTAATGGAAACCACGATCGCCTCCGATTCGCTGCGCGCCGTGGGCGCGCGCTGGTCCCGCATCCGGTGGTTCGAAATCGTCTTCTGGGTGGCCGCTATCGGCGCCGCCTTCGTATTGCCCAGAGGTTTCCTGCTGCTCAACGAACTGGCGATCCTGGCCTTGTTCGCGGTTTCGCTCGACCTGATCCTCGGCTACGCCGGCATCGTGTCGCTGGGCCATGCCGCCTTCTTCGGCCTGGGCGCCTATTGCGCGGCGTTGCTGGCCAAATACTTCGGCATCGATCCCATTCTGGGGCTGGCCGTTTCGGCAGCCGTGAGCGCGCTGCTCGGGCTGGTGACCAGCGTGCTGGTGATGCGAGGCTCCGACCTGACCCGCCTGATGGTGACGCTGGGGGTCGCGTTGATCCTGTACGAAATCGCGAACAAGATGGGGTGGCTGACGGGCGGCGCGGACGGCCTGACGGGGGTGACCATGGTGCCCCTGTTCGGCACCTTCGAGTTCGACCTGTTCGGCCGCACTGCCTATACCTACTCGATCATCGTGGTGGCGATATTGTTCTTCATCGCCCGGGCCATCGTGCATTCGCCGTTCGGCATGTCGCTGCAGGTGGTGCGCCAGAATCCGCTGCGCGCCGCGGCCATGGGCGTGGCCGTGAACCGCCGCCGCGCCGCCGTCTACACGCTGGCGGCTGCCTATGCGGGCGTGGCCGGCGCGCTGCTGGCGCAGACCACCGGCTTCGCCTCGCTGGACGTGCTGGCCTTCCACCGGTCGGCCGACGTGATGCTGATGCTGGTGATCGGTGGCGCCGGCTACCTGTACGGCGGCATCATCGGCGCGGTCATCTTCAAGTTCATGCAGGACTGGCTGTCGGGCATCACGCCTCAATACTGGCAATTCTGGATCGGCCTGCTGCTGGTCGTCATCGTGGTCGTCGGCCACGAGAAGCTGGTGCGTCCCTGGACCTGGTTCCGCCGTGGCCATGGAGGCAAGCAATGACCACCGTACTGCAGACCTTCAACCTGACCAAGCGCTTCGGCGGGCTGGTCGCCACCAACGACGTGTCGATCAAGGTCGAGCGCGGCGCTCGCCAGGCGCTGATCGGCCCCAACGGCGCGGGCAAGACCACGCTGATCAACCTGCTGACCGGCGTGTTGTCCGCCACTTCCGGCCGTATCGAGCTGGAAGGCGAAGACGTCACGCGCCTGCCGGTGCACGCGCGCGCACGCCGCGGCCTGGTACGCACCTTCCAGATCAACCAGCTGTTCGCCGAAATGACGCCCGCGGAATCGCTGGCGGTGGCCATCTCCGAACGCGAAGGCAAGGGCTGGCGCTGCCTGCGCCCGCTGGGCAAGCGCGGCGAGATCATGGACGAGTGCGCGGCCCTGATGGAGCAGTGCAACCTGCTCGACGTGAAAGACCGCAAGACGGCGGTGCTGCCCTACGGCAAGCAGCGCCTGCTGGAGATCGCGCTGGCGCTGGCCGCCAAGCCGCGCGTGCTGCTGCTGGACGAACCCGTGGCCGGCGTGCCCGACGGCGAGCGCCGCGAGATCCTCAACACGGTCGGCGCCCTGCCCGAGGACGTGACCATCCTGCTGATCGAACACGACATGGACCTGGTATTTTCCTTCGCCAACCGCATCTCGGTACTGGTCAACGGCGGCTTGTTCGTCGAAGGCACCAATGCCGAGATCGCCCGCGACCCGCGCGTGAAGGCGGTGTACCTGGGCGAAGAAGTGGTGGAGGGCTACCATGACTGAGCTGCTCAAGCTGGAAGGCATCGTCGCCGGCTACGGCGAAGCCAAGGTCCTGATGGGCATAGACCTGAGCCTGGGCGAAGGCCAGGCGCTGGCCTTGCTGGGCCGCAACGGCACCGGCAAGACCACGCTGATCAATACCATCGTCGGTCACACGCGGCGCTTCGCCGGCCGCCTGCACCTGGGGGGCCGGGACATCACCGGGCTGCGTCCGGACCAGCGTGCGCTGGCGGGCATCGGCTGGGTGCCGCAGGAGCGCAACATCTTCAAGTCGCTGACCGTCGAGGAAAACCTGACCGCCGTGGCCGTGCCCGGACCGTGGAACCTCAAGCGCATCTACGAGATGTTCCCGCGCCTGCAGGAACGCAAGGCCAACATGGGCAACCAGCTCTCGGGCGGCGAGCAGCAGATGCTGGCCATCGGCCGCGCGCTGATGCTGAACCCGCGCGTGCTGCTGCTGGACGAGCCGCTGGAAGGGCTCGCGCCCATCATCGTGCAGGAACTGATGAGCGCCCTGCAGCGGATCATCCGCGACGAGGGGATGTCGGTGATCCTGGTCGAGCAGAACGCCCGCAAGGCGCTCAGCATTACCGACTCCGCCATCGTGCTGGAACGCGGCAGCGTGGTGCACGCCAGCTCCGCGCAGGCCTTGCTGGCCGATGGCGCGACGCTGGACGGATTGCTGGGCGTGGCCAAGCATTAGGATGTGGCGAAAGCCGGAAGTCCCTGGCGGCTTCCGGCGCGTTTGCCTCAGAGCCGGGCGTCGGCGTGCTCGCACTGCCGGGGCAGGGCCGGTACCGCTGCGCGGCGGTAGTCCCGGGGAGTGAAGCCCTGCTGGTCGACGAAGAACTTCGAGAAATGGCTTTGCGCGCCAAAGCCGCAGCGCTGCGACAGCTCGGCGATGGGACCCGCGTCGTCGGCCAGATACTCCACCGCGGCATGCAGCCGCAGCATATTGACATAGTGCTTGGGCGACAGGCCCGTGCAGGCAGTGAACAGTTCGAAGAAGCGGGAGCGGGACAGGCCTACCCGCGCGGCGATCTCCTGGGTGGGCAGCGGTTCTTCCAGGTGTTCCTGCATCAACGAGATCGCCCGCCGGATGCGATAGTCGTTGCTGCGGGCAGGCCGTTCGCGATTCGGATAGGTGGGGCCGTGCTGATGGCAAAGATGCTCGGCGAGCTCGCCGAACAAGGCCTGGACTTCGGGGGCGTTGAGCTCGACCGCCTCGAGCATGTGCCTGGCCAGACGCTGGGCGAGCTCGACCGCGCGTGTTCCCAGTTGAACGCTGCTGTGCCGAAAAAAACGCACATAAGAGGGCAGGCCGGGAAACTGTTCCTCGATCCACAGGGGCGAGAAATACAGCATCAGGATCGTGCTCTTGCCCTGGCCGACGGAGAGGTTGGCGTGCAGTTCGTGGCTATTGACGAGGACGGCGTGGCGGGGGGCCAGCATCGCCGACGTTTCTCCAACCTGGTATTCATGGCAGGGGCCGTCCAGTTCGATCATGGCATGGTGGACGGGATGCGCATGCGGGCCTGCGGGACGCACCTTGTCGAGCAGGCAGGCCCGGCCGATATGGCCATGGGTAACGGCTAGGACTCTGGACACGTGGCACTTCCTTCGCCCCGAAGGCGATGAGACGGCGATGTTGCGTGTGTGCGGACAGTATATCCAAGGCCCCGGCGAACGCCATCGGCTGGCCAGACAAAATCGGATGAATTCATAAATCGGCAGACGCAGGCGTAATGGCCGCCCAGGCCCGCGTTCCTACACTCCCTGGCACCCAAGGACACATTGCCAAGAAAGGAGAGACGGAATGACCCAGGATCTGATCGTCGGTGGCGCCATGCTGCCGCATGCCCCGCAGTTCTTTACCTTGCCCGATACCGAGGACAAGAACACCGTCCAGCGCGTTCGGGACGTGGCTGCATCGATCGGGGAGCGGCTGCAGGCGCTGGAGCCGGAGCTGTGGATCATGATTGCCAACGACCATGCGCAGCAATTCTTCCACCAGTGCGCGCCGCCGTTCACGCTGCACGTGGGTGGCGTGGCCAGGGGCGAGTTCGCGGGCCGGGGGTTTCGCTACCAGGTGCCCAGCGACATTTCCTTCGCGATCGTCGAGGACCTGTACCGGTCGGGCTTCGATCCCGCCTTCACCAGCAGTGCCGAGATCGACTATGCGCTCGGCATTCCGTTGACGCACCTGGGGGTATCCGCGCCCGTACTGCCGGTCTACGTGAACGCCTATCTGCCGCCGCAACCGACCACTGAGCGATGCTATGCCTTCGGCGTGGCGTTGGCCAACGCCGTGCGCCGCCTTGGCTTGCGCACGGTCGTCGTCGCCAGCGGCGGCATGTCGCATTTTCCTGGAACGGACCGCTACAGCCAGCCCGACCTGGAGTTCGACAACCGGGTACTGGACACCCTGCGAACCGGCAATCTGAAGTCGCTGATCGGATACGCCGAGTCGAAGCTGGACGATACCGGCAACATCGAGCTGCGCTGCTGGGCGGTGGCCGCGGGAGCGCTGGGCGAGCGCGTTCCCGACGTGGTGCAGATGGATCCGAGCTGGCACCACAACTATGCCTCGGTGGGATTCTTTTCTCCGCCCCGGCCGGCTCCTCGCCCGCACTATCCGCGCATCGCTCCCGAGTTGGCGGAGCTGACGCGCGCCCTGCATGGCCTGGCCTACGATCAGGCCAACCAGCGTGCCTTCGTCGCGGATCCGCGGGCCTACGTCGCCCGCTTCGAACTCAGCGAGGCGCATCGCGGAGCCTTGCTGGACATGGACCAGCTCAAGTTCGCCGAGATGGGGCTGCATCCGCTGATCGGGTTCCTGGCGAACATGAACATCCGGCATCTGCGCGCCGAGCAGGGAGGCGGACGATGAAGGACACGCTGGCTGGAGAGGTACAGGCCTCGTTCATCGACGGCGCCCGGGTGGCGCCGGGCGTGGCGCGCATGCCGTGGCGCCAGGCCGGCAGCGGCGGCATGCTGGCCATTGCCGAGGCGGACGAAGGCATCGTGGCGCAGGCGGTTGACAGCGCGCGGCGCGCGTTCCAGGCGCAGCGCCCTGCGCCGTCGACCGTGCGCCTGCGGCACCTGCAATGCCTGAAGGACGCCCTGTCCCGGGAGGCCGCGGCCTTGGCGCGCCTCATCAGCGAGGACGTCGGCAAGCCGATACGCGTGGCGCGCGGGGAGGTGGCGCGGGGCCTGCAATTCGTCGAAGCATGCATGTCGGAGCTGTCACATCTGGGGGGCGAAGTCCTGCCCCTGGATGCCGTGCCCGCCGGCGTGGGGCGCATCGGCTACACCCGCCGCTTCCCCTATGGGGTCGTGGGTGCGATCACGCCGTTCAATGCGCCGGTGAACCTGCTCGTGCAGAAACTGGCCCCCGCGCTGGCGGCGGGCAACGCGTGCGTGGCCAAGCCCGCTCCGGCGTCGCTGCGCACGGCCCTGCACCTGGCTGCCGCGGCGGTCGAGGCGGGCCTGCCTCCGGGCATGATGAACGTGCTGGCGGGCGACAAGGCGACGGCGCTGGCCCTGGCGGGCCATCCCGACGTCGGCGTCGTGTCGTTCACGGGCGGGGTGCAGGCCGGGGAAGCACTGGCCAGGGCGACGGGCGTGCGCCGATTCGTGTCGGAACTGGGGTCGAGCGCCGCCAATGTCGTACTGGCCGACGCGGACCTGGAGTCGGCCGTCGCCAAGATCGCCACGGCGGCGTTCGAGGCCAGCGGGCAACAGTGCATATCGGCGCAGCGGATCATCGTCGAGGCGCGGATCTACGACGAGTTCGCGGAACGTTTCGCCGCCGCTGCCGGACGGATGCGGGTCGGGCCCGCCGACGACGAGCGGACGGACGTCGGCCCGCTGGTGTCCGAGGCGTCGGCCGATCGCATCATGGCCCTGTGCGACGATGCGATCTCGCTGGGCGCACGCTATCGGCTCGCGCCCCGCCGCGAGGGGCTGGTCCTGTCTCCGGTCATCATCGAGGAGCTTTCACCGTCGGCGCGGCTATGGCACGAGGAAGTCTTCGGGCCTGTGGCCGTGCTGATCCGGGCCAGCGATGCCAACCATGCACTGGAACTGGCCAATGATTCTCCCTTCGGTCTCCAGGGGGCGGTGTTTACCCGCAGTCTGAGCCAGGCGTTCCGGTTCGCCGAGTCTTTCGAGGTGGGGGCGTTGTGGGTGAACGAGGCCAGTCGCTTCCGCCTGGACATGTACCCCTTCGGCGGCATGAAACTGAGCGGCACCGGTAGGGAAGGCGTGCGCTATGCCATCGAGGAGTTGTCGCAACTCAAGTTCACGGGTATTGCCTGGCAGTAGCGCCAAGGCGTGCCGTCCATCAAGGACGGCACGCCTTCTTCTTCAGTTCATCAAGGGAAGTCCTTGCTCGGCCACGACACGCTTCCACTTGGCGACTTCGCCCTGGAAGAACCTGTCGAACTGGGCGGGAGAGCCCGACATGCCTTCCGCTCCGAGTTGCTCGAGCCGGGACTTGAATTCGCCGGACGCCAGGGCCTTGGCCATCATTTCGTTGAGTTGCGCCACGCGTCTGGAATCCATGCCGGAAGGGCCGAAGATGCCGAACCACGAGACGAATGAATACTTGGGATAGCCCGATTCCGCCACGGTGGGAAGATCGGGCAGCGCTTCGGACCGCGCCGACCCGGTGACGGCGATGCCGCGCAGTTTGCCGCTGCGGACGTGTCCCACCACCGCCGGCATCAATTCGAACACCAGGTCGAGATTGCCCGCCATCACGTCGGCCATCGCCGGTCCTCCGCTCTTGTACGGCACGTGAAGGAGGTCCACGCCGACTTCGCCCTTGAACAGTTCGACCGACAGGTGACTGGAGGTACCGATGCCGGCGGTGCCGAAGGTCAGCTTGCCAGGATGTTTCTTGGCCTCTGCGACGAGCTCGCTCACGTTGCGCAGCCGGGAAGACGGATTGACCGCTATGACGTTCTGCAGCGAAGCCACGCCGCTGATGGCGACCAGGTCCTTTAGCGGGTCCACGGGCATGCTGCGCATCAGGCTGGGGTTGCTGGCCAGGCTCGTGGCGCCGAGCAGCAGGGTATGGCCGTCCTTGTCCTGGGCGCGCGCGACGAGCTCGGCGCCGATGTTGCCCCCCGCACCGGGTTTGTTTTCGACCACCACGGGTTTGCCTGCGATGCCCGCCAGTTCCTTGGCGACCGAGCGTCCGAGGATGTCGCCCGCGCCGCCTGGCGCATAAGGCACGGTCAGCGTGATGGGCCGCGTGGGAAAGGCCTCGGCGGCAAGCAGGGGGGCATGGGCTCCGAAGGCCAGGGCGAGGAGTGCAGCCTGTTTCAGGACGAGGGGCGGACGACGATGCATGGGGACTCCTGATGGTTGAAAAAGGCATCGGCGAGTGTAGGAGGGGCTTCATTCTTTGTAGTTATCCCACTGTCCTCCCATTTACGCATTGATCTCATTTTTTGCGCCGGCGACGCCGGCGTGGATCGCCTGCGCAATTAATCGGACGCCATCGTAAATGCGGCGACGAAACGGTAATGGGCCGCCGCGACCCCATTCCTATAATCCGCTTCAATTTCCGGATACGCCCTCGTCACCTGATCACAAGGAGGCAGCATGAACCGGCAGTCGAGTCTTTGCGCGACGATCCTCGTCTCGCTGTTGGGAGGCGGCACGGCATGCGCCGCCGGCTATCCCGATCGCCCCATCAAGATGGTGGTGCCGTTCGCGGTGGGCGGACTGAACGACGTGCTCGCCCGCATCATCGCGCCGCGGTTGACGGCCGAGCTGGGCCAGCCCGTGGTGGTGGAGAACAAGGGGGGCGCTGGCAGCGTCGTGGGCACCGAGCAGGCCGCACGCGCCAGGCCCGATGGCTACACATTGCTGCTGTCCAGCGCCGCGCTGGCCATCAATCCCTCGCTGTACAAGAAACTGCCTTACGACGTGCAGCGCGACTTCGTTCCCGTCATCCAGATCTCGAGCACCCAGATGGTGCTGCTGCGTTCGCCCAAGTTCGAGCCGGACTCCGCCCCCGCGCTGGTCGACTACCTACGCAAGCATCCGGGCAAAGTGAACTATGCATCGTCCGGCGTGGGGTCGCCCAGCCACCTGGCCTCGGAGCTGTTCGTGCGCACGTACAAGCTCGACACGGTACACGTGCCCTATAAGGGCGCGGGCCCCGCGTTGGCGGCGATCGCGGCGGGCGAGGCGGAGTTCTGCGTGGACGTGCTGCCCACGGCGATGACGATGCACAAGTCCGGCATGCTGAAGATCCTCGCGCTGGCCGGCGACAAGCGCTCGCCGCTGCTGCCGGACGTGCCGACGCTGGCCGAGGTGGGCTTTCCCGAGTATGCCGCCAGCTCGTGGAACGTCATCATGGCGCCGGCGCACACGCCAGCCGATGTATTGGACAAGCTGCGCGCGACGCTCAGAAAGATCATGGAGTCCGACGACATGCGCGAGCGGATGCGGCAATTGGCGGTGGAGCCCAGATCGGTGACGGGCGAGGCGCTGGCCGCGTTCATCGCCAGCGAAACGGACAAATGGGGCAAACTGATCCAGTCGGCCTCGATCACGGCCGACTAGCGCGAACCGATACTTGAGGGGAGTGGAGAATCATGCGAGACGGATACCATGTCGTGGACCTGCGAGCCCGCCCGCCTACCAAGGAGATCCTGACCTATTTCACGCCGGATCACTTGAAGTTCTTCGGTGGCCACCTGGGAATGAAGACCATCCCGCCGTCCTACCTGAATGCGTCGGTGGAACTGTTTTTCCAGGAGGCGGATCGCGCCGGCGTGGACCGGATGCTGTGCGTGCATCGGGTGGTGCCGGCCGCGGGCGGATCGCCGCGCAGCGACGTATCCAACGACCATATCGCCGAAGTGGTGCATGCCCATCCCGACCGCCTGTCGGGCGTCGCGGGCATCGACGTGGGCGGGGACTTCGGCGACCCCCTGGAGGAAACCCGCCGGGCCATCGACGACCTGGGCCTGCGCGGCATCCATATCGCGCCCACGCGCAGCGCGCTCGCCACGCACTGGGACGACCGGCGCCTTTATCCGCTGTACGAGTTGTGCGATGACCGCAAGGTGCCGGTGGTGCTGATGTCCGGACCGTTCGCGGGGCCGGAGATCGAGGATACTCACCCGCGGTACATCCAGGGGGTGGCGCGGGACTTTCCCAACCTGTCCATCGTTGCCGGGCACGCCTGCTGGCCCTTTTTCGCCGAGCTGCTGGGCGTGGCCTATCGCCACGAGAACGTATACGTATCGGCCGATGCCTACCTCTTCATGCCTGGGGGAGACCTGCTGGTCCAGGCGGCCAACGGGTTCCTGCAGGACCAGATGATGTACGGGTCAGGATATCCGGTGCGGGAGATCGACGCCTGCCTGGACGCGTACATGCAACTTCCCTTGTCGGATACGAGCTTTCGCAAGACGCTGGGCGAGAACGCGGTGCGAGTGTTCGGACTGCCCGGGCCTGCCGCCGTGGATTCGACCCGGGAGGGCCGGGATGGCCGCGCCGCCCAATGACGGCGTGACGGTGATAACCGGGGCCAGTGGCGGGATAGGAGCGGCTCTTGCCCGGCGTGTGCTGGCAGAGGGCGGACGGGTGGTCAACCTGTCCGACCGGCCGCCCGCGGTGCCGCTCGGTGCCATGGACCGGATCGTCGACCTGACCGACGCCGTGGCCACGCGGGAGGTGTGCGAGGCCATCTTGCGCGAGCACCGCGTGACCGGCTTCGTGCATTGCGCGGGAATACCGCACATGGCGCCAGTCGAGGCTTTCGACGCCGAAGGCTTCGACCGCATCGTGCACCTCCACCTGCGCGCCGCCATGCAATGCATCGGCCTCGTGGTCCCGTCCATGAAAGCCCGGCGACATGGGCACATCGTGCTGCTGGGCAGCCGGGTCAGCCTGGGGCGCGTGCGCAGCTCGCTCTACGGCGCGGTGAAGTCCGGCATCCTGGGCATGGCCAGGGCCTTGGCGGTTGAACTGGCGCCGCACGGCATCAATGTCAACGTCGTCAGCCCCGGGCCGGTGGATACGCCCATGCTACGGGTCTACCACCCCGCCGGCTCGGAGCGGGCCCTGGCGCTGGAGGCCTCGATTCCCATGGGACGGGTAGCGCAGCCCGAGGACGTGGCCAATGCGGCCATGTTCTTCCTGCGGGACGAGACGTCCTATGTCACGGGGCAGAACCTGTTCGTGTGTGGCGGGCGGGACATCGCGGCGGCCGAGCGGGGCTGACGGCGGTCTCAGTCCGCGTCCATGATGGATCCGCAGGTCAGGTTGACGATGGCGCCCGTCATCGCGCCCGCGCGGTCGGAGGCCGCGAAGGCCGCCGCATCCGCCACCTCGGCGATCCGCGGCAGGCGCCCCAGCGCCGTTCCTGCATTCATGTAGTCCCGGATCTCGCGCAGCTCGGCCTCGGCTTCCGGCGGCCAGGTCTCCGGCAGCGCGTCCGAGCGCAGGCAGACGACGCGCACGCCGTGCCGCCCCAGTTCCCCCGCGAAGGTCCGGGCCATTGCCTCGATGGCCGTGCACGCGACGGCGAACCCGCCGGTCCGGTGGTAGACCCGATCCCGGCCGGACAGGCCGGCGGACGTCGCCGAAAGCGCCAGGATGACGCCGTGCCCCTGCCGCACCATGTGCCGGGCCGCGCCGCGCATCGTCAGGAAATTGGCCCGCACGCCCGTCTCCACGGGCGCCATGAAATCGGCCATGGCCATGTCCAGCAGTGGAGTGCCCTGCAGGTCGCCGCGGATGCTGGCAGCGTTCAGGCTGACGTCGATGCGTCCGGCCTTGGCCGCGACGTCGGCGGCGTAGACGATGGCGGTCTTGTCCTGAAGCAGCATGTGTGTCTCTCTGGAGCGGGCCGTGGGCGGCCTCGTGGTCTGTATCGAAGGCGATCCGGCTGCCTCGCGCATCATTATCGGCCAAGGGTGCCTGGTCCACCCGCAACCCTGGAGGTATCCTCTGGGGCGATACATCGTCCCAAGGATCTCCATGCGCCTCCTGTGGACCTACCTCAAGCCCCACCGCTCCCTGGCCTTCGTCGCGCTGCTGCTGGCGGGCGTCTCCCAGGTACTGGCCCTGGTCGACCCCATCATCTTCGGCCGCATCATCGACGAGTACGCGATCAATCGCGCCGGCAAGACCGAGCACGAGCTGGTCACGGGCGTGCTGGGACTGCTGGGCCTGGCGGTGGGGATCGCCATCCTGTCGCGCCTGGCCCGCGCCTTGCAGGAGTACACGACCCGGCTGGTGGTGCAGAAGCTGGGCACGCATCTCTTCAACGACGGCCTGCGGCAGGTGCTGCGCCTGCGCTTCCAGGAGTTCGAGGACCTGCGCAGCGGCGAGGTGCTGTCCCTGCTGCAGAAGGTCCGGGCGGACAGCGAGCGTTTCATCAACACCTTTATCAACACGGTGTTCGCGGCGGTGGTGGGAGTGGGTTTCCTGACCTGGTATTCGGTCACGAAGAACTGGCTGCTGGTGCCGGTGTTCCTGGTCGGGGTGCTGCTGCTGGGCGGGCTGACCGGCCTGCTCAGCCGCGAGATCAAGACGCAGCAGCGTTCCATCGTGCGCGAGACCAACCGCAATTCGGGCTTCATCACCGAGTCGTTGCGCAACGTGGAGCTGATCAAGAGCCTGGGGCTGACCTATCCGGAGATCCGCCGCCTGCAGGCGCAGACGGCGGCGATCTTCGCGCTGGAGATGGAGAAGGTCAAGCGGATACGGGTGCTGTCCTTCCTGCAGGGCATGACGCTGAGCCTGTTGCGGCTGTCCATCCTGTTCGCGCTGCTGTGGCTGATTTTCCGCGAGGTGCTGAGCCCGGGCGAACTGATCGCGATGCAGTTCATCTCGGTAGCGATCTTCGCGCCGCTGCAGGAGCTGGGCAACATCATCCTGGCCTATCGCGAGGTGGATGCCTCGCTGCTGAACTTCGGCGCGCTGATGAAGAAGCCGGTGGAACGGCGGCCACCCGGCGCGGTGGACGTGGGCCCGGTGCGGGACGTGCGTTTCGAGCAGGTCTGTTTTCGCCACAAGGGGGCGCCGGACTACGCGCTGGAAGACGTGTCGTTCGACGCGGAACTGGGTGACACGATCGCGTTCGTGGGGCCGTCGGGTTCGGGCAAGTCGACCCTGGTGAAGCTGTTGGTGGGGCTGTATCCGCCGGCCAGCGGGACGGTGTCGTACAACGGCCAGCCCACGACGGCGCTGCGCTTCAACCGCGTCCGGCGGCAGATCGGATTCGTGACGCAAGAGGCGCACATGTTCGCGGGCACGATCCGCGAGAACCTGCGCCTGGTCAAGCCCGACGCCACCGACGAGGAAATGGTGACGGCGATGGAACAGGCGTCCTGCGCCTATCTGTTGACGAAGTCGCCGGACGGGCTGGATACGACCATAGGCGAGATGGGGATGAAGCTGTCGGGCGGCGAGAAGCAGCGCCTGTCGATCGCCCGCGCGCTGATCCGCCAGCCCCGGCTCCTGATCTTCGACGAGGCGACCTCGGCGCTGGATTCGCTGACCGAGGAACAGATCAACGAGACGGTGCGGCGCATCTGCGCGCGCCGCACGCAGATCACGATCCTGATCGCGCACCGGCTGTCGACCGTGATGCAGGCCGACACCATCTTCGTGCTGGAAAAAGGGCGTATCGTGGAGCAGGGCAGCCACGCGCGGCTGCTGGAAGGCAAGGGACTTTATTATGCGATGTGGCGGCAGCAGATAGGCGAGCGGCCCGCCGCGCCGACGTCCGAGGACCTGCCCGCCGACGAACCCGAGGATGCCTATGACCCGCTCCCGCCCGGGCCCTGACGCCCCCGACTCCCGCTTCGGCCCCGGCCGTCACGCCCTGCGCGGCGCCACGCTGAGTTTCCATGCCGATCCTTTCCTGTCGGATCCGCACGCCTCGTACACCCACCTGCCCGATGCGCTGGTAGTGATCGAGGACGGCCGGATCGCGGAAGCCGGCCCCTACGACCGGCTGCGCGCCTCGGTCGAAGGCTCCATGCCGGTGGCGCACTATCCGGACGCCCTGATCTTGCCGGGCTTCGTCGACACCCACATCCATTACCCGCAGACCCAGATGATCGGCGCCTTCGGCGAGCAGCTGCTGGAGTGGCTGAACAAGTACACCTTCGTGACCGAGCAGCAGTTCGCCGACCCGGCGCACGCCGGGATGGTCAGCGAACTGTTCCTGCGCGAGCTGCTGCGGGCGGGCACGACGACGGCGGCGGTGTACTGCACGGTGCATCCGGGGTCGGTGGACGCGTTCTTCCAGGCCTCGCAGCGCTTCGACACGCGCATGATCGCCGGCAAGGTGCTGATGGACCGCAACGCGCCGGAGGCGCTGCGGGATACGGTGCAAAGCGGGTACGAGGACTCCCGGAACCTGATCCGCAAGTGGCACGGCAAGGGGCGGCAGCTGTATTGCATCACCCCGCGCTTCGCGGCGACCTCGTCCCAGGCGCAGCTGGAATCGGCCGCTCGCCTGTGGCGCGAGCATCCCGGGACCTACATGCAGACCCATCTGAGCGAGAACCTGGGCGAGGTGGGCTGGATCGCGGAGCTGTTCCCGGACTGCTGCGATTATTTCGAGGTCTACCGCCGGGTCGGGCTGGCGGGGCCGCGCGCGATCTTCGCGCACGCGGTGCACGTCTCGGAAGACGAGTTGTGCGCCTGCCACCGGGCCGGGGCGGCGCTGTCGCACTGTCCGACGTCCAACCTGTTCCTGGGCAGCGGGCTGTTCCGGGTGTTCGACGCCAAGCGGGCCGACCGGCCGGTGCGGGTGGGGCTGGGCACGGACATAGGCGGCGGCACGGCCTTCTCGCAGTTGCAGACGCTGAACGAGGCTTACAAGGTGGCGGCCCTGAACCAGACGCGGCTGACCGCCGCCCATGCGTTCTACCTGGCGACTCGGGGTGGCGCGCATGCGCTTTATCTGGACGACCGCCTGGGAGCGATCGAGCCGGGCTACGAGGCCGACCTGGTGGTGCTGGACCTGAAGTCCACGCCCCTGATGGATTTCCGGATGCGCTATTGCGCCGACCTGATGGAGCGGCTGTTCGTGCTGATGACGCTGGGCGACGACCGCGCCGTCCGCGCCACCTACGTGGCGGGGCGGCCGGTGTACGACCGCTCGCGCCAGCCCGCGCCCTTCCGGTACGCGGACGGTTCGGCGGCGCCCGCGCCGGCTTGCTAGAATCAGTATTCCTTTCCGCGCCCGCGTCCGGCGGGCATTCAAGGCCATCATGCACGTACTTTTCATTGTTGACCCGCTTCCCGCGCTAAAGGCCTACAAGGACACCTCCGTGGCGATGATGCGGGCCCTCGTGGCCCGCGGCCACCGGCTGAGCGTGGCGATGCAGGGCGATCTCTACGTCATCGACGGCGCGGTGCGCACCGCTTCCCGGCCCGTCGAGCTGGTTCCGGACGCCGACCTGCACGAGCATGCCTGGTGGAAGGAAGGCCCCGAGGGCGACCAGCCGCTGACCGCCTTCGACGCGGTGTTGATGCGCAAAGACCCGCCGTTCGACATGGAATACGTGTATTCCACCCACCTGCTGGAGCGGGCCGAGGCCCAGGGCGCGCGCGTGTTCAATTCCGGCGCCGCGATCCGCAACCACCCCGAGAAGCTGGCGATCGCCGAGTTCCCGCACCTGACGGTGCCGACGCTGGTGACGCGCGACATGGCGCGCCTGCGGGCCTTCCACAACGAATACCACGACGTCATCGTCAAGCCGCTGGACGGCATGGGCGGCACCGGGATCTTCCGGCTGGCGCCGCGGGAGGCGAACCTGAACGCCATCCTCGAGACGCTGACCGACAACGGCCAGCGCAGCATCATGGCGCAGCGCTACATTCCCGAGATCCTGCAGGGCGACAAGCGGGTGCTGCTGATCGGCGGCGAGCCCGTGCCGTATTGCCTGGCGCGCATTCCGCAGGCGGGCGAGACCCGCGGCAACCTGGCCGCCGGCGGCCGGGGCGTGGCGCAGCCGCTGTCCGGGCGCGACCTGGCCATCGCCCGCGAGCTGGGGCCGAAGCTCGCCGCGCGGGGGCTGCTGCTGGTGGGCCTGGACGTGATCGGCGACTACGTCACCGAGATCAACGTGACCAGCCCCACCACGTTCTGTGAAATCACCGAGCAGACCGGCTTCGACGTCGGCGCGATGTTCGCGCGGGCCCTCGAGGACGCCGTCGCCGCGAAGCCGGAAGCGAGATCGGCATGACCGGCGTCGTCATCGTCGCGCACGAACCGCTGGCTTCGTCGCTCCTTTCCTGCGCATCGCACATCTTCGGCGAGTTGTCGGGCGTGCTGGCCTACGATGCCGGCAACGACGAGGATCCCGACCAGATGTTCCGCGCGGTGCTCGAGCGCATCGAATCCGCGGCGGCCGGCGAAGGCGTGCTGGTGCTGACCGACGTGGTGGGCGCCACGCCCGCCAACCAGACCGACCGGGCGGCGCGCGAGGCGTCGCGGCTGGGAACGCCCACCACCGTGCTGGCGGGCGTCAACATACCGATGTTGCTGCGCACCTTGCCCTACCGCCACCTTTCCCTTGATGATCTGGCGCAGCGCGCCCTGGCCGGCGGCACGCAAGGCGTCTTGCGCGTCGACGGCGAACCTGAAGACCATTGACCATGCCGAGCATCGACATCGCCGTTATCAACAAGCTGGGCCTGCATGCGCGGGCATCCGCCAAGCTCACGCAGCTCGCCAGCCGGTTCCGTAGCGAGATCCACATCGCGCGCGGCACGCGCCGCGTCAATGCCAAGAGCATCATGGGCGTCATGATGCTGGCGGCCGGCATCGGCACCAAGGTGACCGTCGATGCCGAGGGCGAGGACGCCCAGGAGGCCCTGGACCAGATCCGGGCGCTGTTCGAGCAGAAGTTCGGCGAGGCCGAGTAGCCTATGGAGACCTCGATGCTGGCCTTGCACGGACTGGGGGTGTCGCGCGGCTATGCCATCGGCCGCGCCGTGGTCATCGGCGCGGCCGCTCTAGAGGTATCGCACTATCGTATCGATGAAGAGGAAGTGGAGGCCGAGTGCGCGCGCCTGGCCGCCGCCATTCGCGCCGCTTCCGACGAGCTGGCCCAGCTGGCCGACCATCTCCCCCCCGACGTGCCCCGCGAACTGGGGGCCATCCTCCAGGTGCACAGCATGATCCTGGCCGACGCGATGATCTCGCTCGAGCCGCTGGAGATCATCCGTTCCCGCCACTACAACGCCGAGTGGGCGCTGACCGCGCAGGGCCAGGCCCTGGCCGAACAGTTCGCGCAGATGGACGACGAGTACATGCGCGAGCGGGGCGGCGACGTGCGCCAGGTGATCGAGCGCATCCTGCACGCGCTGGCCGAGGCGAACGGGCGGCCGCGCGGCTTGAAGGGCTCGGCCATCGACGACCATGGCGATCCGCTGATCGTCGTCGCGCACGACATCGCCCCCGCCGACATGCTCAAGCTGCGCGGCGCGCGCTTCGCGGCCTTCACCACCGACCTGGGCGGCGCGACCTCGCACACGGCCATCGTCGCCCGCAGCATGGGCGTGCCCGCCGTGGTGGCGCTGGGCGTGGCGCGCACGCTGCTGCGCGACGGCGACATGGTCATCGTCGATGGCGAGGCCGGCGTGCTGCTGGTCAACCCGCCGCCGCGCGTCGTGGCCGAGTACCGTGCCCGCCAGGCCGACTATGCGCGCGAGCGGGCCACGCTGGCGACGCTGCGCGACGTGCCGGCCATCACGCTGGACGGCGTGGTCGTGTCCATGCTGGCCAACATCGAACTGCCCGAAGAGGCGCAGGCGGCGTTGGACGCGGGGGCCGAGGGCATCGGCCTGTTCCGCAGCGAATTCCTGTTCATGGGGCGCGACGGCCTGCCCGGCGAGGACGAGCAGTACGAGGCCTATGCCTCGGTGGTGCGCACGATGGCGGGGCGCCCCGTCACCATCCGCACCCTGGACATCGGCGCCGACAAGACGCTGGACGGCGAGGCCACCGTGGCCACCAACCCGGCGCTGGGCCTGCGCGCGATCCGCTACTGCCTGGCCCATCCCGAACTGTTCGCCACGCAGCTGCGCGCCATTCTTCGCGCCTCGGCCCATGGCCCGGTGCGGATACTGATCCCCATGGTGGCCCACCTGCGCGAGGCGCGCGCTTCCTATGCCGCCATCGCGGCGGCCAGGCAGGAGCTCGACGTCCGCGGCCAGGCCTATGGCCAGAACATCCAGGTGGGCGCGATGGTCGAGATCCCGGCGGTGGCGATCGCCATCGAGCCTTTCGTCGAGGCCTTCGACTTCCTGTCCATCGGCACCAATGACCTGATCCAGTACACGCTGGCCATCGACCGGGCGGATCCCGACGTGGCCGGGCTGTACGACTCGCTGCATCCCGCGGTGCTGCGCCTGGTGGCCAACACCATCAACGCGGGGTCGCGCGCCGGCAAGTCGGTATCGGTGTGCGGCGAAATGGCGGGCGATACCGAGTTGACGCGGCTGTTGCTGGGCCTGGGCCTGACGCAGTTCTCGATGCATCCGCAGCAGTTGCTGGACGTCAAGCGCGAGATCCTGCATGCCCATTCGAATGCGCTGCGGACCAAGGTCGCCGCGGTCCTGAATCGCGCGTCGGAAATGGACCTGTCTTTGCTGAACCAATAAGGACGCGCCTCTCCGGACACTTTCGCATTCAGAAAGTTATTCACAAACCAGTGAGTTCGTCATAGAATGTTACAAAAATGACATTCTGGTGAAATGACGAAGCCCGTCCCTTCATCTTTGGCATTGCGCAGCACGCAGCATCGAAGAGCATGAGACCCAGTACCCGCGCGTTGCGGGCACTGCGCCCGTTGATTGAAGCCTCCTGTCCCGCCGCCATCGGCAAGGTCGTCCGCGAGTTTTCCTGGGAACTTGGCGCCGCCCATTACGCGCTGTGCATCGTCCAGTGCACCAGCGACGGCAATGTGTTGCGGCTGCGGTATGAGGATGCGCCGGGTTGGTGGGAAGGCTTCCGACCGGAGCTTCCGCCGCTGGTCGCGCCGTCCGGCTGGCGATCCGGTCAGGTGCGCATGGTCTGGCGCGCGCTGGACGACGGCGAAACTTCATCCGCCCACGACGAGTTGCGGCGCCTGGGTGCGCACGGCGCGCTGTTCCTGGTGGCCGAGGGCCTGCATCCCGGCGATACGGTAGCCTGCCTGGCGCTGCTGTTCGATTCCCCCGCGGCGGCGAGCCGGCTCGAGACGCATGCGCAATTGGCCGACCTGTGCCATCACGCCGCTTCGTTGCTGGTGGATGCGTATCTGCGCCTGCCGGACCAGGATCAGCCCGCGCTTCCCATCCGGCTTTCCGCGCGCGAGCAGGAGTGCCTGCATTGGGCCTCGATGGGCAAGACCGGTGGCGAGACCGCCCAGATCTTGGGCGTGAGCGAACGGACCGTGAACTTCCACCTGGGCAATGCCTTTGCCAAGCTCCAGGTCAACAACAAGCAGGCGGCCGTGGCCCAGGCCATCCTGCAGGGCCTGTTGTAAGGCCGGAGCGTTCCCGCCGGGCGCCTTCAATCCGCGGCGATCTTTGCCGCGGCCACGACCTTGGCCCAGCGCGCGAGTTCGCTCTGGATCAGCGCTCCCAGTTCCTGCGGGGTGCCGCCCGTTGCCACCAGGCCCTGGTTCTTGAGGCTGGCAATGACGTCCGGATCGCGCAGCAGCGCGTTCAGGTCCTTGTTCCACTTGCCGATGATCGCATCTGGCGTATTGGCGGGCGCCAGTAGTCCATACCAGGTGTCCACCACCAATTCCGGGTGTCCCTGTTCCACCACCGTGGAGGTACCGGGCAGTTCCGGCACCCGGTTCTTGCTCATCACGGCCAGCGCCTTCAATTGCCCGCTCTGCAGGAAAGGCGTGGCCGCGCCCAGGCTCGTCACCATGGCCTGGGCGTGCCCGCCCATGATGTCCGTGAGGGCGCCTGCCGTGCCCTTGTAGGGGATGTGGACCATGTCCAGCTGGGCGCTCTGCTTGAGGAGTTCCATGGCCAGGTGCTGCGCGGTGCCGGTGCCGGGGGAGGCGTAGTTGAGTTTGCCGGGCTGGGCGCGCGCGAGCTGGATCAGGTCTTGCACCGACTGCGCCGGCAACTTGCCCGGGGCGACCAGGGCCATGGCGCTGGTCGCGGCCAGGCCGATCGGGCGGAAAGACTTGATGGGGTCGAACGGCGTGTGCCTGTTGATGACCGGCGTGGTGCCGAAGGCGGTAGCCGTCATGAGCAGGGTGTAGCCATCGGGTGCGGCGCGCGCCACCAGCTCCGCTCCGATATTGCCGCCCGCGCCCGGGCGGTTTTCGGTGACTACCGCGACCTTCCAGCGTTCGGCCAGCCTGGGGCCGATGACGCGGGCGATGATGTCGGCGCTGGTGCCGGGCGTGAAGGGTACGACCAGGGTGACGGTGCGCTCGGGATAGGCGCCATCCGTTTCGCCGGCCGAGGCCGGTCCGGAACCGGCCACGGCCGTGCATGCGGCGGCCAGCCAGGCGAGAGCTTGCCGTTTCGGCAGCAGGGGGGCGATTGCAGGCATCACTATCTCCTCGTGGATTAAAAGTCCCTTAATATGGGATATTTGTTATTCAGATAAGCCCAAATAGCGGGATTCTAATCCTAATGATTTCTCATAAATAACGCTTGGTAAACGGATTTTTCCTAGGGAAATCCACAAGATGCTGGATTTTTATTCCCAATATATGGGATTATAGATTTAACGATGAGTTAAATGTCGTCCCTAATGGTTGGAATAAAGATGAGCTACATCATTGACGATCCCGTGAACCAGCGCTTCTTGCTGCATCGGGCCGTGCATGTGTCGCCGGCCGTGCTGGCCGAGGAAATGGACAAGGTCTTCGCCAAGTGCTGGATCTATGTCGGCCATGGGTCCGAACTCGCCAAGCCGGGCGACTTCGTGACGCGCAAGGTCGCGGGCAGGCCGGTCATCTTTGCCCGCGACGCGGAAGGCGCCATCGGCTGCTTCTTCAATACCTGCCGGCATCGCGGGGCGGTGGTGGCCACCAAGCGCGAGGGCAACGCCCGGCGGTTTTTCTGCGTCTACCACGGCTGGAGCTACGGCCTGGATGGCAGCCTGGCGCGCATTCCCGGCGAGGACGCCTACACAGGCTCGTTCGACCGCAACGAATATGGCCTGAAACGGCCGCCGCGCTTCGAGCAATACCGCGATTTCTGGTTCATGTGCCTGGATCCCGACGCGCCTGCCCTGCAGGCCTACCTGGGCCGGGCCACCGAGTACATCGACCTGGTGGTGGACCAGTCGCCGTCGGGCACCATGCAGGTGATCTCCGGCACGCAGGAATACGCGGTGGCGGCCAACTGGAAGCTGATGGTCGAGAACAGCGTGGACGACTACCACCTGCCGACCACGCACTCGACCTGGCTGAATTTCATGGCGAATTCGGGCGTGACCATCGAGCGGCCCCCGCGCGAAGCCGGCCAGGTCTTGCCGACCAAGGGTTATGCCATCAGCCTGGGCAATGGCCACTTCACCACCGACAACGTCAATTTCCGCGGCCGTCCGGTGGCGCACTGGATACCGCTGTACGGCGAGGCGGCACGCGACGAGATCGACGCCATCCGCCAGGAACTGGTGGAGCGGCTGGGCCCGGAGCGCGCCGAGCGCGTGGCCAACACCAATCGCAACCTGGTCATCTTCCCCAACCTGGTCATCAACGACGGTTCGTCGGTCACCATCCGCACCTTCTTCCCCGACGGCCCGGAGCGCATGGAGGTGACGGCCTGGGCGCTGGGGCCGGTCGAAGAGGACGAGTCGGCCCGGGCCCGCCGCCTGGACGCTTTCCTGACGTTCTACGGTCCGGGCGGATTCGCCACGCCCGATGACGTGGAGGCGTTGGAGCTGGTGCAGCAGGGCATGGCCAACTGGCGCAGCGATGAATGGTCGGAGATGTCGCGAGGCATGGGCAAGCCCGAGTCGGAGCAGCTCAACAGCGATGAACACCACCTGCGCACTTTCTGGCGCCATTGGAACCGCATGATGCAGGAGAACGCGTGATGCAACAGAGCGCAGCC
This sequence comes from Pigmentiphaga daeguensis, assembly GCF_039523035.1. Classification (NCBI taxonomy): domain Bacteria; kingdom Pseudomonadati; phylum Pseudomonadota; class Betaproteobacteria; order Burkholderiales; family Alcaligenaceae; genus Pigmentiphaga; species Pigmentiphaga daeguensis. The sequence goes on along the minus strand of NZ_BAAAEN010000006.1, from coordinate 170,634 downwards.
GGCCGCCTGACCCGGGCCGAGGCCGAGGATTTCCTGTACTTCGAGGCGGCGTTGCTTGACGAGTGGCGGCTCAAGGAATGGCTGGAACTGTTGACCCCGGACGCCACCTATCTCATTCCGCCCAACGACAAGCCGGACGGCGATCCGCGCAATACGCTGTTCATCATCGCGGACGATGCCGAGCGCATCCGCCAGCGCGTCATACGCGTGCTGGATCCGAACTGCCATGCCGAGGCGCCCAGGTCGCGCCTGCGCCGCAGCATCAGCAACGTGCGCGTGCTGGGGCAGGAGGGCGACCTGGCCACCGTGGCCGCCAACTTCATCTGCCACCGCTACCGCCGGCACGAACGCATACGCGAGTACGTCGGCGGGCTGACCTATCAGCTGCGCATCACCGCCGACGGCCTGAAGATCAGGCAGCGGCGCATCGTGATCGATGCCCACGAGCTCGGCTCGCTGGGATCCGTCAGTTTCATTCTCTAGCAAGGAAGTCCGAATGGCGATGCCGCAAGCACTGCTGGAAGAGCTGGTCACGGCCAACCACATACTCGCGTCGGAAGGCGTGGTCGATGCGTTCGGGCACATCAGCGTGCGCCACCCCGACGATCCGGACCGCTACTTCTTGTCGCGCGCGCGTCCGCCCGAGCGGGTCGAGCTGGCCGACATCATGGAGTTCACCCTCCAGGGCGAGCCCGTCGATGCGCGCGGCCGCAAGCCCTACCTCGAGCGCTTCATACACGGCGCGATCTACGAAGCTCGTCCCGACGTGCAGTCGGTGGTGCACAACCACAGCCGCAGCGTGGTGCCCTTCGCCGTGACCGGCGCGCCCCTGCGTCCCGTGGTGCATAGCTGCGCGACCATCGGTTTCGACATTCCGACCTGGGATGCCCAGGACAGGTTCGGCGACACCACGCTGCTGGTCAGCGACATGGAGATGGGCCGGGACCTGGCCACCGTGCTGGCGCGGAACCGTAGCGCACTGATGCGCGGGCATGGCTGCACGGTGGTGGGCGGCTCGATCAAGGAAGCGGTCTATACCGCCGTCTACCTGGAGGTGAACGCCAATCTGCAGTTGCAGGCAAGCCACCTGGGGCCGATCACCTTCCTGACCGAAGGCGAGGTCGACAAGATATGCGCGCGGCTGCGCGACGGGCTGCCGGGCGAGGGATTCGCCCGCGCCTGGGAATACTGGCGCGGGCGGGTCGAAGCGGCGCGCGCGTAAAGCGATCAACAGGAGGAAGACATACCCATGACGAACATGGCACAACCGGCAGCGGTCCATATCGGCGCCACGCCGTCCTTTCATACCCAGCCGCTGCTGTCCGGGCTGATCGACGTGCCGGGCCTGGCTTACCGCGTCAGCGCGACGCGCACCATAGACGAATGCACGATGAAGGCGCTGCGCGGCGAACTGGACGTGGCGGAGATGTCGTTGGCGACCTTCGTCAAGGCCCGCGAGCGGGACGACTCGCTGGTGGGGCTGCCCGTCTTCGCGCGCAAGCTGGTGTCGCAGTACGCCTTCTGCCGCGAGGGCTCGGAGCTGTCCGGCCACAAGTCGCTGGCCGGCAGGCGCGTCGCGGTGCCGCAGTACTGGCTGACCGCCGCCCTGTGGCACCGCTGGTACCTGGGCATGCACGGCGTGGATACGGCCGGGGTGGTGTGGTGTCCGCTGGCCGATGACCGACTGGCAGGCATGTCCTATCCCGAGGGCGTGCAAATCGACTGGTCGCTCAAGGGCCGCGGGCCGGCCGACGTGCTGCGTTCGGGCGACGCCGATTGCTTCATCTTCGCGCGCCGGCCGCTGGACATGACGGGATTGCGCTACTTGTCGCCCGATCCGGCGGGGGAAGCCCTGGCGCTGGCGCGGCAGACCGGGGTGGTGCCGGTGACGCACGTGATCGCGGTGCGCGCCGCGCTGCTGCGCGAGCGGCCCGGGCTGGCCGGGGCGCTGGTCGAGTTGTACACGCGGGCGCTGCATCACGCCGCGCAGGAAGTGGCGCACGAGGCGGCGCAGTTCCTGCCGCTGGGCGACCTGGAGCAGGACCGTACCCGCGCCGCGCTGGGCGAGCACTGGAACGAGTACGGCTGGAAGCACAGCGAGCCGGCGCTGCGCGTCTTCTGCGAAGCCGCCGTGGCGCAAGGCATGGTGCGCGAGGTGGACGTGGACCATGCGTTCCTGCGCCTGGAACCGTGAACGTGACGAGGTGAATCGTGCTGAGATTCAAGAAACTGAGCCATCTGGCGTTGAACGTGTCGGACCTGGACCGTTCGGCGGCCTTTTACCGTGACATGGTCGGCCTGGACCTGGTCGAGCGTACCGCCGATACCGCATTCCTGTCCTGCGATGCCGACCACTACAACCTGTCGCTGCATGCGGCGGCGCAGCCCAGCCTCAAGCGCATCGCCTTCGAGCTGGAGTCGGCGGCGCAAGTGCCGGTGGCGCGCGAGGTGCTGGAACGGGCCGGCGTGCGGCATCGGCGCCTGGGCGCCGGCGAGTGCGCCGACCTGCGCGTGGAAGAAGGCATCCGGCTGGTGGATCCCAATGGCATCACCCTGGACCTGCTGGCAGGCATGCGCCAGCGGACCGAGGCCTTCACGCCGCACCCCATGAAGCTGCTGCGCCTGAGCCACGCGGTGATTCGCGTGCCCGATTTTGCGCAGAGCCTGCGTTTCTATATCGAAGTGATGAACTTCCGGGTATCGGATTTCCGTCATGAAGACGACGGCGACCCGTACTTCGCGTTCATGCGTTGCTTCCCGAATCCTTTCCACCACTCGTTCGCCATCCAGCAGGGCAAGGCGCCGGCGTTCTTCCATTCGGCGTATTCGGTGGACAGTCTCGACGATCTGATGGCGGGGCGCAACCGCTTGCTGGATGAAGGCGCCATCGTGGCGCCTTCGCCTGGCCGGCACAAGGCCTCGGGCAGCGTCTTCCAGTATTTCGCGGATCCGGACGGCTTCACCGTCGAGTTCACGCTGGGAATGGAGGAGTTTCCGGAAACGGGGCCGCGGCAGCCGCGCCAGTTGGACAAGAGCTATCGCACCACGGACATCTGGAACGGGCCCAAGCCCACCAACCTGCCCAACCTGGGGGCGATCGAACCCGCGGCCTGGTGAGCCGGCGGTGTCAGTCGTCCTCGCGCATCGGGTCGGGCGGCGTCCGCGCGTGTGCGGTGCGCAGGGCTTGGTCGCGGGCGCGCGGCGTATCGCTGGCGATGGTCTTGCTGACGATGCCGGCGCAGAACGCGATGCGGTCGGCCGCGGCGGCGGTTTCCCGTTCGTCCAGGCGGGCCTTGCCTATGGTGACGCTCAGGCTGCCCACGACGCTGCCGCGGCTATCCAGGATGGGCGCGGCAACGCCGGTGACGCCATGGGTGACCTGTCCGCTGGTGGAGTCCCAGCCGCGTTGGCGGATGGCGGCCAGAGTGGCCTTGACGGCTTCGAGCGAGTCGCCCAGGCCGGCCTGGGCGAACGCGGCCGGATCGGCTTCATAAAGCCGGCCGACGGTTCGCGCCGGGGTGTAGGCAAGGATGATGCGGGAGGCCGATCCGCGCAGCAGGGGCCGCGCGTAGCCGCGTTCGTAGCTGCTGTTGAAGGCGTCGGTATTCGATTCCTGGTGCACGCACAGGACCTTGTCCCGGTACCTGCGGCATAGCAGGGCGATGCCCGGCACGGCCTTGACCAGCTCGATCATGATCGGGCGGCTGGCGATGATCAGCGGGTCGCGCATCCGCATCTTGTAGTCGAGTTCGGAAATCCTTGGCCCCAGCGTGTAGCCCACGTCCGGCAAGGAGGTCAGCAGGCCGGCTTCCGTCAGCACCTTTAGGTAGCGGTACAGCGTCGAGCGCGCGAGCCCCAGTTTGTCGGAGAGATCGTCGTAGCTCTGTCCGGCGTCGCTGTCCTCGATCAGGTCGAGGATGGACAGCATTTTTTCCAGGCTGGTGGCGGGCGGGTCGGCGGGCATGGCGGATCGGGGCAATCGTTACGGGAGGGCGGCGCGCAGGAAAGCGCTTCGCCGCAGCGGTAGATGATAAATGCAAACCCACGCATCGAACCGGGCGCAGGCCCGGACATAAGGAGGAGACATGAAAGACACGAACATCGAATCCCCATGCGACGCGGCCGGCGACCTGCCGGTTCGCCCCGGCAGGCGCGCGGCGCTCGGCCGGGTGCTGGCCGTGGCCGGTGCCGCCTGGCTGGGCCGCGCGGGCGCGGGCCAGCCAGGCCAGCTTGACGACAGGCTGGTGCGTATCCTGGTGCCGCAGACGCCGGGTACCACGCCCGACTCGGTGGCGCGCATCCTGGCTCCGCGCATGAACCGCGAGCTTGGTGTCGCCTTCGTGGTCGAGAACCGGGTGGGCGCCTCGGGCATGATAGGCATGGAGGCGGTGGCCAAGGCGCCGCCGGATGGCCATACCTTGATGAGCAATGTGTCGACCACCCTGACACTGCCTTATTTCTACGACAAGCTGCCGTTCGATGTCCTGGCGGATTTCACGCCCGTCGGGCTGGTGGGTTCCGGCAATTTCGCGCTGGTGGTGAACCAGGCGCTGCCGGTCGCCGACGTGGCGCAACTGGTGGCCTACGCCAAGGCCCGTCCGGGCGCGCTGCGCTACGCGTCGCCTGGACTGGGCACCCACCATCACCTGTGCATGGAACTGCTGATGGCGAAGACGGGCATCCAGCTCCAGCACATTCCCTACAAGGGTTCGGCGGGCGCGACCACCGACGTGCTGTCGGGGCAGGTGGAGGTGATGTTCCTGCCGGTACAGGTGGCGATGAACCATGCCGCGAGCGGGCGCATCAAGGTGTTGGGCGGCACACGCCGGCAGCGGCAGCAGCCCTATATGGACCTGCCCACGCTGGACGAGCAGGGCGTGGCCGGCTACGACGTCGATCCCTGGTACGCGCTGTGGGGGCCCAAGGGCATGGCGGCGCCGATCGTGCAGCGCTACAACGCCTTGCTGCAATCCCTGCTTGCCCGCGACGACGTCAAAGGGGAACTGGCGGCCGTGGGCCTGACGGCTCGTCCCGGGCCGCCCGCCGACCTGGCGCGCACCGCGCAGGCCGAGCAGCGGCTGTGGGCCGGGCTATTGAAGACCGCGCAAGGGTCGACCAGGGCGGGGTGACGCCCTGGCGCGCGGCGCCGGGCAAGCGACGGGTGTTCCCGCGGGAGGGCGCCCGTCCATGGCCCGGTGCTACAATTCCCGTACTTTTCATTGGCGCCGATTTGCCTGGTCCGCTTGCGGGCGCCTGATAAATCCAGCTAAAGAGCTCCGTCCATCGTGTCTTCCGATTCGCATCTCGAAGAGGCGTTGACCGCCTTTCTCGACACTCCCGCATCTCCTCCCATCGGTCCCGATTCCGTCGGCGTCGTCCAGGCGCAGGCCATGACGTTCGACGAGCCGCTGCAACTGGCCAGCGGCACGGCCTTCGGCCCGTATTCGCTGATGATCGAGACCTACGGCCGCCTGAACGCCGACCGCTCCAACGCGGTGCTGGTCTGTCATGCGCTGAACGCCTCGCACCACGTGGCCGGCGTCTCGGCGGACGATCCGTCCGACGTCGGCTGGTGGGACAACATGGTGGGGCCGGGCAAGCCGCTGGACACCGATCGCTTCTTCGTGATCGGGATCAACAACCTGGGGTCCTGCTTCGGATCCACCGGGCCCGCCAGCATCGATCCCCGCACCGGCCGCCCGTACGGCGCCTCGTTCCCCGTGGTCACGGTCGAAGACTGGGTCCATGCGCAGGCGCGCGTGGCCGACAGGCTGGGCATCGCCCGCTTCGCCGCGGTCATGGGCGGGTCGCTGGGCGGCATGCAGGCGCTCAGCTGGGCCATCACCTATCCAGAGCGCGTGGCGCATTGCGTGGTCATCGCTAGCACGCCGCGGCTGTCGGCGCAGAACATCGCGTTCAACGAAGTGGCGCGGCGCGCCATCATCACCGACCCCGAGTTCCACGGCGGCGACTTCTATGCCCATGGCACGGTGCCGCGCAACGGCCTGTCGGTGGCGCGCATGATCGGCCACATCACCTATCTGTCGGGCGACGACATGGCCGAGAAATTCGGGCGGGCGCAGCGTTCGCCCGGGGCCGACGGCGCGTTCCGCTATGGCTACGACGTGGAATTCGAGGTGGAGTCCTACCTGCGCTACCAGGGCGAGAAGTTCTCGAAGTACTTCGATGCCAATACCTATCTGCTGATCACGCGGGCGCTGGATTATTTCGATCCGGCCAAGCAGGCCGGCGGCGACCTGGCGCGGTCGCTCGCGCCGGCGCAGGCGGAGTTCCTGCTGACGTCGTTCACGACGGACTGGCGTTTCCCCCCCTCGTGTTCGCGCGAGATCGTGCAGGCGCTGCTGCGCAACGGCCGTCCGGTCACCTACGCCGAGATCGAGGCGCCGCACGGCCACGATGCCTTCCTGCTGGACGATGTCCGCTACCACGCGGTGGTGCGGGGATATTTCGACCGCGTGGCCCGCCAGCTGGGCCTGGGTGCGGCGGGAGGCGCGCGATGAACCGCAACGCCGCCCCCCTGCGTCCCGACCTGGCCCGCATCGCCGGCTGGATCGCCGATGGCTCGCGCGTGCTGGACCTGGGCTGCGGCGACGGCACGCTGCTGGTCCACCTGCGCGATGCGCAACAGGCCAGCATCGTCGGCGTCGAGATCAGCGACCAGCACGTGATCGAATGCGCGCGCAAGGGCGTCAACGTCATCCAGCAGAACCTGGAGGACGGACTGGCGCTGTTCGAGGACGGCCGCTTCGATACGGTGGTGCTGTCGCAGACGCTGCAAGCCGTGCACAACACCGAGCGCATCCTGCTCGAGATGGCGCGCGTGGGAAGCGAGGGCATCGTCTCCTTCCCCAATTTCGGCCACTGGACCCACGGCCTGTCCATCCTGCGCGGACACATGCCCGTGACCGGGCAGATGCCCTACCAGTGGTACAACACGCCCAACATCCACCTGTGCACGCTGAAGGACTTCGAGGCGCTGGCCGCCAAGCTCGGACTGCGCATCCTGGCCCGCGCGACCTTCGCCGACGCCCGCGAAATCTCGTGGCTGCCGGGCTGGCGCAGCACGCTGGCCGTGTACCGTTTCGCCTCGCCGGCGCGGCGCGGAACGGCGGCGTGACACGCGGGCGTGCCGCCTCGTCCTAGCAAGGATGTCGCGCAGCGACAGGAGAGCCACCAGTGAGCCAGCGGCGCGCCCTGCACAGGTTCTACTTCTTTGGCCTGATCGGCCTGGTGCATGCCTATGTCGGGCTGCGCCTCGTGCCCGACCTGGGCGTGGTGCCGGGCCTGGCTCCGGCGCTGGCGGCCGTGCTGGCGGCGTCCGCCATCCTGATCCCAACCAGCATGCTCGCGCGGCGGCGCTCGGCCGGGCCCCTGCTGCTGGGCGCGATCTGGCTGGGGCTGCTGTGCATGGGCCTGTTCTCGTCGCTGTTCGTGCTGACGCTGCTGCGAGATCTCGTGCTGGCTGGCGCTTCCGCCATGGCGTGGTTCGGGACCGGTGACGGACACGCCGCGCTGGCGGTACCGTCGGCCCTGTTCGTGGTGGCGGCTTCGCTGCTGATGTCGGTGGCTGGCTTCGTCGGCGCCCGCCGCGTGGCGCGCGTGGTCCGGATCGACATCCCGCTGCGGGCGCTGCCCGCCGAGCTGGAAGGATTCACCATTGCGCAGATCAGCGACATCCACGTCGGCCCCACCATTCGCGCGCCCTACGTGCGGCGCATCGTCGACGCGGTCAACCGGCTGCGGCCGGACATGGTGGCAATCACCGGCGACCTGGTCGACGGCAGTGTGGCCGACCTCGCGCCCCACGCGCGGCCCCTGGCGGAACTGGCCTCGCGCCACGGAACCTTCTTCGTGACCGGCAACCACGAGTACTACTCGGGCGCGCACGCGTGGATCGACGCCCTGCGCGGGATGGGCATGCGGGTGCTGCTGAACGAACACGCGGTGCTGCGGCACGCGGGCCAGGAACTGGTGGTGGCCGGCATTACCGACTACAGCGCCCACCAGTTCGACCCGGCGCATCGCAGCGATCCGCAACGCGCGATGGACGGCGCGCCGGCCGGTGCCGGCGCCCGCGTGGTGCTGGCTCACCAGCCGCGCAGCGCCGCCCTGGCCGCCCAGGCGGGCTTCGATCTCCAGTTGTCGGGCCATACGCACGGCGGGCAGTTCCTGCCCTGGAATTTCTTCGTGCCGCTGCAACAGCCGTTCGTGACGGGACTGCATCGCCAGGACGGCATGTGGGTGTACGTGAACCGCGGCACGGGCTACTGGGGGCCTCCCATGCGCTTCGGCGTGCCGTCGGAAATCACGTTGCTGCGGCTGGTGCGGGCGCCGGACGGCGAGACCTGACCCGACAGCGCGGGGGCGTTACCGCGCCAGCGATGCCCGCGCCGCGAACAGCGGGCGCTGCACGGTCTGCGCGATCAGCACGCCGGCCAGGCTGATGCCGCCGCCGATCACGTGGTAGGCGCGCATGGGTTCGTCCAGCAGGGCGATGGCCAGGCCCGCGGTCAGCACCGGGAGCAGGTTGATGAAGATCGCGCAGCGGTTGGGGCCCAGCAGCTTGACGCCCTGTATCCAGAAGAAGGTCAGGATGATGGACGAGAAGATGCCGGCGTAGGCGATCAGCGGCACGGTCCTGGCGTCCAGCGTGGCGGTGCCGGCGGGCAGGGCCAGGAACAGCGGGAACATGAACACCAGCGCGAAGGCCGCCTGCATGTAAGTCGATTGCCAGGCGGGAATGGCCATGCGCCAGCGCTTGAGCAGCACGCCGTACAGGGAATAGGCCAGCGCGGCGAACAGCATCAGCACGTCGCCCAGGTGGGCGCCCTGGGCCAGTACCGCGCCGATGTCGCCGTGGCCGACCAGGTACAGGATGCCACCGAACGACAGCAGGCCGCCGGCCGCCATGCCCACGGTGACGGGCTCGCCCAGCAGGGCGGCGCTCAGGATCGCCGTCAGCAGCGGGATCAGCGCGGTGACGATGGCCATGTTGGTGGCCGTGGTGCTTTCGGCGGCGCGGTAGGACAGGGCCTGGAACAGGGCCATGGACAACAGGCCGCCTATGGCCAGTTGCCACCAGTGGCGCCGGATCGCGTCGCGGTTGCGCCAGATGGGGCGCGCGAGGAAGGGACTCAGCAGCGCGATGGCCAGCACCAGCCGGTAGAACGTGATGGCGGTGGGCGAGATGGCCGAGGCCGCCATCTTGGACACGATCACGTTGCCGGCCCAGAAGACGATGGCCAGGAAGGGGAAGAGATACGCGGCGGGGGACATCGAAAGGGCTCCGGAAAGAGTGGACCCCTATGCTCCGCGCTTGCTGGTCGGCTGTCTCACGCTAATATGAAGAAAGTTATCTTAAAAGTGACAGATCATGGATGTCGATGCGCATTTGCGGGATACGGCCCTGGCCGGGGTGCCCGTCACCGCCATCGCCGCGGATTATCCGCACGGCCACATGATCGCTCCGCACAGCCATGCCTACAGCCAGCTGCTCTACGCCATCGAAGGCGTGATGTGCATCGACGCCCAGGGCGGCCGCTGGGTCGTGCCGCCCACGCGCGGCGTGTGGCTGGAAGCCGGGATCGCGCACCAGGTGCGCATGAGCGGCGACGTGAAGATGCGGACCGTGTTCGTCGCGGCCGACGCCGGCGCGCAGTTGCCGCAGGGCAGTTGCGTGCTGGCCATTCCGCCGCTGCTGCGCGAGCTGATCCTGGCCGCCATCGACCTGCCGCCGGGCGGGGGGCCGGCGTCGCGCGCCGGTTGCCTGAGGCAGTTGCTGTTGCACGAGCTGCGGGCGCTGCCGGTGCTGCCGCTGCATCTGCCGCTGCCGTCGGACCCGCGCCTGCGCGCGGTGTGCGAGCGGCTGATCGCGGCGCCGGACGACGGCCGCACGGTCGATGCCTGGGCCGGCGGCGCGGGCATGTCGGCCCGCACGCTGCACCGGCTGTTCCAGCAGCAGACGGGCATGCGCTTCGGCTACTGGCGCCAGCAGGTGCGCCTGCTGGCCGCGCTGGAGCGCCTGGCCCGGGGTGATAAAGTGGTCGACGTCGCGCTCGACCACGGCTACCAGAGCCAGAGCGCCTTCGCAGCGATGTTCCGCCGGCATTTCGGGATGCCGCCCACGCTGTTCTATCGATGAACGCCCACAAGGAGAACCCATGATCCGGAGCGCCTTAGCCCTTGCCACGCTGGCCTTCGCCGCCGGCTGCGCCGCCCCCGTGCCCGTCGCCGATACCCAGCCCGCGGCGCAAGCGCCGCAGGGACAATGCCAGGCCGACGCGGCCCAGACCCTGGTCGGCCAGCAGCTCAGCTCGGTGCTGGTCGAGGAAGCCCGCAAGGCCTCGGGCGCCGGCAGCGCGCGCGTGCTGCGCCCCGGGCAGGCCATCACCATGGAATTCAATCCGTTCCGGGTGAACGTCGAGGTCAACCGCCGCGAGGTCGTGACGGCGATACGCTGCGGTTGAGGGCGGCCTTTCAGCCCGGCGCGGGCTTGCCCAGCGGCGCGTGCCCGCGCAGCGCCGAGGCCGCTTCCTCGATATAGGTGGCCAGCGCCCGGGCCTCGGGGCTGAGCGGCCGGATGGACGAATAGTAGATTTCGGTCCACAGCTCGATGCGAGGCCGGAACGGCCGGGTCACGACGTCGGGAAAGATGCCGGTGGACAGCAGCATGGGATTGATCAGGCCGATGCCCACGTCCTGCTGCACCAGCGCGCACACGCCCATGGACGTGCTGGCGAAGATGGTCTTGGGTATGCTGACGCCCGCTTCCTGCAAGGTGGCGCGCACCAGGATGGAAGTGGGCGACTCCTCGGGCAGGGCGATGACGGTGGCGCCGACCAGGTCTTCCGGGCGCACCACGGACTTGGCCACCAGCGGATGGCGCCGATGCAGCGCCGCCACCAGCAGGTCCTCCGATATGGTGTGGCGCTGGCACAGGTCGACGCTGCTGGCCGTGTTGGGCGCCGGCGGGTTGGTCACGCCCAGGTCCACCTCGTGGTGGGCCACCGACTCCAGCACCTTGGGCGGGCCTTCCACGCGCAGGTGCACGTTGACGTCGGGATGGCTTTCCTTGAAGCGCTGGATGGCGCTGGGCAGGATGGCGATCAGCGGCGGCGCGTGGGCCGCGACGACGACGGTGCGCACCGACCCCTGGTCCAGCGCGTAGGCCTCGTCCAGCGCCCATTCCAGGTGCTTGGCCGCCTGTTCGGCGCGCGGCAGCAGGCGGCGCGCCGCGGCCGTGGGCTCGAGCCGCCCGTGCGCCAGCGTGAATAGCGCGACGCCGGTTTCCCGCTCCATCAGCCGCAGGGTCTTGCTGACCGCCGCCTTGGAAATACCCAGCCGCAGGGCGGCTTCGCTCATGCCGCGGCTGCGCATGAGCGTGGCGAAGATCTGGAAATGGCGGCTGTTCAGCAGGCGTGACATGGCGGAACCTGGCATGGACCCGGCAACGGGCGTGTGGCGAATCGTTAACCTCTGGTTAACCAGAAATGCCATTGTCACACAGCCTGGCTGCCTACAATTTTTCGCATGGACGAGCCGCAGACGCCGCACCGGGCGGTCCGGCCGCCGCTGTCCCACCCTTTACGAGATCGATGTGATGATGCGCAAGCTGTTTTCCCTCGTGGTCGTGTCGGCCCTGGTTCCCGTGGCCGCGATGGCCGATACCTTCCCGTCCAAGCCCGTGACCATCGTGGTGTCCGTGCCGGCCGGCGGCACCATCGACGCGATCGCGCGCATGGTCGCCAAGGACCTGGGCGAATCGATGGGCAAGCAGTTCGTGGTCGAGAACCGGCCGGGCGCGAATGGCAACATCGCCGCCGACTACGTGCGCCGCGCGCCCGCGGACGGCTACACCTTGCTGATGCTGGCCTCGAGCACGCTGGCGCTGGGCCCGTACGTGATGCAGAACGTGCCGTTCGACCCGATCAAGGATTTCGCCCCGGTGGCGATGACGGCGGGCCTGAACATGGCGCTGCTGGTCAATCCCAAGGTGGGCGTCTCGGACGTCAAGGGCCTGGTCGAGAAGATGAAGGCCAACCCCGGCAAGCTGAACTATTCATCCACCGGCAACGGCTCGTTCCCGCACGTGGCCGGCGCGCTGCTGAACCTGGAAACCCACACCGACGCGACCCACGTGCCCTACAAGGGCCTGGCGCCTTCCATCCAGGACCTGCTGGCGGGCCAGGTGGACTTCACCTTCGATTCGGGCAGCGCCGTCCACGTCAAGTCGGGCAAGCTCAAGGCCCTGGCGGTGATCGGACCCAAGCGCGCCTCGGCCCTGCCCGACGTGCCGACCTTCCGCGAAGCCGGCCTGCCCGAGCTGGAGAAGGTCAGCGGCTGGCACGGCGTGTTCGCCCCGGCCGGCACGCCGGCCGACGTGATCAAGCGCCTGAACGCCGAGATCAACAAGAGCCTGAAGAAGCCCGACTCGGTCGAGCGCATCCAGGCCATGGGCTTCGAGAGCGTGGCCACCACGCCCGAGGAACTCGGCAACGCGTTGCGCACCGAGTACAAGAACTTCGGCGACCTGATCGCCAAGACCAAGATCTCGGCGTACTGATCCGCGTCCTGGCCGGCGCGCCGCGCGCCGGCCGTCCTTTTTTCCTGCTTTCCGCATCACCGCGCATGGGGTGAGGGCCGTGCTCACCCCGGCCGCCCCGCGCGGCCCGGACGGAGCCGATGTCCATGCCCAGCTTCCATTTCGAAACCACGCCTCGCATCGTCTGCGAGCGCGGGGCCGCCCTCCGGCTGGCCCGGATCCTCCAGGCCGGCGACCAGCGCCGCGCGTTCCTCGTCACCGATCCCGGACTGGTCGCGGCCGGGCTGATCGATGCGCCCGCCGCCGCTCTGCGCGCCGCCGGCGTGCACGTGACCGTATACGACCGCGTCCAGGCGGACCCGCCCGAGCACGTGGTGCTGGAGGCGGCGCAGGCCGCCCGCGACGACCGCGCCGACTGCGTGATCGGCCTGGGCGGCGGCAGTTCGCTCGACACCGCCAAGCTGGTGGCCCTGCTGGCCGCCAACCCGCAGCCGCTGGCCGACATCTATGGCCCGCAGCGCGCCCGCGGGCCGCGCCTGCCGCTGATCCAGGTGCCGACCACCGCGGGCACCGGGTCCGAAGTCACGCCCACGTCGGTGGTGTCCACGCCCGACCACCAGAAGCGCGGCGTGATCAGCTCCCTGCTGTTCCCCGACGTGGCGGTGCTGGATGCCGCGCTGACGGCGGCGCTGCCGCCCGGGCCCACCGCGATGACCGGCATCGACGCCATGGTCCACGCCATCGAGGCCTACACGACCCGGCACAAGAAGAATCCCATGTCGGACATGCTGGCCGTGCGCGCGCTGCAACTGCTGCACGGCCACCTGGACGGCGCCGTCCGGCAGGGCGGCGACCTGGACAACCGGGAAGCCATGCTGCTTGGCTCGCTGCTGGCCGGCATGGCCTTCGCCAACGCCCCGGTGGCCGCCATCCATGCGCTGGCCCATCCGCTGGGCAGCCACTTCCACGTGCCGCACGGACTGGCCAACTCGCTGGTCATGGTCCCCATCCTGCGCTTCAACCTGCCCGTGGCCGAAGGCGCGTATGCCGAACTGGCGCGCGCGCTGGACCCCGGCCTGCGCGACGCGGCCGATGCCGAGGCGGCGCTTGCCTTCATCGCGGCCATGCAGGCCCACGTGGCGGCATCGCCCATCCCGCAGCGGTTGCGCGAGGTGGGCGTGGGCGAGTCCGACCTGCCGGCCCTGGCCGAAGCGGCGATGACCGTGGACCGCCTGCTGATGAACAACCCCCGCGACCTGACCCGCGACGACGCGCTCGCGATCTATACCCAGGCCTTCTAGCCCGCCGCCACGCTTGCCTTTCATGGAAGACTGACATGACCGAACATATCCAGACCCTGATCGCCGGCTCCTGGCGCGATGCCTCGGGCCCCCGGTACGTGACCGAATACCCCGCCGACGGCAGCCAGGTCGCCACGCTGCACGCGGCCACCGCCGACGACGTGGACCAGGCCGTGCGCGCCGCCGAGGCCGCGCGCCTGCGCCCCGATTGGGCGGGCCTGAAGCCGCACGAGCGCGGCGCCATCCTGACCCGCATCGCCGCCGGCATCCGCGCCCGGGCCGAGGAACTGGCGCAGCTCCAGCGCCTGGACAACGGCAAGCCCATCAACGAGACGCGCGCGCTGGTGGCCAGCGCGGCGGGCACCTTCCAGTTCTTCGCCGCGGCCTGCGAGACGATGGAAGACACCATTACCCCGTCGCGCGGCGACTACGTCAGCATGAGCGTGCACGAGCCGCTGGGCGTGGTGGGCGCCATCACCCCGTGGAACTCGCCCATCGCCAGCGAGGCGCAGAAGCTGGCGCCCGCCCTGGCGGCCGGCTGCGCGGTCGTGTTCAAGCCGGCCGAAATCACGCCGCGCATGGCCATCGAACTGGCCCGCATCGCGCAGCAGGCAGGCGTGCCGGACGGCATCCTGAGCGTGGTGCCCGGCAAGGGTTCGGTGGTCGGCGACGCGCTGGTGCGCCATCCGCTGATCCGCCGCATCGCCTTCACCGGCGGCACCACCGTGGGCCTGGGCATCGCCCGGCTGGCGGCCGAGCGCCTGATGCCGACGTCGCTGGAGCTGGGCGGCAAGTCGCCCACCATCGTCTGCGCCGACGCCGACCTGGACCACGCCGTGGCCGGCGTGCTGTACGGCATCTTCAGTTCGTCGGGCGAATCGTGCATCGCGGGCTCGCGCGCCTTCGTGCATGCCAGCGTGTACGAAGCCTTCAAGGAACGCCTGCTGGCGGGCGTGCGGGCGCTGCGCGTGGGCGATCCGGCCAGCGAGCGGACCCAGATGGGACCGCTGGTCAGCCAGGCCCACCGCGAGTCGGTGGAGCGCTACGTGCAACTGGGCGTGGACGAGGGCGGCAAGGTGCTGGCCGGCGGCCAGCGGCCCACGGGCGCCGGCTACGACCGCGGCAGCTACTACCTGCCCACCGTGATCGAAGGCCTGCCCAACCAGGCCCGCATGTGCCAGGAGGAAATCTTCGGCCCGGTGCTGGCGCTGCTGCCGTGGACCGACGAGGCCGACCTGATCGCCCAGTGCAACGACAGCGTGTTCGGCCTGGCCTCGGGCATCTGGACGAACGATTACAAGACCGCCTGGCGCATCGGCGCCGCGCTGCAGACGGGCACCGTCTGGATCAACACCTACAAGCTGTTCTCGGTTAGCACGCCGTTCGGCGGCGTGAAGATGAGCGGCACGGGACGGGAAAAGGGCCGGCTGGGCATCCTGGAATACACCAACCAGAAGAGCTACTACTGGGGGATGAACGCGGCGCCGCTGCCGTGGAGCCGGTGATGGGGCAGCGAAGTCCGAATGCGTAATTGACCCCCCCTTCGGTCAACAAGTAGACTTGTTGCATGTCGCCCATGGCAGTAAGCCGTCCCCTCCATGCAGGACGCGCCGATCCCATGGGCGTTTTTGCGTCTTGGGGGGGACAAAAAAATGCCGACCGCGATATTGGTCGATGGAGGCTATTTCATAAAACGTTTTCGTTCCATCGAACCTCATAACGGGTTTCACGCCAAGCGTGCCGCGGAGTGCACAACCCCATCACGAAACAAGCTATCGATTTCGGGAAATCCCGAGAAGCCAAGTTCCGGTTGGAGTTGCATGACACCCTCAAGAAGCATCGCAAGACTGCCCTGAGGCTAGGACATCTTTCTTCCGATGTTCAGTGGGCGATCAAGCCAGCCAAGGTCAGGGATCTGCTGAACGCCCGGCTCAAGTTCGAAGAGCTGACGGAGGATGACGTCATGCTCGACACCCGTCAAAAGGGAGTCGATATGAGAATAGGCGTAGACGTCTCATCATTGGTGTTCAAGCGGCAGGTGGACCAAATCGTCCTCATCGCAGGGGATGCAGACTTCGTTCCCGCTGCAAAGCAGGCGCGCCGGGAGGGTATTGATTTCGTGCTCGATCCAATGTGGAGGCCAATCCCTGCCGGGCTTGAGGAACATATTGATGGCTTGCGCAGCACCTGCCCCAAAGTTCGCAAGCAACCAGTCGTCGTAGAGGGCTCCGTTTCTCCGCAAATCTGAGTATTTGCAAGAGATGTATGTATTGTTAACGTAGTGAGTACATCTCACATTCCCTCTGTAGACTTCCGCCGCTAGTAAACGCTTACAACAAAAACTGGCCTGACCGACCGTCAGGCCAGGCGGATTCCAAACAGGGGAAATCATGAAACACGATGCTACGCTGGGCGAGAGCCCGGCGGGTGGCCGCGCGCGCGTCGGCAAGTCCCGGCTGCCGGCCCTGCTGGCGGCCCTTGGCGCCTCGCTGGTGCTGGCCGCGTGCGGCGGCGGCGACGGCTCGTCGTCCAGTCCGCAGCCGACCGATCCTGAACCGCCTACCAACCCCGAGCCGCCGGTCACGGTGACCGGCAAGGTAAAGGGAAAGGTCATCAACGGCCAGACCGGCGAGGCCATCCAGAACGCCCGCCTCAGCAACGGCTCGGCCAGCGCCACGTCCAATGCCCAGGGCGAGTTCGAACTGGCCGGCGTCGCACCCGCGAGCCGCACAGTGATCCGCGTCAACGCCACCGGCTATGGCGAGGGCCTGCCCACCGCCGCCGTGGTTGCCAACCAGACCACCGACATCGCCACCGTCGAACTGCAGCCGGTGGACGTGACGGGCGGCGGCGACGCCGCCACGGCCATCACCGTGACCGCGCCCAACACCCCGGCCTCCGTCTCGCTGCCCGCCAACGGCCTGGTCCGCCCCGACGGTTCGCCCGCCACGGGCCCGGTCTCGGTCGCGCTGAGCGCGGTGAACCCGGCCCTGAACGTCAACGCCATGCCCGGCCAGTACCTGGTCGCGACCGCGGGCGGTGGCACCGGTGTCATGGAAAGCTGGGGCGCGATCAACGTGACCCTGCAGAACACCGCGGGCGAGCGCCTGAACCTGGCGCCCGGCAAGACCGCGACCATCCGCATTCCGGTCGCCACCCGCAGCGCCAGCAACCCCGCCACGATCCCGCTGTTCTACTTCGACGAGGCGACCGGCTTCTGGAAGCAGGAAGGCTCGGCCGCGTTGGCGGGTTCGGGCGCCGATCAATACTACGAGGGCACCGTCAGCCACTTCACGTACTGGAATGCCGATCAGTTGATGAACACGGTCTACGTGAACGGCTGCGTGGCCGATGACGCGGGCGCATCGTCGCTGGCGAACATCCTGGTGACTTCGGACGGCATCGATTACTCCAGCTCGTCGTCGATACGCACCGATGCCCAGGGCAAGTTCCGCATCGCGATGAAGAAGGGCGGCAAGGCAACACTGTTCGCGCAACAGGGCGTCAAGCTGTCCAATACCGTGTCGGTGGGGCCGTTCGCCACGGACACCACCCTGACCGAATGCCTGTCGCTGACGACGCTGACCGATGCCATCAGTATCAAGCTGACCTGGGGCGCCAAGCCCGCGGACGTGGATTCGCACCTGTTCACGCCGGATGGCACCGAGATCTACTTCTCCAACAAGGGCAGCCTGGGGACCGATCCTTTCGTCAACCTGGACGTGGACGACACCACCGGCTTCGGCCCCGAGGTCGTCACCATCCGCAAGCTGATGGTGGGAACCTACACCTACGCGCTCTACAACTACTCGGGTACCTATGAGCCAGGCATGACCGGATCGCCGGTGCGGGTGGAACTGAACAACAAGGGTTCGCTGTCGGTATTCGGTCCGACTTCAGGGGAAGTCGCCGGTTCGACCCGGTGGTGGACCGTGTTCAAGCTGACCGTGGACGCAAGCTGCCGGGTTACCGTCAACCGTATCGGAGCGTGGTCCAGCACCGAGCCGGCGCCTGCGGCGGTGACGCGCCGCTACTGCACGGCACCTTGAGGGATGGGAGGGGCGGCGGATTCCCCGCGAGGTTTGCCGCCCGATCCCGTCATTCTTGCGAGGGGGCGGGCGCCGCCTGCGGCGTGCGCGCCATCCAGGCGATCAGCGACGAGCGCATCGCCTCTTCCACCGTCATGTCGATGGGCGTGACCCACGAAAGGGGCACGAACACCGTGTAGCCGCCGATCATGTATCCCATGGGCAGGTACACGGCCACCCGTTCGCCGGGCAGGAAGCCCTCGGGCAGGCCGGCCGTGCTGCGCCGGGTGACCAGTCCCACCAGTTCGATCTCCTGGCCCGGCATGCGCAGGATGACGACCTGCTGCCCGCCCTGGCTGGTGCTGGGGGTGAAGTAGTCGGCGAAGCTCTTGAGCGAGGAATAGATGCTTTTGACCACCGGGATGCTGGTGAACGGCCATTCCACGTAAGAAAGCATGCGGCGCACCCGGTGCTTGGACACCAGCATCCCGACCGCGACGATGCCCAGCATGCCCAGGATCAGGCCCATGCCGGGAAAGTAGAAGCTGCCGACGAAGGGGTGGAGCACCGCCAGCGCGAGGGCTTCCATCCATGCCACGCACACATACAGCAGGTACAGCGTCAACGCCAGCGGCAGGATGGTGATCAGGCCACGGAAAAAATACTTGTAGACGTTCTTCATCTCGGACTCCTGCGTCGACAGGCCCAGGGAAGCCGCCCCGCGCGGCGGCGGCCGGGGCGCCAAGCATAGCAGTGGAATGCGCGCGGCCGGGGGCCGCGCGGAAGGTCAGGCGGGGACCCGGTAGCGGACGATGTCGTCGGCGCCGATCTCGCGGGCGACCGCGCCCTGGTAATACAGCATGTGCAGGTGGGCGATGGCCTCGCCCAGCGCGAAGGTCATCTGGTGCAGGTCCAGCTTGCGCTTGAACAGCACGGGCACGATGTCGTAGGCCGAGGCGGCCTTGCCGGTACAGGCCTCCTTGACGCGCGCCAGGTGGTCGGCGTGGTGGGCGTGCTGCTGCGCGATGCGGGTATGGATGCCGACGAAGGGCCGGCCATGCGAGGGCAGCACCAGCGCGTCCGCCGGCACGTGGGCATAGCCGCCAAGCGAATCCAGGTAGAGCTGCAGCGGATTGCTTTCGGGGTCGATGTCCGTGACGCTGACGTTGGTGGAGATGCGCGGCAGCACCATGTCGCCGGAAATGACGATGTTCAGTTCCTTGCAATACAGCGAGATGTGCTCGGGCGCGTGCCCGTAGCCGGCGATGGCATGCCACTCGTGGCCGCCGATGCGCAGCACGTCGCGGTCCATGATGCGGTTGAAATGGGCGGGGACCCGCGGCACCAGTTGCGGGTAGTAGCGGGTGCGGGCGCGCACGCCGTCCAGCGAGGCCTGGTCGGTCATGCCGTTGCGGGCGAAGTGCGCCGCCATGCGTTCGCCGCCCGAGATGGCCTGGCCTTCGACGAACAGGTGGGCGGTCAGGAAGTCGGTGGCGCTCATCTGCAGCGGAACGCCCCATTTCTCGGTCAGCCAGTGGGCCAGGCCGATGTGGTCGGGGTGCATGTGGGTGACGATGACCCGCACCACGGGCAGCCCGTCGAGCTGGGTGGCGAAGACCTGTTCCCAGAGCGCCTTGACCTCGTCGCGGGCGATGCCGCAGTCGACGATGGTCCAGCCATCCCGTCCCTCGAAGCGATCGCGCAGCAGCCACAGGTTGATGTGATCCAGCGCGAAGGGAAGGGGCATGCGGATCCAGCGGATGCCGGGCGCGACCTCGATGGCCGTGCCGGCCGCGGGCAGGGTGTCGCCCAGCGGGTACTTCAGTTCGTGTTCGAGAGGATTCATGACGGATCGGGGGGGCCTGGCCGGTTCGTGCGGCGCTGCTTGGGCAGGTCTAAAATGGGCAGGCCACTTGTTGGTAAATTACAGCTAGTGTACCTAGGTGCCGGCGGATGCATTCCCGGAACGCAGCCGCCGCCCTTGCCCGTGGCGCCCGCCGCTTTTCAGAGTCAGGAGTCGAAGATGTCGGATCCCGTTGTTATCGTATCGGCCGCCCGTACCCCCATGGGCGCCATGTTGGGCGAGCTTTCAGGGCTTTCCGCCAACCAGTTGGGCGCAATCGCCATCAAGGCGGCGATCGAGCGTTCGGGCCTGAAACCCGAACAGATACAGGAAGTGCTGATGGGCAACGTGCTGCAAGCCGGCCAGGGCCAGGCTCCGGCCCGCCAGGCCGCGCTGGGCGCGGGCCTGCCGCTCGGCACCAGTTGTTCCACCATCAACAAGATCTGCGGGTCGGGCATGAAGGCCACGATGCTGGCGCACGACCTGCTGCTGGCCGGCAGCGTCCAGGTCGCGCTGGCGGGCGGCATGGAAAGCATGAGCAATGCCCCCTACCTGCTGCCCAAGGCGCGGCAAGGCTATCGCTACGGCCACGCCACCATGTACGACCACATGGCGATGGACGGCCTGGAAGACGCCTATGACAAGGGCCGCGCCATGGGCGTGTTCGCCGAGGACTGCGCCGCCAAGTACAGCTTCACCCGCGAGCAGCAGGACGCCTATTCGCTGGAGTCGCTGCGCCGCGCCAAGGCCGCCAGCGAGGACGGCAGCTTCGAATGGGAAATCGCGCCGGTCACCGTGGCCGACCGCAAGGGCGAGAAGATCATCGCGCGCGACGAGGCCCCCTACAAGGCCATGCCCGAGAAGATCCCCACCCTCAAGCCGGCGTTCAAGAAGGACGGCACCGTTACCGCCGCCAACTCCTCGTCGATCTCGGACGGCGCCGCCGCCCTGGTCCTGATGCGCGCTTCCACCGCCGAAAAGCTGGGCGTCACGCCGCTGGCCCGCGTGGTCGCCCACGCGCAGCATTCGCAGGAGCCGCAATGGTTCACCACCGCGCCGGTGGGCGCGCTGGCCACGCTGTTCGCCAAGACCGGCTGGAAGCCGGGCGACGTCGACCTGTACGAGATCAACGAAGCCTTTGCCGTGGTGACCATGGCCGCGATGGCCGAGCACAAGCTGCCGCACGAGAAGGTCAACGTGCATGGCGGCGCCACCGCCCTGGGCCACCCCATCGGCGCCAGCGGCGCGCGGCTGATCGCCACCCTGCTGGGGGCGATGCGCCAGCGCAAGGCCAGGCGCGGCGTGGCCTCGCTGTGCATAGGCGGGGGCGAAGCCACGGCCATGGCTTTCGAACTGATCTGATCGCCAGGGCTGCATGACGCAACACCCTTCGGCCGGCGGCAAGCCGGCCGGCATCGACGCGGGCAGCCCGGGGACTGCCCGCGCGTCCGCGGGCGCCAAAAGCGACGCGGTCAAGCCCAGCGATGCCTACGTGCAGTCCTTCGCGCGCGGACTGGCCGTCATCCGGGCCTTCAACGCCGAACGGCCCGCCATGACCCTGACCGAGGTGGCCGAGGCCGCCGGGTTGACGCGGGCGGGCGCGCGCCGCATCCTGCTGACGCTGGTGCAGCTGGGCTACGTGGCCGCGGAAGGCCGGCAGTTCCGGCTCACGCCCCGCATCCTTGAGCTGGGCTTCGCCTACCTGACCTCCATGCCGTTCTGGGACCTGGCCGAGCCCATCATGGAGCAACTGACCAACGAGGCGCACCAGTCCTGCTCGGCCACCGTGCTGGACGGGACCGACATCGTCTACGTGCTGCGCATTCCGACCGGGCGCATCATGTCCATCAACCTCGGGATAGGCAGCCGCCTGCCCGCCTACTGCTCGGCCATGGGGCGCGTGCTGCTGGCCGGCCTGGCCGACGCCGAGATCGACGCCGCGCTGGCCAGGTCCGACCTGCGGGCCCATACGCCGTTGACGGTGACCGATCCGGCGCAGCTCAAGGCCGCCATCCTGAAGGTGCGCGAGCAGGGCTGGTCGCTGGTGGACCGGGAACTGGAAACGGGGCTGGTCGCCATCGCCGCGCCCATCCGCGATCGCAGCGGCCGCACGGTGGCGGCCCTGAACCTGAGCGGCCAGGCGCACCTGGTGACGGCGCGGCAGATGCAGGACGAACTGCTGCCGCTGTTGTCCCGCGCCGCCGAGCGCATCAACGACTTGATGAAGCGCGTGTAATGGAGCGCCCATGACCGAACCCTATGCCTGCGCACCGCTGATACGCGAGATCGGCCGCGGCAAGGACGGCTCGCGCGCACTGGCGCGCGATCAGGCCGGCGAATTGATGGGCGCCATCCTGGATGGCCGGGTGTCCGAGCTGGAGCTGGGCGCGGTGCTGCTGGCCCTGCGCATGAAGGGCGAGTCCGTGTCCGAGGTGGCCGGCTTCCTGGATGCGGCGCAGGCGCGGATGACGCGCGTCGAGGCCCCCGCCGGGCGGCCCGTGGTGGTCCTGCCCACCTATAACGGTTCGCGCCACGCGCCCAACCTCGTGCCGCTGCTGGCCTGGACCGTGGCGCAGGCCGGCCTGCCGGTGCTGCTGCACGGGCAGGCCTCCGATCCGGCCCGGGCGGGCGCGGGTTCGAACGCCGCGCGCGTGCCCACCATCGATATCCTGGAACAACTCGGCATCGAGGCCTCGTCCGATGCCGACGCCGCCGCGCGGGCGCTGCGCGACCGGGGGCTGGCCTATCTGCCGCTGGCCGTCGCCAGTCCTGGCCTGGCCCGGGTCGTGGGCCTGCGCCGCATCCTGGGCGTGCGCAACGTCGCGCATACGCTGGCCAAGCTGCTGCGGCCGGTGCAAGGCCCCAGCCTGCTGCTGTCCGCCTACACCCATCCCGAATTCGGCGCCATGCTGGCCGAGCTTTTCGCGCTGCGGCGCGAGGCGGCGCTGCTGATGCGCGCCACCGAAGGCGAGGCGGTCGCCAGCACCCGTCGCCCCCAGCGCATCGCGCGCTGGCTGGACGGCGTCGAGGCCACCGCGGTCGAGGGCGCGGAACGCGCCGAGGCCGGGCTGCCGGCCCTGCCCGCGCGCGAGGCCGCCCCGACGGCGGCCTGGGTGCGCGCCATCCAGCAGGGGCGCGAACCGCTGCCGGCCGCGATCGCGGCCCAGCGCGACGCCATCCTCGATGCCGCGGCGCGCCTGGGGGCGTCCGCATGACGCCGCGCCGAGGCATCGTCCTGTTCGCGCACGGGTCGCGGGATCCGCAATGGGCGCGTCCCATGGCGGAACTGGCCCGCGTGCTGCGCGGGCGCGATCCCGGCACGCCGGTCGAGATCGCGTTCCTGGAATTGATGCCGCCCACCCTGCCCGAGGCCATCGCCGTCCTGGCGAGCCAGGGGGTGGCCGAGATCGCCGTCCTGCCGGTATTCTGGGCGGCGGGCGCGCACGTGACGCGAGACCTGGCGCGTCTTCTGGACGAAGCGCGCGCGGCGCATCCCGCGGTGCGGTTCGCGTCATTGCCGGTGTTGTCGGAGCTGCCCGGCGTGCTGGACGCCGTTGCCGAGGCGGCCTTGCGCCCGGCGGCGGATCCGGACCCGCGGGCATAGCACCCTTTATTCCATTCCTTGCACCCGTACACGGAGATTTCCACCATGATGACCATCTGGGGCCGCCTGACTTCCATCAATGTTGCCAAGGCGGTGTGGGCCGCGCGCGAGCTGGGCCTGCAGTTCGAGCGCATCGACGTGGGCGGCCCCTATGGCGGGCTGGACAAGCCCGAGTACCTGGCGCTGAATCCCAACGGCAAGATCCCCACGCTGGATGACAACGGCTACATTCTGTGGGAATCGAACTCCATCGTGCGCTACCTGGCTGCCCAGTACGGCGCCGGCACGCTGTGGCCGACCGACCCGCGCGAGCGCGGCCTGAGCGATCGCTGGCTGGACTGGCAGGCCACCGAGTTCGGGCCCGCCATGGGGCCGGCCTTCATCGGCCTGATCCGCACGCCGGAAGACAAGCGCAACCACCAGGCCATCGCCGAGTCCGTGGCGCGCGGCAACAAGCTGATCCTGCTGCTGGAGAAGTTCCTGGCCGACGGCCGCCAGTACCTGGCGGGCGACCGCTTCACCATCGGCGACATCGCCGTCGGCTGCGCCATCGACCGCTGGTTCCTGCTGCCCATCGAGCGCCCGGCCACGCCGCTGCTGGCGCAATGGCACGAGCGCGTCAGCACCCGGCCGTCGGCGCAGGGCGTGCTTGGACAGGAATTGAAGTAGCGGCACCCGCGGGCAAGTGCCGCAGTCATCCCTGCGGCACCTGCGTGGGACGCCATCGGCCTCGCGGCGGTGCCGATCTGGCACAATCCGGATAGGCACCCCCCGGGCAAAGGGCCCGGCAGGACCGTTCCAGGGCAGTTCCATGATCCGCGAAATATTGAAGATGGGCGACGAACGCCTGCTGCGCGTCGCCAAGCCGGTTCGGGAGACCGGTACCCAGGCGCTCGACGCGCTGATCCAGGACATGTTCGATACGATGGAGGCCGCGGGCGGCGTGGGGCTGGCCGCGCCGCAGATCGGCGTCGACCTGCAGGTGGTGATCTTCGGCTTCGAC
The DNA here is from genome assembly GCF_039523035.1 of Pigmentiphaga daeguensis. Classification (NCBI taxonomy): domain Bacteria; kingdom Pseudomonadati; phylum Pseudomonadota; class Betaproteobacteria; order Burkholderiales; family Alcaligenaceae; genus Pigmentiphaga; species Pigmentiphaga daeguensis. Next base: position 146,293 of record NZ_BAAAEN010000006.1, on the reverse strand, counting down.
AGCAGCGAGCGCTATCCCGACGCGCCGGCGGTGCCGCGCACCATACTCATCAATCCCGTCATCACGCCCCTGTCGGACGAGAAGGAAGAGGGCTGGGAAGGCTGCCTGTCGGTACCGGGCCTGCGCGGGGCGGTGCCGCGCCACGTCTCCATCCGCTACACCGGCATCGACCCCGCCGGGGTTCCCATCGAGCGCGTGGCAGACGGTTTTCACGCCCGGGTGGTGCAGCATGAATGCGACCACCTGATTGGACGCCTGTACCCGTCGCGCATCGAGGATTTCTCGAAGTTCGGCTTCACCGAAGTGCTGTTCCCCGGTCTCGATCCGAACCGCGACGACTGATACCGGGAGGTCGCCAACATGGCGGAAAGTCTGCTGTCGATCGGTCTGGAGGTCGCCACCCTCCATGTGCTGGGCATCATCGCAGCGTGCCACGCGATCATGAATACCCGCACCTCGCAGGGCGCGGTGGCCTGGGCCGTGGCGCTGGTCTCCGTTCCCTACCTGACGCTGATTCCTTATCTGTTCCTGGGCCGCAGCCGCTTTGCCGGCTACGTGGACGAACACCGGTTCAACAGCGCGCGGGCGCGCGCGCGTACCGAGGCCGACGTCAACCAGTCGCAGCTTACCGTGGCCGCGCGCCGCGACGCCGCGACGGAGCCGGCGCTGCGGCGCTTCCTGGCGCTGGACCGGCTGATGGGCCGCCGCTTCCTGGCCGGCAACCAGGTCGGCCTGCTGGAGAACGGCCGGGAAACCTTCGATGCGATTTTCGAGGCCATCGACCAGGCACGGCGCTACGTCCTCGTGCAGTTCTTCATCGTGCGCGACGACTCGCTGGGGCGCGAACTGCACCGGCGCCTGCTGGCGCGCGCCGCGGCCGGGGTCAAGGTCCATTTCCTGTACGACGGCATCGGCAGCCACGCGCTGGCGCGCCGCTACGTCGAGTCCCTGCGGGCGGGTGGCGTGCAGATCCATGCGTTCTCGGTGCGCCGGGTCAGCAACCGCTTCCAGCTGAATTTCCGCAACCATCGCAAGATCGTCGTGGTTGACGGGCAGGTGGCCTTCGTCGGCGGCCACAACGTGGGCGAGGACTATCTGGGCGGCAATCCGCGCCTGTCGCCGTGGCGGGACACCCACATCCGCCTGGCCGGTCCCATCGTGGCGCAGATCCAGCGCACGTTCAGCGAAGACTGGTATTGGGTCACGCAGACCCTGCCCGAGCTGGCCATGCCGGAGGAAGCCCCGGGCGACATGACCTGCCTGGCCATCGCCAGCGGTCCAGCCGACCACCAGGAGACCGGTTCGCTGTTCATGACGCAGGCCATCCAGGCGGCGCGGCGGCGCATCTGGCTGACCTCGCCGTATTTCGTGCCAGATTCGGCCGTGCAGTCGGCGCTCCGGCTGGCGGTGCTGCGCGGGGTGGACGTGCGGGTGCTGTTGCCCTGCCGGCCCGACCATTTCACGGTCTACCAGGCTTCGCTGTTCCACACCTACGAAGCGGTGCGCGCGGGCGTGCGGATCTATCGATACCAGCCGGGGTTCCTGCACCAGAAGGTGATGCTGATCGACGACGACACGGTCGCGGTGGGCAGCGCCAACCTGGACAACCGCTCGTTCCGGCTCAATTTCGAGCTGAGCGTGCTGACCGTCAGTCCCGAATTCGCGGCCCAGGCGCAGGCCATGCTGCTGGCCGACTTCGCGTTGGCCAAGGAAGTGGGGCCGGGCGAGTGGGAGACCGTGCCCCTGCTGCCGCGCGTGGTCATGCACGTGGCGCGGCTGTTCGCGCCCGTGCTGTGACGGCCGCCGCCCGGATCAGCGCTTGTCGAATATCTCGGCGCAGCGCGAGAAGCTGAACCCGGCGCCGGAGGATTCACGCGTGGTCTGGATGGCGGTGATGCTGCCGGCGGCATTGGCATTGATCTGCAGCTCGCAGAACAGCTCTTCGGTGCGGGCCGGCGACACCATCACGCGGTCGGTCTTCTTGGAGTCCTTGTCGCGCGGCACGTCGCGGTACTGCGCGGCGTGCTGGATGCTTTTCTCGCCGCCGCGCCAGTTGTAGACGGAACTGCCGTCGCCCAGCTTGTACGAACGCTGCGGCGGGCCGTACTGCGAAAAGAAGGCGTCGGTGGACTGGCCGATCCAGCGTGCCCGTATGGCCGAATTGGTTTCCTCGGTGGTGGCGCAGCCGGACACCAGGAGCAGGGCGGCCGCCAGGCCGGGCAACAGGACCTTCATGGGATTCTCCAGGACGGGTGGGTGGGGTTGGGTTCTCGTCAGGGGCGGATCAGGATGTCGGGGCCGATCTCGGCGATGGTGCGCGTGCCGGTCAAGGCCATGCTGACGTCCAGTTCGCGCTGGATGATGCCGAGCGCGGCATCGACGCCGGGCCGGCCCATGGCGCCCAGCCCGTACAGGAAGGCGCGGCCTATCATCGCGCCGCGCGCGCCCAGGGCCAATGCCTTGAGCACGTCCTGTCCGCTGCGCACGCCGCCGTCGAACAGGACCTCGGTCCTGTCGCCCACCGCCTCGACGATGGCGGGCAGGGCGGCGATGGAGGACTGCGCGCCGTCGAGCTGGCGGCCTCCATGGTTGCTGACCACGATGGCGTCCGCGCCGCACGAAGCGGCGATGCGGGCATCCTCGGGGTCGAGGATGCCCTTCATGATCAGCTTGCCGCCCCACTGCTGCTTGATCCACTCCACGTCCTTCCAGGACAGCGTGGGATCGAACTGGCGGGCGGTCCAGCGGGCCAGGCTGTTGATGCCGTCGGCGTCCTTGACGTGGCCGGCCAGGTTGCCGAATGTCCGGCGCCGGGCGCCCAGCATGCGCAATGCCCAGGCGGGCTTGCTCGCCAGGTCCAGCAGGTTGGCCAGCGTGGGGCGCAGCGGCACGGTCATGCCGTTCTTCAGGTCCTTGTGGCGCTGGCCCAGGATCTGCAGGTCCAGGGTCAGCACCAGGGCCGAGCACCGGGCCGCCTTGGCGCGCTGGATCAGGTCGGCGATGAACTCGCGGTCGCGCATCACGTACAGCTGGAACCAGAAGGGCTTGGTGGTGGCCGCGGCCACGTCCTCGATCGAGCAGATGCTCATCGTGGACAGCGTGAAGGGGATGCCGAACTGCTCGGCGGCCTGGGCGCCCAGGATCTCGCCGTCGGCCCATTGCATGCCCGCCAGGCCGGTCGGCGCGATCGCCACCGGCATGCTGACCTCCTGGCCGAGCAGGGTGCTGCGGGTGGAGCGGTTGTCGACGTTGACCGCCACGCGCTGGCGCAGCTTGATGGCCGCCAGGTCGTCGGCGTTGGCGCGATAGGTGCACTCGGTGTACGAGCCGCTGTCGGCATAGTCGTAGAAGGCGCGCGGGACGCGCTTCCTGGCGAGCTGACGCAGGTCTTCGATGCAGGTGATGACGGGCATGGGGAAATCCGGGTATTCGAGAAGCGCGGCACGCGGCCGCATGGGCGCTATTTTGCTACAGATGAGCGGGAACGACCTCCCAGCAGGCGGTTCCACGTCTGGTCGAAGGTGGCGCAGAAGGCCTCGGCCAGCTTGGACAGGGGGCGATGCCGATGGCGCAGCAGGCGCAGTTCGAGCCGGGCTCGGCATTGGTAGGGGCGCACCACCAGGCCGGGAAAGGCGGCTCCCGCTACCGCGGTGGCATCGACGATGGCGACGCCGCCGCCCGCCAGGCTGAACCAGCAGGCGGTCTGCCCTGAGCGCACCTCGATGCCGGTCTGGATCTGCGCGGCGTAGCGCCCGTACAGATCTTGCGGCGTGACGCCATACAGTAGCGCTTGCGGAAAGGAGATGACGCGATGATCCCGCAGGTCCGAGGCATGTACCGTTTCCTTGCGCGCCAGTGCGTGGCCCGCAGGCATGACGCAGACCAGCCCGCAGGGGTAGCGACCGAGGATCTGGAGGCTGGGATGATCCTGCGGGCTGAGCGACAGACCCAGGTCCGCGGCGCCGTCCACCAGCGCCTGCACTAGCAGGTGGGGAATGAGCAGGTCGACGTGCAGCCTCGCGTGTGGAGTGCTTTCCGATACCTGCGTGGCGGCTTGGGGCACCACTGTCGCGCCCAGGCTGGGCGAGATGGCAAGGCGCAGCGATCCCGCCGTGGGGTTGCGCAGTTCCTCGGTCATCACGCGGATGCGCTCGACGCCTGCCCACATGCGGTCGACCTGCTCGTATAGCTGAGTGGCCTCCGGTGTGGCGATGAGTCGTCCCTTCGCGCGTTCGAACAGGCGCAATCCCGAGCGGCGTTCCGCCGTGGCCAACAACTTGCTGACTGCGGGTGGAGAAACGTGCAGGAGTTCGGCCGCGCCCTTGACCGACCCGGTTTGCATGATGGCCCGGAACACTTCTATCTGGCGCAGATTCACGTGGATTCCCCGATTAACCTTTGGTTAATACTAACCGCCATCAATTCAATTTACTCAGCCCTGGCGGCGATGGGACACTGCGGCTCCATTGGATGCTTCGGTGAAACGACATGACTGACACGCTTGCGGCGGCTTGCCGAGCTCCCGCGGAAGGGCCCGCGGTCTGGAAGGCGGCGGATTTCGAGCACGATCGATCCTGGCTGCATCGCTTGAGCGACGAGCAGGCCGGCTGCCTGGCGCGAGCGGCTCGGGAATTCGACGGCCAGGACCTGGCGCGCGCGACGCCCGAGTGGGCGGCCCGTCATCTGGTTCCGCTTGCCATGCTGATGCGCGAGGTGAAGCGGGAGCTCGGCACCCGCGGATTCGTGCTGCTGCGCGGCGTGCCGGTGCGTGAACTGGGAGACAAGGCCGGGTTGGCATTCTGGATGCTGGGCGCGTTGCTGGGTACCGGATTGACCCAGAACGCCGACGGCGACCTGTTGTGCCCCGTCACCGACAAGGGCGTGCGGTTCGACTATTCGGCCGAGGCCCATCGCAGCAACGCCCGGGGATACCAGAGCCGCGCCGACCTGAACTATCACTGCGACCCCACCGACGTCGTCGCGCTGCTGTGCGTCAACAAGGCCATGTCGGGAGGTGCCAGCACCATCGTTAGCACACCGGCGGTCTACAACGCGCTGCTTGCCGATCATCCGGAGCACATGGAGGTGCTGGAGCGAGGGTTTCCCTACGATCGCAAGGGCGAGCAATGGCCGCAAGAGGCGCCTGCCTCGCCGCGTATCCCCGTCTTCGTCCGGCACGGCGCGCGGGTCAGCTGCCGCTATGCCAGGTCCTATATAGAAGGCGCGGCGGCCAAGCTCGGTACCCCGCTCGAGGACGCGGAGCGGGCCGCGCTCGATTGCTTCGACTCGGTAGTCAGGCGTCCGGACATGGCGCTACACATGGCGTTCGAACCGGGCGACGTCCAACTGCTGAACAACTTCACCGTGGTGCATGGCAGGACTGCCTACGAGGACGATCCCGATCCCGCGCAGCGGCGCTTTCTTTACCGCCTCTGGCTGCATCTGGGCGACAGTCCGCCATGGCAAGGGGAAAGCCAGATCATGCGATGGGCGTTTGCCCGCTTTGGCAACCTTGGCCGTACCGCGCAGGAATGGTCATCGCTGCGGTCCGAGACCTGAGCGCCTACGGCATGCCATCGACAGGAAGGAGACAACATGAAAATTGCAATCGCCCTCGTGGCCGCGCTCTGCGCGATGAGCAGCAGCTTCGCGGAGGCGCAGGCGTGGCCGCAGAAGAATGTCCGCGTCATCGTGCCCTACGGTCCGGGTTCGGTGCCGGATACGCTGGCCAGATTGATCTTCGAGAACGTGCAGAAGGTCTCGGGCCACGTGGTCGTGGTCGAGAACCGGGCCGGAGCGGCAGGCATGATAGGCGCGGGTGCAGTGGCCCGCGCCGAGCCCGATGGATACACGCTCGTGCTGGCACCGGCCGGGCCCCTGGCCACCAACGCGCTGTTGTACAAGAAGATGCCCTATGACCCGCTGCGCGACCTGGCGCCGGTGGCGATGGTGGCCGAGACGCCTACCGTGCTGGTGGCCAGTGCGGCGATGCATGCCGGACGCGCCGCGGATCTGCTGGCAGCGATGCGCGACCCTTCGCGCAGGATGGCGTATGCGTCGCCAGGCAACGGCACGCTGGGTCACTTGGCGATGGCCTACCTGGTTGCGCTGAGCGGTGGCGATGTTCCGCATGCACCCTATGCCGGCTCGCCGCAGATCGTCTCCGCCCTGATCGCCAACGACGTGCAGATGGCCGTGCTGCCGCCGCTCGCCGTGGCGCCTTTCATCAAGTCTGGCAAGATCGACGCCGTCGCGGTCGTGGGGCCCCGTCGAACCCCCATGCTGCCGCAGGTCGCCACGCTGAAGGAGCAGGGCGTCGACTTCGACCCCATAGGCTGGTTCGGCCTCGCGGCGCCCGCCACTACGCCGCCCGCCGTATTGCAGGCCATCCATGCGGCCGTAGCTGTCGCACTGCGCGATCCCAAGGTTGTCGACTACTACCGTGCGCAGGGCATGGAACCGGCCCATCTCGGGCCGGCTGCGTTCCGCGACTACATCGCGCGGGAACTGGACCGCTGGCGGCCAATCATCGCACGCAATGCGATCTCTCTCGATTGAGCGGGCGGGGGCGGATCCTGCGCTGCCGTCCGGGCACGAAAGCTGCTGCCTGGCACGGCAACTCGACAGGAGCCGACCATGAAAACCCCTCCCGACCCCAATGCCGGCGCGCCGCGCCCGAAACATGTTTCCTCCGACGACGCCCCGCGTCCGGACGTGGATCATCCGCCCGGTCCCGAAGGGGCGACGACCGAGTTCGACCAGGGGACCGCGCAAGCCGGTAGAGAGGCCAGGACCGGGACGCTGCCCGGATCCGACGATTTCACGCCGGCGCAGCGCGGCCAGCAGGGGGCCGACGTGGAGGTGCGCAGCGACGGCGCGGCGGGCAACGAGCGGCGCAGCGGGAAAGACGAGGAAGACTGACGAGGCTTCAGGCCAGGTCGGGATCGCGACCCCGACGCGACGGCGGCTTGCCCAGTGCGGACGGGACCTCCCCCGGCATCTTCCGGCCGACGTCGGCGGGTTCCGAGCCGGTCTGCGGCTCGACCGGCTCGCGCGGCCGTTCCTCGGAGCCGACGCCCAGCCAGTTGGGATCGGCCGGCCGTTCGCGTATGACAGTGGGGGGCTTGGCGGTCGTGTCGGACGGACGATCTTTCATGGGAGGTCTCCTGAAAGCGCGTTCCGCAGCAAGTGGCGTGCCACGCGCCGCCGCCGGAACAGCTAGCGGCGGAACAGTCGCAGCAAATCGGGCGACGCGGTCTGGCCGGGCACGGGTGCCACGTTCCGGTCCAGTTGCACCTGCTGCGGCACGTACGGCGCTTCCAGCCGTTCCAGTTCCTCGGCGCTGAGTACGATGTCCAGCGCGGCCACGGCATCGTCCAGGTGGGCGGCGCGCGTGGCGCCGACGATGGGAGCGGTGACCGCCGGATTGTGCAGCAGCCAGGCCAACGCGATCTGTGCCGGCTTGACGTCGCGCTCGGCGGCGACCTGGATGACGCGGTCCACGATGCTCTCGTCCTCCGGGCGGACGAAGTCGCGGACGACGCGCGAACGTTCGGTGTCCTGCCTGCGGCTGCCCGCCAGCAGGCCGCGCGCCAGGGGGCTGTAGGGCAGCACCGCCACGTTCTGGTGCAGGCACAGCGGCAGGGTCTCGCGCTCTTCTTCCCGGTACAGCAGGTTGTACTTGTTCTGCATGGTCGAGAACCGCGTCAGCCCGTCGCGTCCGGCCAATTGCTGCAAGGTCGCGAACTGCCACGCGTGCATGCTGCTGGCGCCGATGTACAGCGCCTTGCCGGCGCGCACCACGTCGTCCAGCGCCAGCATCACCTCCTCCAGCGGCGTGTGGGGATCGAGCCGGTGGATCTGGTAGAGGTCGATGTAGTCGGTGCCCAGGCGCTGCAGGCTGTCGTCGATGGCGTGGCGGATGCGCTTGCGCGACAGACCGTGGTTGACGCCGTCGCCCCTGGCCAGGCCGGCCTTGGTGGCGATGACGACCTTGTCGCGGCCCGTGCCGTAGCGTTTGATGGCGCGGCCCAGGATTTCCTCGCTCAGGCCGCTGGAATAGGACTCGGCGGTGTCGAACAGGTTGAAGCCATGTTCGAACGCCGCGCGGTAGTGGGGCTGGGCGTCGTCCTCGGACAAGGCCCAGGGCATCCAGTCCCGGGAGCCGTAGCTGGAGGCGCCGAATGCCAGCCGCGAGACGCGCAGGCCGGTGGTGCCCAGATCGATGTAGCGCATGAATGGTTCCGAAGACGAAGCGTGCCGAAGCGGGCAATCTAGCAATCGGCGCGGCGCGCGGGAAATGCGATTTGTGGCATTGCATATGCGGACAAATTCCTTCGGCACCGGCCGGCAGCGGCATAGAGTGGTCCTCCGATGTCCCTCCGCCGTGCCGTCATGTCCAGCATTCCATCGCATCTCCATGCCGTACCCGCGCTTCCTCTCGCGGACCGCGAGTCCCGGCCGCGCAGACGCGTGCCCGCCGCGCTGCTGATCGTCGCCGGACAGGTGCTGCTGCTGGCGGCCATCCTGCTGTCCATCCAGTTCCTGGTGGACAGCGGCGCGGTCAAGCCCATCTATCTGGCATCGCCCACGCAGGTCCTGGAGGCCTTTCCCCGCCTGGTGATGCAGGACGGCCTGCTGCGCCATCTGCTGGTGACCTTGTCCGAGGCGCTGCTGGGCGTGGCCATCGCGTTCGTGGCCGGCGTCTCGACCGGCGTGGTGATGGGCCTGCTGCCGGCGGTGCACCGGTTCCTCAATCCGTTCCTGGTCGCGCTGATGGCCGTCCCCAAGGTCGCGATCATTCCGCTGCTGACGTTGTACCTGGGCATAGGCTATGCGCACAAGGTCTTCATCGTCTTCCTGTTCGGCTATTTCATCTTCGTGTTCAACACGATCGCGGGCATCCGGCAGGTGCAGGAGAACCACCTGAAAGTCGCCCGGGTGCTGGGCGCGACGCAGGCGCAGCGCATCTTCAAGGTGGTGCTGCCGTCGGCCATCCCTTCGATCATGGCGGCGGTACGGGTGGAGGCGGTGATGTGCGTGGTGGCCGCGCTGCTGGCCGAGATCGTGGCCTCGAAGGCGGGCATCGGCAACCTGCTGAACCGGGCCACCGGTGTCTACGACACCGCCGCCGTGTTCGCGCTGGTCGCCACCATCACAGTGTTCGCGCTGCTCATCATCTTCGCGGTCGAGCAACTGGAGAGGCGCGTGCTGCTCCGGTGGAAGCATGCCTGACCGTTCGTCATTTCCCCGCTTCGCTTTCCTGTGGATTCCATCATGAACAAGAACCGACGCGACACGCTGTCGCGCCTTGCCGCCCTGGCGGCCCTTTCCGCCTCCGTTCCCGGATTGTCGTCCGCGCAGGGCGCCGCGACGAAGAAGCTCAAGCTCGTGGCCACCAACAGCTACACCCAGCAGCCCATCGCCTTTGGCGTGGAGAAAGGATTCTTCCGCGAAGAGGGCCTGGAGGTGGAGTTCGTGGACGTACAGGATGCGGTGACCGGCGTCGCGACCGGCGAGCTGTCGTTCGCGTTCGGGCCGACCAGCGTCTACCTGCGCGCCGCGGCGCTGGGCGCGCCGATCAAGATCGTATCGTCGGGCTTTCGCAGCAAGGGACCGTACTTCCTGATCGCCCGGCCCGGCATCCAGAGCATCGCCGGCCTGAAGGGCAAGACCGTGGGCAATGCCCATGCGGGTTCGAACCTGGATACGGTGCTGCGCACGATCCTGGTCCGCAACGGCCTCGATCCCCGGCGCGACGTGACGCTGTTCGGCAATGGCTCGACCCAGCAGGCCTACGGCACGCTGATCTCCGGCCAGGTGGACGCGACCATCATCCACCAGCCCTTTGCCGCGCTGGGCGAGCTGGAGAAGACCAGCCGCACGCTGGCCCGGGGCTGGGACTACCTGCCCACTTATCACACCGGCGTGCTGATCGCGGGCGACCGGCTGATCGCGAACGATCCCGACCTGCTGCGCCGCGGGCTGCGGGCCTATTTCAAGTCCTACACCTACGCCAAGGCGAACTACCCGGAGTACCTGCCGTGGCTGCAGGCGCGGCTCAAGCTCAATCCCCGCGCGGTCGAACTGGCGCTCAGGCAGGAGGACGACGTCTGGGACAACAATCCCGACGTCGATCCGGTCGCCATCCAGGATACGCAGCGCATCGAGATCGAGCAGCAGAACCAGAAGGCGCCGTATGACGCGAAGAAGTACATCGACCTGCGCTTCGTGCCGCGGGAATACGTCAAGCCGTTCCAGTACCCCGATAGATCGGCGGCGCTGAAAGGCTGATCGCAAGGAGTCGCCCGGTGTCCATTTTCTCGATCCGCAAGCTGAGCCAGGTCTATGGGGGCGCGAAGCCCGTGCATGCGCTGGCCGATATCGACCTCGATATCGATGAAGGGGAGTTCGTGGTGCTGCTGGGCCCCAGCGGTTGCGGCAAGAGCACGCTGCTGGAGATCCTGGCCGGCCTGCAGCGCCCCACCGCCGGGCAGGCCCTGTTCGACGGCCGGCCCATCGCCGGGCCGTTCCCCTCGGTGGGGGTGGTGTTCCAGGACGCCTCGCTGCTGCCCTGGCGCACGGTGGCGCGCAACGTCCAGCTGGGCCTGGAGATCCGGGGACGCGACAAGGCGCTGCGGCGCCAGACCGCCAAGGCCTATCTGGAGCTGGTGGGGCTGGCGGGATTCGGCGACAAGTACCCGCACCAGTTGTCGGGCGGCATGCGCCAGCGGGCCGGCATCGCCCGCGCGCTGGCCAACGAGCCCAGCGTGCTGCTGATGGACGAGCCCTTCGGCGCGGTGGACCACATCACGCGCATCCGGCTGCAGGAAGACCTGGTGCGCATCTGGCAGGCGCACCGGCGCACGGTGGTGTTCGTCACGCACGACGTGGGCGAGGCGGTGTTCCTGGCCGACCGCATCGTGCTGCTGTCGCCCCGGCCGGGCCATATCCACGACACCTTCCGCGTGGCCGTTCCGCGGCCGCGCCGGCGCGGCGACCTGCCGCTGCTCAAGCTCGAGGCGTCGATCTACGACGCCCTGCATGCGATCGACACAGGCGCCTCGCCGGCCCGGGCTCCGCTGCGCGCGCTGGCCTCGGCGCGCTGACTCTTCACCTGGGGTTCCACATGTCTTCCACATCCGTATCCCTTCCGCGTGCCGGCGGCCCGCTGCTGGCGTATCTGCATCGCCGCGCCGAGCCCTCGATCGAGACGGCGTTCGCCGGCTCGCTGCTGACCAGCCTGGCGCTGGAAGTCGAGCGCGCCGGGTTCGACCTGCTGGTGCTCGATGACGAACCGCGCGTCGAAGGCGCCGCGCCGCGCGTGCGCCTCGACCCGTTCACGGCGGCTTCCTTCATCGCGACGCGCACCCGCCACCTGGGCCTGGCCGTGACGGCCGACGCCGCCTACTACGAACCGTTCAACCTGGCCCGCCTGACCGCTTCGCTGGACCACATCACCCATGGGCGGGCGGCGCTCAACCTGGTGCACGATCCCGCGCGCGCGGCGGCGGTCAACTTCGGCGTGCGCGATCGCGCCGCGCCGGCGGATCCCGGGCGGCATGCCAGGGAGTTCCTGCACGTGGTGCGCGCGCTGTGGGACAGCTGGGAGGACGACGCTTTCCTGCGCGACAAGGCCAGCGGCCGTTTCGTGGACGGCGCCAAGATCCACGCCATTGCGCACCGGGGCGAGCATTTCCAGGTCCAGGGACCGCTGAACGTCGCGCGGCCGCCGCAGGGCCAGTTGCCCCTGGTGCATGTCGAACGCTCGGCCGCCTCGCGCCCCTGGGCGGCGGCCGAGGCCGACATCGTGGTGGTGGCGGCCGGGGACGAAGCCGGCGTGCGCGAGGCGGCCGAAGCCTTGCGCGCACTGGCCGTGCGCGAAGGCCGCGCCGCGAATCCGCCGCGGGTGCTCGCGCCCATCGTGCCCTGGGTGGCCGACACGCCGGACGAAGCGCAGCGGCTGCGCGCCCGCGCGCCTTCGCGTGCCGATGCGGTCACGCTGATCGGCACGCCGGGCGAGATCGCCGCCACCTTGCAGGCATGGGTGGCGCGGCGGGTGGCCGACGGATTCGCGGTGGCGCCGGCGCCCGAGCCTGGCCAATGGCCGCGTTTCGCCGAACTGGTGGTGCCGGGGCTGGTTCGGCGCGGCGCGACCGCCCCGCCCGCCGAAGGCGCCGCGCTCACGCTGCGCGGACGCCTGGGCCTGGCCCGTCCCGCCAATCGCCACGTTTCCCCGCAACCCGTCAACGGATGACCGCCATGAGCCAACCCCCTCGCCGTTTGCACCTGGGCCTGATGTTCTGGGCCACCGGCACCCACGCCGCCGGCTGGCGGCTGCCCGGCTCCAAGGAGGATGCGGCGTTCGACATCGAGTTCCTGCAGCACGTGACGCAAGTGGCGGAGCGGGCCCGGTTCGACTTCCTGTTCCTGGGCGACCGCCTGGCCACGGATCCCCGGCTGCAACGCACCAACCCCGCGCAGATGTCGCGGCTGGAGCCGTTCACGACGGCCGCCAGCCTGGCTGCCGCCACGTCGCGCATCGGCATCGTGGTCACCGCCAACCCCACCTACTACGACCCCTATTCCGTGGCGCGCCTGATGGGATCGCTCGATCACGTCAGCGCGGGCCGTGCATCCTGGAACATCGTGACCGGTGCCGATGACATCGCCGCCGCCAACTTCAGCCGTACCGAGCATTGGGAAACGGGCAAGCGCTATGACTGGGCCGACGAGTTCGTCGACGTGGTGAAGGCATTGTGGGACGGCGCACCGTCGGTCGAGGCGCCGGCGGGCGTCCCGCTGGATCACGACGGACGGCACTTCCGCATCGCCGGCCCGCTGGACGTGCCGCGGCTGCCGCAGCGCCATGCGGTCATCCTGCACGCGGGCACCTCGGACCGGTCGCGCGAACTGGGCGCGCGCGAGGCCGACGTCATCTTCGCCGGCCAGCCCGACATTCCGTCGGCCCAGGCCTACTACGCCGACATCAAGCAGCGCGCCGCCCGCTACGGACGCGGCGAAGACGAAATCGCCATCCTGCCGGGCCTCACGCCCATAGTCGCGCCCACCACCGAAGAAGCCGTGGCGATCTACGACAGGTTGAACGCCTTCCTGCCGCTGGACCCGGAAGAGGCGGCGGGCGAGGTCCGCAAGGGCGGGCTGGGGCGCGGCCGCCGGCGCAACCTGAGCGCGCTGTCCGAGACCCTGGGCGTGGACGTGCGCGGCAACGACCCCGGCGCCGTGGTGGAACCCGCGCTGTACGGGCAGGCGTCCGAGGCGGGGCGCAGGCTGATCGACGAGACCGCCCGCCGCACCCGCCGGTCGCTGACGGGTGCGGCGCGTATTTCCTATCGCGACCTGATCGATACGGCGGGGGCCATGGGCGCCATCGTGGTGGGCAACCCCGAGGAGGTCGCCGATTTCATCCAGGCCTGGTTCGACCAGCGGGCGGCGGACGGCTTCAACATCTTTCCCGCCTACGTGCCAGGGGCCGTCGAGGCATTCGCGGAACTGGTCGTGCCGGTGCTGCAGCGGCGCGGCCTGTTCCGCCTGGACTACGAAGGCCCGACCTTCAGGGATCACCTGGGGCTGGGCCTGCCCGGCTCCCGCCGGGACCGGGATCAACTGGTGCGCCTGTAGGTATAGGTGTAGTCGAACCGGGTCGTGGTGGGCGGGATCGTGATGCCGTTTGCGGTGCCCGAGACCGACACCGAGCCCTTGCTCTTGAGCACGATGGTGCTGCCGACGCCGCAGCCTCCGCAGCCCTCGTAGCTGGTCGACAGGTCGCTGTAGCTGTAGCTCAGGCTGACCCCGGGGCCGGACACGCCGCCCGAGACGCCGCCGTACTGCTGCACCACCTGTTGGGCACCGTCGGCCGAGGCCGGCACGGCGCCGAATTCGATGTTGCCGATGGTCTGCTCGAAAGGCACGCCGTTGGCCGAGCCCCGCACGGTCAGTTCCCACTTCGAGCCGGCCGGGATGGTGCTGCTCGTGCCGCCGCCGCTGAACGAGATGCCGGCCACGCTGATCGAGAAATCATAGGTGGTGACGCTTTCGCCGACCTTGATCGTTTCCGAGCAGGACGTGGTGGAGCAACTGAGCGAAATCGATACGCCGTCCAGCACCGCATCGAAGCCCTTGCCGTCGGCGGCGAAGCCGCGGCTGAAGAAATCGAAGGTCTTGGGATCCACGCCCTTGGCGGTGTAGAGCGCGGCGAAGTTGGCGTTCACACGCTTGGCAGCGGCTGTGATCGCGTCGCCTGCGAGGCGAGTGGTCTTCCAACCCTCGAACAGCGCGGCCAGCGGTTTCCTGCCGCCGGCATCATGCAGCGCCAGCGTGGTCAGCGGCGTGATGTTGGCCGTGCCCGCGGCCGCCGCGAACGAGTACAGCACCGATCCCGATCCGGTCGAGACCTTGAGCAGGTAGGGCGGCGCCGATTCGATGGTGATGCTGTAGCGGCCATCGGCGCCGCTCTTGCCGGTGGCGGTGGCGCCCGCCGCGTTCACGACGGTGACGGTGGCGTTGGCCACGGCGGCGCCGGTGGCCGCCGTGCCCGACAGCGTGTCCGTCTTCGGTGCCGGCGGACTCGCGCCGCCCGACGAGCCGCCGTCGCCGCCGCAGGCGCCCAGGGCAAGTGCGAGACAGGCGCACGCGGCAAGGCGCGCAATGCGTGGCGGGAAGAACGGTAGCTTCATCATGGAATACCTTCGTGGCGTGGATGAGACCTGCCGCGTTCGCGGCCGGTCGGGTGGTGTCCGGCGATTCTTCCCATGTGGAGCGGGGCGGGCAATCCCGCGAACACGGGGTTGCCGGCAGGCGACGAATGGCTTGTACTGGCCGGGGTCTTTCTTCATCATCAGCGTGCCGCCCCCGTTCGCGTCCCGATTGCCGCTGGAATCCCGACATGCCCATCAATTCGTTCCTGGCCGTGCCTGCCCGCATCCTGCTGGCGGTGCTGGCGCTGTGCGCGGCCGCCGCCGCGGCGGCCACCTGGGGGGCGTTGCAGACGCCCTGGCTGGGCATCGCATTCACTGTCGACGAAGCCGGCAGCGTGCGCGCGCGCGGACTGTCCGGCGGCCCCGCCCATGGCCTGGAGGAAGGCGCGTCGCGCCTGGCGCTTTCGCGTCCCGGAGAGCGCACCGGCCTGGACGTGGAGCCCGACGACCTGATCGAAGAGCCCGACTTCTTCGACGAATACGCGCGCATGAACAGGTTCTTCGACCGGCAGGCAAAATTCCGCGCGCTGCTGGACGGGCCCGTGCGGGCCGAGTGGACACGGGTCGATGGTTCGCGCGCGGCCGAGGTCTGGACGCCCGCGACCCGGCCGCTGGGATCGCTGCCGGCGACGTTCTGGTTCCAGCTCGTCGTCAGCTTCGCCGGGTGCCTGATCGCATGCTGGGTCTGGGCCTTGCGGCCGACGGACCTGGGCGCGGGCATGTTCGCGCTGACCGGCCTGGCCTTCCCCGCCTTCGCGGTGCCCGCGGCGGTCTATAGCAGCCGCGAACTGGCGCTGGGCGGGGAACTGTTCCACGCGCTGTCCGCCGCCAACCACGCCGGCGCCTTCATGTTCGGGTGCGCGCTGCTGGCGGTGTTCCTGTGTTATCCGAGGCGGCTGGTGCCGGTGGGGGCGCTGTGGGCGCTGCCCGTGGTGTACGGGGCCTGGTGGCTGGCCGACACGATGCAGTGGCTGCCCAGCCAGAACTGGACCCGCATGGGCATCATGTCCGAGATGCTGGGCGCGATCGCGCTGGCCGGCGTGCAATGGAGAATGAGCCGGGGCCGTCCGCTGGATCGGGCCGCGCTGCGCTGGCTGGCACTGTCCATGCTGGTGGGCAGCGGCCTGTTCGTCTTCTCGACGACGGGATCCAAGGTGCTGGGCTTCTTTCCGCCCATCTCCCAGGGCTACGCCTTCGGCTACTTCCTGATCATCTACGTCGGGCTCGCGTTCGGCCTGCGCCGGTACCGGCTGTTCGACCTGGACCGCTGGGCCTACCGGATCCTGCTGTGGCTGGCCGGGGCGCTGGCGGTGGTGCTGATGGACGCGGCGCTGATCGTCTGGCTGCGCTGGAACCCGGCGTTCTCGATGGGCGTGTCGCTGCTGCTGTGCGGCTGGCTGTACTTCCCGTTCCGACAGTGGCTGTGGCGCCGGCTGACCGGCGCCCGGGGCGCGCGGGTCGACTCCACTTTCCCCGAGCTGATCCGCATTGCCTTCTCGCCCTCGCGAGGGGAACAGGAGCGCCGGTGGGACGCGCTGCTCGGGCAGTTGTTCGATCCGCTGGACATTCGCCGCCTTGCGCATGCCGAGGCCGAGGACCCCCGTTCGGCCACCCTGCTGGAGTCGGGGCAGGCGCTGTGGGTGCCGTCCTGCGGCGGCCTGGAGGCGCGGGTGCTGCGCCTGGCCGATCGCGGCCGCAGGCTGTTCGCGCCGCACGACGTCGAGCTGGCGGCATCGCTGTCCAGCCTGGTGCAGAAGGCGGGCGAGGGGCGCGATTCCTACGAGCGGGGCGTGCGCGAAGAACGCCATCGCATCGCGCAGGACATGCACGACGACATCGGCGCGCGGCTGCTGATGCTGATCCACCAGGCGTCGCGCGCGGGCGACGGCGTGGCGGCCGATGTCGCGCGCGCGGCGATGAGCGACCTGCGCACCACGCTGTCGGCCCTGGAGGGCCACAGCCAGCCGCTGGCCGATGCACTGGCCGATTGGCGCGCCGAGATGGCCACCCGCTGCGACGCGGCGGGCGTGGATTTCGTCTGGAACGAGTTCGTGCCGGCCATGCCGCTGCCCGACATGCAGTCGGCCCTGCCGGCCCGGATGAAGGCCACCCTGGAACGCGCCCTGCGCGAGGGCCTGTCCAACGCGCTCAAGCATGGCGGTCCCACCCGTATCGAGGTGGAGGTGCGAGCGGGCAACGGCCGGCTGGACATCGTCATGGTGGACGATGGCATGCGCGGCTCCGGCCGCAGCGCGCCCGTTGCGGGGCCGGCCAGCATCGGCCTGGGCCTGGCCGGCATGCGGCGGCGCCTGGCCGAGTACCAGGGGGTGGTCGGGCTCGAACGCGGCGAGGACGGCTGTATCCTGAGGATCTGCCTGCCGCTGGGGCCCGGGAATTCAGCCGTGGCGTCCGTGGAGCCGGCGGCGCCGGCGGAGGTGCGGGCATGAACGACATCCTGATCGTCGAAGACCTGCCGGAAGCGGCGGCCATGCTGAGCGAGGCCGTGGCGCTGGCCTTTCCGGAAGCGCGCGTGCGCTGCGGCCAGGACCTGGCGCAGGCGGGCGCGGCCATCGCCGAGCGGGTGCCGGACCTGGCCCTGGTGGACCTGGGACTGCCCGACGGCGATGGCACGGAACTCATCGCCACCCTGACGCTGCGGCATCCGCGCTGCACCGTGGTGGTGTCCAGCATCACGGGCGAGGACAGCAAGCTGTTCGCCGCCTTGCAGGCCGGCGCGCAGGGCTATGTGCTGAAGGAACATCCGCCGGCCCAGCTCGCGGCCATGCTGACCGGCATCGCCCAGGGCCAGCCGCCGCTGTCGCCCGCCATCGCGCGCCGGCTGCTGGATCATTTCCGCTTGAGGCCGTCCACGGTCATCAGCCCGCTGTCGGCCCGGGAGAACGAAGTGCTGGTGCTGCTGGCGCGTGGCCTGCGGCTGGGCGAGATCGCCACCGCGCTGGGCATCTCGCGCCATACCGTGGGCGACCACGTCAAGCACATCTACGAGAAGCTCAACATTGCCTCGCGCGCCGAGGCGGCGCTGCGCGCCAAGTCCTTCGGCCTGGTCTGAAGCCGGCGGGTCAGCGCCGCAGCCGGTCCAGCGCCTCGTCCATGGCGGGCGGCCGGGGCGCATCCTTGTAGACGTCCAGCCGCCGGAAGATGTCCGCGGCCGCGAGGTGAAAGCCCGAAGGCAGCCCGGAGGCATGGAAAGTGGACGCGATTTCCTCCATCTCGCCCACCCAGCGCCAGGCCTTCTCGGCCTTCTGCGCGACCTCTTCCGACCGTGCCGGGGTCTGCGGGCTGGACCGCTGCCATTCGGCCAGCAGGGCCGGCTCGACGCCTTCGTGGCGGGCCAGCGCGCGTATG
Source organism: Pigmentiphaga daeguensis (assembly GCF_039523035.1). Classification (NCBI taxonomy): domain Bacteria; kingdom Pseudomonadati; phylum Pseudomonadota; class Betaproteobacteria; order Burkholderiales; family Alcaligenaceae; genus Pigmentiphaga; species Pigmentiphaga daeguensis. Next base: position 128,210 of record NZ_BAAAEN010000006.1, on the reverse strand, counting down.
CCGGCCAGCAGCGCGGTGGCGCCCTTGCTCCAGGCGGCATAGCAGATCTTCAGCGCCGAAGCGCTGCCGGCGGGGGAGTCCAGCGCGATGGCTTCGAGCGCGCTGCCTTCGAACAGCGCAGCGATGTCCGAAGCGCCGTCGCCGGCCAGGTAGAGACGGGTGCTGCCGGCCGCGCGCGGCGGCTGGCCGATGATGCCGCCGTCCACGAAGCGCGCGCCGCCGGCGCGCACGGCTTCCTCGATCTGCCGGAGGGTGGCCGGCGAGACCGCGTTGGCGTCGACGAAGACGCCGCCGTACCGGTGCCGCGCGACCTCGCGCGCCAGGTCGAGCGCGTTGTCCGGCGGGCAGACCGAGATGGCGATGTCGGCGGCGCGCAGGGCGTCGGCCAGGGAGCCTGCGTCTTCCAGACCGGCCTGGCGCGCCCGCGCGGCCGTGGCGGCGCTGCGCCCGGCGGAACACCAGAGCACGCGGTGGCCGGTGGAGACCAGGCAGGCGCCGATGGCCGCGCCCATGGCGCCGGGATGCAGGAGGGCGAGGGTGGGGCTGGGCATGATGACGTCTCCCGGAGGCGGATGATGGCGGAGGTCCATGTTAACGCCGCCGCGCGGGCCGCGTCCGCGCTGGCTACAATGGCGCTGCTTCATATTCGCGCAGAAGGTTCGCCATGAACGATTCCCAGCACAAGCTTTCCATGACGATCCTGATGACGCCCGACATGGCGAATTTCTCGGGCAACGTCCATGGCGGCACCATCCTCAAGTATCTCGACCAGGTCGCCTATGCCTGCGCCAGCCGCTACGCCGGGCGCTACGTGGTCACGCTGTCGGTCGATCAGGTCGTGTTCCGCCAGCCCATCCACGTGGGCGAACTGGTCACCTTCTACGCGGCGGTCAACTACACCGGGCGCACGTCCATGGAGATCGGCATCAAGGTGGTGACGGAAGATATCCGCAGCAAGACCGTGCGCCACGCCAACAGCTGCTATTTCACGATGGTCGCGGTGGGCGACGACGGCGTGCCGGTACCGGTGCCCCCGCTCGAACCGCAGGACGAGGAAGAGCGCCAGCGCTGCGAGGCGGCGCTGCTGCGGCGCGAGCTGCGGCAGGAAATGGAAAGGCGGCATCAACTGATCAAGGAACGCACCACGCAGGCGGGCGGCGCGTGAACTAGCTCATGCGTGGCGGCTATTTGGTCGGGAGGCCGGAATCTCCTACTATTTTCGATTCCGTTTCCCTTCCGCACGAGGCAGCCATGACCTATCGACCGCTCGGCACCACCGGCCTGCAGGTATTCCCCATTGCCTTCGGCGGCAACGTATTCGGCTGGACCCTGGACGAGGCCGCGTCGTTCGGCATCCTGGATGCGCTGGCCGACCGGGGCATGAACTTCATCGATACCGCCGACGCCTATTCGCGCTGGGTACCCGGCAACCAGGGCGGCGAATCGGAAACCATCATCGGCAACTGGTTCAAGCGCAGCGGCAAGCGCGATCGCGTGATCCTGGCCACCAAGGTGGGCAAGCCCGCGCTGGACAATCCGGGCGGGCTGTCGGCCGCGTACATAGAAAAGGCGGTGGAAGGTTCGCTGCGCCGCCTGCGGACCGACTACATCGATCTGTACCAGGCCCATGACGACGATGCGGCGACGCCGCTGGAGGAAAGCCTGGCGGCCTTCGACCGGCTGGTGAAGGCCGGCAAGGTCCGCGCGATCGGTGCGTCCAACTACACCGCCGCCCGCTTCCAGGAGGCCCTGGACGTGAGCCGTGCCAACGGTTTTGCCGCCTATGCCACGCTGCAGCCCGAGTACAACCTGATCGAGCGCCAGGCGTTCGAGACGGAACTGGCGCCGGTGGCGCTGCGCAATCAGGTGGCCGTCATCAACTATTACGCGCTGGCCAGCGGTTTCCTGAGCGGCAAGTATCGCACCGCCGCCGACCTCGAAGGCAAGGCGCGCGGCAGCCGGGTGGGCACGTACCTGAACGAGCGCGGCCTGCGCATCCTGGAGGCCCTGGACCAGGTGGCCCAGCGGCATGGCTCGACCCCGGCGGCCGTGGCGCTGGCCTGGCTGCTGCACCAGCCCGCGGTCACGGCGCCCATCGCCAGCGCCACCTCGGCCGCCCAGCTCGATTCGCTGCAGGCTGCCGCCACGCTGGCACTGGACGCGGAATCGCTGGACCTGCTTTCGAAGGCTAGCGCCTACTAGCGGTAAAAACCTTGGCCGGCGTGGCTGCGCCGGCCAGTGTGTTGCACATTGTTTGCAGTGGGATGGATCGCTCTTCCGTAGACTCGCCCCAAGCTTGTCTCTGCGAGCACTTCCATGACCGAACTTACCGGCGAGCTGTCCGAGCGCCGCGCGGCGGGGCTGCTGTGCGACCTGGGGCGCGTGATCCAGTCAGCCGTGGAGGACTACGACCTCTCGCCGGACGGCAACGTCCGGTACGTGGAGGCCGATGTACCCGACCATCCGCTGCTGGTGGCCGGCTCCGCCGACCATGTCTGCGCGCTGATCGACTCCGCCATCGCCTGCATCGCCAGCCGTCCCGGCATTAACCGGCGCATCGTGGTCGGCGCGCGGCTGGACCTGGATCGCGTGCAGTTGCGGGTCGGCCATGGCAACGGCGCCAGCGGCCACACCTCCGTGCCGGTCTCGCTGGACGAGCTCCAGCCCTGGGGGCCGACGCGGGTCCGCGCCTCGTTCGCCAAGGAACGGGCGCGCATGCTGCGGCTGCTGGATGTGCTGGACGCGACGCTGGTGATAGGCGTGGACGTCACCCTGGATGCGGCCGTCCTGTCCATCGCCTTTCCCGCCATCGGTGGCGGGCTTCGCCGCCGGCGACCCTACCCTGTGGCCGTCAAGACAGGCCAGGCAAGTTCGTAGCCGCGGCGGGCCGCATGCGGGCCTGCGCCGCCCTGGCCGAGGCCATCCGGCCCTTGCGTTTCTTCGCCCAGATCACGACGCCCGTCACGCTCAGGATGGCCACCGACAGTCCCAGCAGCGACACGAAGATGCGTCCGGGAATGCCCAGAATGCGGCCGGAATGCAGCGGGAACTGGGCCTGCATGAACACGTCCCCGGCGCTGCCGGTGCCCGGGATGTGCTTGCCCAGCAGCGCTCCGTTCTTTTCGTCGAAGTAGAGCCAGCTGTTGCCGAGCCCGCCGTCGCCGTGGTCGTTGCCGGGTTCGTAGAAACCTACGCCATAGATGCCTTGCAGCGCGCCGTAGAACACGGCGCCGGCCGGTTCGGCGATGCCCAGGCGGCCGGCCTCGGCCCTGCCCAGCTCGACGATCCGCGTCCGGGTCAGCGTCGGCATGATGGGCTGGTCCAGCGGGCGCAGGGGGCGGGTCTCGAACGGCGTGGGCGTCAGCGGCGAGATCTGGTTGACCACCGGACGCACGACCTCGTTGCCCAGGTTGAGCGAGATCGAGGTCACCGCCAGCAGGAGCAGCAGCGCCCACAGCCAGACGCCGCCGGAGCGATGCACGTCGAAATTGAGCGCGTAGCCGCCCTTGCCGACGCGGAACGCGAACGATTTGCGCCAGGCGCGCCACGAGGGGAAGGACAGGTAGAGCGCGACGAAGCAGTCCAGGAACCAGGCGATGCTGACCAGCCCCATGAACCACATACCCAGTTCCACGCCCTTCACGTCGGGCAGGTGCATGGTGTAGTGCAGCTTGTACAGGAAAGGCAGCAGGTTCTCGCGGCTGAGCGAGATCGCACCCCATTCGCGCCGGCCCTGGACGTCGCCGGTGACCGGATCCAGCGCGACCTGGTTGAAGTCCAGCGGGAAGGCCTTGCCGGTGGCCGGGTCGATGCGGCCGGTGACGGAGACCAGCAGGGCGTGGCCGGGCTCGACCTCCAGCGGGCTGAAGGTGACCATCAGGCGCGGATCCTCGGCTTCCAGCCTGGCGATCAGGGTCTCGACCGGCAGCGGCTCGCCCTGCGTGGCGGGCTCGAACAGCTGCGGGTTCAGCCACGCGTCGAGCTCGTGGTCCCACGAGATGAAGGCGCCGGTCAGCCCGGCGATGAACAGGAAGGCCGCGACGCCCAGGCCCAACCAGCGGTGCAGCAGGACTCCGAATTTGCGCAACATGAGGCTAAGGTCGCGCCTGTGGAGAGGCCGCGATTCCCGGAATGTTGAAATTCCGGGAATGATAACGCGAATTAGTATTATTTGATGTATCGGCGGCCGGTCGGTTACACCAAGGGTTTCAGGCAGGTCTCCACGCGCCAGCCGTACAGCCACTGCATCGCGTCGTAGTACTGATCCTGGGTGCGGCCCACCCACAGCGAGTTGCGCACCAGGCGCTCGACGCCCTTGGCGTGGTAGAGCGTGCCCATGGCGCGGGTGGACAGCACCACGCGCGCGGTGCGGGTGATGCGGGAGTTCTCGTACAGCCGGAACGCCGCTTCCAGGTCGCCGCGGGCATGGCGCACCGCCGCGCCCAGCGTGGCGGCATCTTCCAGTGCCATGCAGGCGCCCTGTGCCAGGTACTGGGTCATGGGATGGGCGGCGTCGCCCAGCACCGTGGCGCGGCCCAGGCCCCAGCGCGGCTGCGGGTCGCGGTCGGCGGTGGCCCAGCGCTTCCAGGACGTGGGACGGTGCAGCATCTGGTGCGGACGGGGATGGATGCCCTCGAAGTAGGACAGCACTTCCTCCTTGCTGCCCTCGCGCACGCCCCAGACCTCGGGCTCGCGGCTGTGGAAGGTGACCACCAGGTTGTACTGGTGTCCGTTGCGCAGCGGATAGTGCACCAGGTGGCAGTTCGGGCCGGCCCACACCACCGGGGCGTTGATCTTGAGGTCGTCGGGCATGTCGGCCTCGTCCACCACGGCGCGGTAGACCACGTGGCCGGTCACCCGGGCCTCGTCGCCGATCAGCGTGTCGCGTATCACCGACTTCACGCCGTCGGCGCCCACCACCGCGTCGGCCGTGTGGCGGCCGCCCTGGTCGTCCACCACCGTGGCCTGGCCGTCGCCCAGTTCCAGGGCCTGCACGCGGGTGGAGGTCTTGAAGCGGATCAGCGGATGGGTCTGTACCGCTTCCAGGATCGACAGATGGATGTCGGCGCGGTGGATGACGGCGTAGGGATTGCCGAAGCGCGCGCGGAATGCCTCGCCCACGTCGAAGCCGCCGACCTCGGTGGCGTCGACCGCGTCCATCATGATCAGGCGCTCGGTGAAGACTGCGCGGCGCCGCGCGGCCTCGCCCACGCCCAGCGCGTCCAGCGCGGCGAAGGCGTTGGGGCCGAGCTGGATGCCGGCGCCGATCTCGCCTATGGTCGGGCTCTGCTCCAGCAGTTCGACCGACACGCCTTCCCTGGCCAGGGCCAGCGCGGCGGCCAGGCCGCCTATGCCGCCGCCCACCACGATGGCGGTCGCTTGGGTTCCGGTACTCATGGTGTCTCCTCGCGTGAAATCTGGCGCCATGTTAGTAAGCGGGTGCGCTTGACTCCATGGAGCGGTATCGATACGCTGGATCGAATTTATCGATATGGATCAATAAGAAAATTGGAGAATATCGATACGAAGCTGCTGCGCGTGTTCGACGAGATCCGCCGCACCGGCAGCGTCTCGGCCGCTGCCGAGCGCATGGGCATGAGCCAGTCGACGATGAGTTTTTTCCTGGCGAAACTGCGCGAACTGTTCGACGATCCGCTGTTCGTGCGCACCACCTCGGGCATGGAGCCCACGGCGCGCGCGCTGGAACTCGAAGGCCGCGTGGCCGCCGCGCTGGCCGCGATGCAGGCGCTGCTCGAGCCTGCCGTCTTCCTGCCGGCGGCCTCCGATCGCGTCTTCCGCCTGTGCATGACGGACATCAGCCACATCGTGCTGCTGCCGCGCATCGTCAACCGCCTGCGCGACGTGGCGCCCGCCGTGCGCATCGAGATCTTCCGTATCGGGCCCGACACCCCGGCGCGCATGGAAAGCGGCGAAGCCGACCTGTCCATAGGCTTCATGCCGCAGCTGGATGCCGGCTTCTACCGCCAGCGGCTGTTCGAGCAGGACTTCGTGTGCGTGGCGGGACCGCGCCATCCGCGCATCGGCCGCACCTTCACGCGTGCCGATTTCGCCCGCGAAGGCCACGTCGACGTCTCGCCCTCGACCACCAGCCAGTTGATCGTGGAGCAGGCCATCCGCCGTGCCGGGCTGGAGCGGCAGGTGGTGCTGCGGCTGCCCAGCTACCTGGGCCTGGCGGCAATCATCGCGCAGACCGACTTCGTCGCCACGGTGCCGAGCCTCCTGGGCGGGATCGTGGCGCGGCAGGAAGGGCTGCGCGTGCACGCGCCCCCCATTCCGATCGAGCGCTATGCGGTCAATCAGTACTGGCACGCGCGCTTCCACCGCGATCCCGGCCACGCCTGGCTGCGCCAGACCCTGGCCGAGCTGTTCATGGATACGGGCGTGGGCGTCAGCCCGCCGCGTCGGCGGTCTTCTCGGCGTGCGGGTTCACCATGACGATGGGCGAGGTGGCCACCGCCACGCAGGGCAGGATGAAGCCTTCCTGCTTTTCCTGCGCGCTCAGGCCCGGCCATTCGACCAGATAGCGGACGCTGCCGCTTTCCATGCGCGAAAAACAGGTCCGGCAGGTGCCGTTGCGGCAGATGGTGGGCAGCCGTATCCCGGCGCGCCGCGCGGCCTGGAACAGGCTCTCGTCCTCGCCGGCGGCGAAGGTCCATTGCTGCGGATCGAGGGTGACGGAATGGGTATCGGTGGGAGCGTTCACGGCGGATGGCGCAGGGCGGGGCGAGGCCCGATGGGCGGGATGCTAGCATCCCCGGCGCGGCCCGGCCGCCGGGCCGCGCCGGACTCACAAGGGTCATGCCTTGAAACACATGCTCCCCGAGGAGGCCACGCGCGCACGGGTACACTTCGCCATCGATGGCCAACCAGCGGATGGGAGCAACGACGCGTATGCAGCCGTGGGATATCGCGTCCTACAGGTTCCGGGGCCAGCGCCGCCTGGACGACCAGGCCGCCGCTGACGCCTTGCGGCGCAGCGAGGACCGCTACCGGCAATTGTTCGAATCCATCGACCAGGGATTCTGCGTCCTGCAGATGATCTTCGACAACGGCAAGCCGGTCGATTATCGCTTCCTTGAGATCAATCCCGCCTTCGAGGCCCACACCGGCCTGCGCCATGCGCTGGGCAAGCGCATGCGGGAGCTGTCTCCCGACCACGAGGAACACTGGTACCAGATCTATGGCGACGTCGCGCTGACCGGCCAGCCGGCGCGCTTCGAACATCATGCCGAAACGCTGGAGCGCTGGTTCGACGTCTATGCGTTCCGCCTGGGGGAACCCGACGAGGCGACCGTCGCCGTGCTGTTCAGCGACATCACCGAGCGCTACGTCATGGAAGCACAGCGCGAGCAGTTGCTGGAGGCCGAGCGCGCCGCCCGGCACGACGCCGAGGCCGCCACCCGCATGAAGGACGAATTCCTGGCCACGCTGTCGCACGAACTGCGCACGCCGCTGTCGGTCATCATCGGCTGGAGCCAGCTGCTGCTCAAGCGGGCGCCCGACAACGAGCAATTGCGCAAGGGCCTCTCGACCATATTGCAAAGCGCCCGCACCCAGGCCACGCTGATTTCCGACATGCTCGACATGAGCGCGATCTTCCTGGGCAAGATCAAGCTCGACCTGGAACCCCTGGATGGCTTCGAGCAGGTTGCGCGGGTCGTGCAGTCCAGCGAGCCGTCCATGCAGAGCAAGGGGATACGGCTGGAATTCCAGCACAGCTTCGAGGTTTGCCTGGTCCTGGCGGACCCCGCGCGATTGCAACAAATCTTTTGGAACCTGCTGTCCAACGCGATCAAGTTCACGCCGCCCAACGGCCGGATCAGCATCGCGGCTCGCCGTACCGATACGCGGTTCGAGATCTCGGTGGCCGACAGCGGCGTGGGCATCGAGCCCGATTTCCTGCCCCACCTGTTCGACCGCTTCCGCCAGGCCGACGGTTCGACCTCGCGGCGCTACGGCGGCCTGGGGCTGGGCCTGTCCATCGTCAAGCAGCTGGTGGAAATGCACGGCGGCGAAGTGTGGGCCGAGAGCGAGGGCATGAACCGCGGCGCCTGCTTCACGGTCAGCCTGCCCGTGTACCGGTCGCCGCTCATCGCTTCCGAGACCGGCGACATCCAGGGCGAGAAGGGGGACCTGCTGCATGCCGACAGCCTGGCGGGCCAGCTCATCCTGGCCGTGGAGGACCAGCCGGACATGCTGGAGTACCTGACCCACCTGCTGCGCGAGTACGGCGCCGAGGTCACGGGCGTGACCTCGGCCTACGCCGCGCTCGAGGAACTGGCCGAGCGCGGGGCCGGTTTCTATTCCGCGCTGGTGGCCGACATAGGCATGCCGGGCATGGATGGCTATCAGTTGATCGAGTCGGTGCGCAAGGGCATGGGCCTGGACGGCGCGGCCTTGCGCGCGGTGGCGGTGACCGCCCTGGCGCGCGAGGATGACCGCAGGCGGGCGCTCGCAAGCGGTTTCCAGGCCCACGTGACCAAGCCCTACCGGGCCGCGACGCTGATCGCGGCGATACGCGGCGTGAACGAAGACGCCGCGGGCCAGCGGCCCGTTCCCGGCGAGCCTCCTTTTAGCGGGACCAGGCCCTAGACGGCGTCGCAGGCCTGGGCGAAGTCGCCCAGCAGGTCCTCGGGATCCTCGATGCCGACCGAAACGCGTATCAGCGAATCGGCGATGTCCATCTCCCGCCGCCGCTCGGGGCCCATTTCCCAATAGATGGTCTGTGCCACCGGGATGGCCAGCGTGCGGTTGTCGCCCAGGTGGGTGGCCGAGATGACCACGCGCAACTGGTTCTGGAAATGCACCGGATCGATTCCGTCCAGCAGCTCGAAGGCCAGCAAGGCGCCGCCGCGCTTGAAGAGGGCGCGCGCGCGCTCGTGCTGCGGGTGGTCGGGCAGGCTGGGGTGATAGACGCGCTTGACCTTGGGATGGGCGGCCAGTTGCGCGGCCAGCGCGGCGGCGGTCGAGCAGGCGCGCTCCATGCGCAGGCTGAGGGTCTCGGCGCCGGCCGCGATGCGGTGGGCGGCCTCCGAACCCAGGGTGGCGCCCATGTCGCGCAGGCCCTTCTTCTTGATCTGCTGCAGGCCCTGCATGGCCGGCTTGGTGTTGCGGTACGACGGGCTGATGTTGGGATAGGCGGTCCAGTCGAACAGCCCGGTGTCCGTGACCGCGCCGCCCAGCGCGTTGCCGTGGCCGCAGATGTACTTGGTGAGCGAGTTGATGCTCAGGTCGGCCTGGACCGCCTTGGGACGGAACAGGTAGGGCGAGGTCATGGTGTTGTCGACCACGTACAGCACGCCGCGGGCCTTGCACAGCACGCCGATCTCGGCCAGCGCGGCCACCTGCGTGCGGGGATTGGCGATGGTCTCGACGAACACCAGGCGGGTGTTGGGGCGCAGCGCCCGCTCGACGTTGGCGGCGTCGGTGGCATCGACGAAGTCGATTTCCACGCCCAGCCCCTTCATCGTCGCGAACAGGCTGTTGGTATTGCCGAACAGGAAGCCGCTGGAGACCACGTGGTCGCCTTCGCGCAGCAGAGTGGTCAGCACCGCGGCGATGGCGGCCATGCCGGTCGAGAAGGAGACGGTGCCGATGCCGTCCTCCATCTCGGTGATCTTGGCCTCGAGCGCGGCGGTGGTGGGGTTGCCCTGGCGGCCGTACGAGTATCCCGGATTGCGGCCCTGGAACACGTCGACCAGGGTTTGCGCGTCGCCATAGCCGAAGGCGGAGGCGGTGTGCATGGGTTTGTGCAGGGCGCCATGCTCGACCGAGCCGCGGCGGTCGCTATGCAGGATGCGGGTGGTGAAGCCTTCGGACATGATCTGGACTGGGACTATCTAGGGAGGGGGCCGTCATTTTAATCCTTGCCCGTCACGCGGCGGGCGGCGCGCAGGGATCCCGGCGCCCAGTTGCCCCAGCTTCTCCTGCACCACCTGCCCGAGCGCCCGGGTAAGCGCGGCGGCGGCATCCGGCCGGGGCACGTTGCGGCGGTAAACGGCCGAGAAGTCCAGCGATATCGTAGGGGTGAAGGGGCGGATGGCGACCTTGGGCGTGTGGTGGCCGATGACGGCGATGGGATCGATGACCGCGATCCCTATCCCGCGGCTCACATAGCCGATCACCGAGGACGAGTGCATGGTCTCGACGCGGATGTTGGGCCGTACCCCGGCCGCCAGCATCGCATTGTTGAGCTGGATGCGCTGGCGGCTCGCCTGGCCCAGCGCGACGAAGTCCTGGCCGTCGAGATCGTTGACCGTGACCCGTTTCTTGCGCGCGAGAGGATGGGCGGCAGGCATGACGCAGACCGCCTGGGTCGAGGGAAAGGGGTCGTGTTCCAGTCCGCTCGGATCGGGCGGCAGCGTGCCGAACACGATGTCCAGCTGCGCGTGGAGCAGCATGGAAACGAGGTTGATCGAGCTGTCGGGATGGACGGAAACGACGACGTCGGGGTGGTGCCGCAGCAGCAGGCCGATGGCCTCGGGCAGGCAATGCGAGGCGAGGTTCGGCATCGTCCCCACGTGCAGATAGCCGGCCGTCGACAGCCGGATCGCGCGCGCGGCCTCGCGGATCCGGTCGGCGCCCGAGAAGTGCCGTTCCACCTCGCTGTACAGCCGGACCGCCGCTTCGGTCGCAATGATCTGTATGCCCTGGCGCTGGAACAGCACCAGCCTGAGCTCGTGCTCGAGATCGTGGATCAGCCGCGAGACCGCGGGCTGCGAAATGGACATCGCGTGGCCGGCGGCCGTCATGCTGCCGGTCAGCATGACGGCGCGGAATGCTTCGAGCTGGCGGAAGTTCAGCGGGCGTGCCAAGGTGGCGATGCGGTTATCGATGCTCGGACGCGCCGATCATACTTCGAAGGCCGAATCGTCGATAGGCGCGAGGCACGATTCGAGCAGCCTTCCATGGCCCCCGATCGCATCGTTCAGCCCCAGGCGCCGCAGGCATGCCCAGAAGCAGGCCTGGTTGCTGGTGATGACGGGCTTGCCCAGGTCGCGTTCCAGGGCCGCCACCACGCCCAGCGAAGCCAGGTTGGTGCAGGAAATGAACACGGCGTCCGCCTCGGGGCGGTCGGCCAGGCGGGCCAGCCGGTAGAGGGCCTCGGGAGGGACCCGGCCGATGCCGCGGCGTTCCTCCTGCGTCTCTCCCAGTTCCAGGCCGTGCAGCGAGGCCACGCGGAAGCCGTACTCCTCCAGGAATTCCCGCTCGCGCCGGTTGACGAATTCCACGTAGGGCGTGGCCACGGCCACGTTGCGCACGCCCAGCGCCCGCAGCGCGGCGACCACGGCCCCCGAGGCGGCCAGCGCCGGCGCGCCTGCCCGCTGGCGTATGTCCGCCACGATCTCGGACATGGGGCACATGAACGACCCGGAGGTGCAGCCGTAGGCGACGATGTCGACCTCGGCCGTGGCCAGCTGGTCCGCAGCCGTCCGGGTCGCTTCGGCCATGGCGACGTAGGATTCCTGGGTCATGCTGCCCAGCAGCATGGCCCGGGCCGTGAACACTCCCACGCCCTCGGGCGCCATGCGCCAGAACTCGGGTTCGTTGATGGTGTTGGTGGATGGGACGATCAGGCCGATCTTCGCCTTCCAGCCATAGGGCGCGTACAGGGAAACGGCCTTCATGGACATGCTCCTTCTGGTTTCCGGGTCATTCGAGCCGTATCCCCATGCGGCGGATCAGATCTCCGTATTTCTTCTCCTCGGCCACCAGGGTCTGGCCCAGTTCGGCGGGCGTGCTGCCGACCACCTGCGCGCCGGCGTCCTCGAGGCGCTTGCGGACCTCCGGCAGGTTCAGTGCCGCGACGATCTCGCGATTGAGCTGGTCGATGCGGGCGGCAGGGGTGCCGGCGGGCGCCAGCACGGCGCCCCAGGACTCCGCGCGGAATCCGGGATAGCCGGCCTCGGCCACCGTGGGGATGTCCGGATACTTCGGGAGCCGTTCGGCGCCGGCGGCCAGGATCTTGAGGTTGCCCGCGGCCACGTGCGGCTGCACCGCGCCCAGCGTATCGAACACGATCTGCGTGCGGCCCGCGATGAGGTCCATGTGCGCCGCCGCGCTGCCCTTGTAGGGAACGTGGGTCATCTTGAGCCCGGCCAGGTCGGCGAACCACTGGCCGAAGACGTGGACGTTGCTGCCGTTGCCGGCCGAGGCGAAGGCGAGCTGGTTCGGCCGGGCGCGCACGTAGGCCACCAGTTCCGGCACGTTGTTCACCGGCAGCGAGGGCGAGGCCACCAGCACCATCGCGGTGCGCGTCGCCAGCGTGACGGGCGCGAAATCCTTGATGGGATCGAACGGCAGGTCGGGGATGAGGGCGCGGCCGAAGACGTGCGAGCTGACGACGTACACCAGCGTGTTGCCGTCGGGCGCGGCCTTGGCGACCTGGGCGGTGCCGATGGCGCCGTTGGCGCCCGGCTTGTTTTCCACCACCACGGGCTGGTGCAGCCGCGCGGCCAGGTGCTCGGACAACAGCCGCGCCGTGATGTCGGCCAGGCCGCCCGAGGCGTAGGGAACGACGATGCGCAGCGGCCGGCCGGAGGAGGCCGCGGGCGACTGGGCGTGGGCGGGGCCGAGCGCGCCCAGCGCGAGGGAAAGGCAGGCGGCGATGCGCCTGAACGAAGCGGACATGTCGGTTCTCCGAAGTAGGGAAATCTAGCGGTCGAGCGTGCCGTGGGACAGCCCGCGGTCGGGCGGCGCGATGTTGACGCGCACCATGTCGCGCAGAAGCTGGATGATCGCCATCGAGCTCTCGCCCTCGGTGCCGTCGACGATGAAGCGCGAGGTGCAATAGCGCATCTCCCAGCCACCCGCGTCCAGGCAGGCGCGCAGGACGTCGCGTTCGATGGCCGGCGTATGCAGGACGTCGAGCCGGCGGCACAGGAAGGCCAGCATGGCGCAGAGGCCGTAGGCGCCCCAGTTGGAGATCGAGGCCGGCAGGAAGATGTCGGTGGCGACCGTGGTGGGCACGCCCACTCCCCCTTCGTACTGGCAACGCCGGCCGTAGGGGTGGAAGGACTTCATGAAGTCGAAGATCCGGCCAAAGCCGATCTCGTTGCCGTTGTCGCCGATGCCGATGGACAGGATCCCGCGCCGCGCGGCCTGCATGAAGAGCGGCGAGAGGTCGACGCACTCCTGCGGCCGCACGCCCGTGGAATAGTGGATCAGCCCGTGCTCGTTGGGCCCCAGGCGTTCGATCGACACGATGGCCCGGGGCTGGCAGTCGTCCAGCAGCGCCGCGGCCCAGTCCGGTACTTCGTCCTGCCGTTCGGGCGAGGTGGACAGCGCCGCGCCCATCCGGCGGTCGCGGCACAGCGCGTAGTCGCGCACCATGATGCCCGCGGCCTGGCTGCTGGCCACGACCGGTGGGGCGTGGCAGGGTTCGGTCACGAACACCGGCACCGCCTGCAAGCCCCAGAACAGTGCATGGGCGAGGGCCGCCGCGCCGGGCGGGCCGTCGCTCTCGCCGTTGGGCGCCTCGGGCGCGTAGCCGGCGCCGGTCACGATCAGGACGCGGTCGCCGGGCCGCACGCGGTCGAACAGCGCCTGCGCGGCGCGCGCGCTGATCGGCCGTCCGCCGCCTTCGGCGCGCGCCCGGTCGTAGATCGGGCCGATGATGTTGTGGTTCATTGCGCGGTTGCGCATCTCGACCGTGACGAGGCGGTCGACGTACTCGCCGATGATGTCGGGCATCGGAGGCTCCCGGATGGCTCTGGATTAGACTGGAGCCATTCTGAGTCGTCTCGCGTCCGGGGGCATAATCGAATTCTCGGCGCGATCGATAAGCAAATGTTATGCGGCGCCGCGGCTGCGTTCGACGGCCCCGGGGCGGCTTTCCGGCTCGCGTCCTACACCATGAACATTCCTTCCATACCGGTCCTGCGCGCGTTCATCGAAGTCGCCCGCTGCAACAGCTTCACCCGCGCGGCCGATACGCTGTGCCTGACCCAGAGCGCCGTCAGCAAGCAGGTTCAGGCGCTGGAAGAGCAACTGGGCTGCCGGCTGTTCGTGCGTTCGGGAAAGCTGCTGGCGCTGACGCCCGCCGGCCACGCCTATCTTGCGCACGCCGGCGATGCGCTGGCCATGCTGCAGGAGGGCAGGGCGATCGCGCAGGAGGTAGCCGGGGAAAAGGCGCCCGCCACCGCGGTGGAGATATCCGCGTCCCCGGCCTTCGCGTCGTACTGGCTCATTCCCCGCCTGCCGGGATTCCGCGAGCGTGCGCCCGGCACGCGCCTGGCGGTCCGCCCGCGCCTGCCGGATTTCTCGCCGGTGACCGAGCGCTTCGACGTCGAGGTCCGGGTCGGCGCCGGACGATGGCCCGATGCCCGGGCGATCCGCCTGCTGGGGCGCGAAATGGCGCTGGTGGCCAGCCCCGATCTGCTGGGGGACACGCGCGCCACGCTGCGGCAGGTCCAGGCACTGCCCGCGCTGCACCGCGCGCAGCGGGGCTATGACTGGAGGGAATGGAGCGCGGCGGCGGCGCCCGCCTGGACGCCTCGCGCCGGCACCGGCCTGCTGTTCGAAGGGTTCTCGGTGCTGATCCCGGCGGTGGTGGCCGGGCTGGGCGTGGCGATATGCCCGCTGTTCCTGGTACTGGACCAGCTCGAAAGCGGCCGCCTGGTGCGGCCTCTGGGCGAATGCGTGCGGACGCGATACGCCTATCACGCCGTGCTGCCCACCGGCGCCGGGCATGGCGCCGCCCGGGACCGGTTCCTGGACTGGATGCTGCCCGAAGCCGAAGCGACGCAGATGCGCATACAGAAGCATCTGGATTTGGGGTATTCCATGGCGGAATGAGGGTCCCGAAGTTTTCGTTTGACCCTCCCTGGAGCGGAACTTAATGTGGCGCCTCTCATTCTTCCAGGCGTCCGTGACATGCGCGTCCTTTCCATTCTCCGTCTTTGCATCGCGGGCGCGGCTGGCGCCGTGGCTGCCGCCCCCGCCCTGGCCGATTCCTATCCCTCCAGGCCCATCGAGTTCGTCGTGCCCTACGCGCCCGGCGGCGCCTCGGACATCGTCGTCCGGGCGCTGGCCCCGCAACTCCAGAAGCAGCTGGGCGTATCGGTCGTCGTCATCAACCGCGCCGGCGCCAACACGGCAATCGCCGCCACGCAGCTGGCGCGATCCGCCCCGGACGGCTACACGATCATGCTGGCCGACGTGGCGCTGGTGCTCAACGCCGCGGTGCGCCAGACGTCGCCCGGCTACGACGTGGCCAAGGATTTCTCCACCATCGCCCAGGTGGGCTCCGCGCCGCTGGTGCTGTTCGTGCCGGCCTCGGGCGCGGCCGACCTGCCGTTGTTCCTCAAGCAGGCGCACGATCGCCCCGTGAACATCGCCAACGCCGGCCCCGGCTCGCTGGGCCACCTGGCGGCCGAACTGCTGCAGCTGCGCACCAAGACCACGCTGGTGAGCGTGCCGTATCGTGGATCGGGACCCGCCATGAACGAGACGATCGCCGGGCAGGTCGATGCCATCTTCACCAGCACCGCTTCCGGCATGCCGCTGGTCAAGAGCGGCCGCCTGCGGCCGCTGGCCGTCGCCTCGCCCGAGCCGTTGAAGGATTTTCCCGAGATTCCCACCTTCGACCGCCTCGGGGTGCAGGGCGTGCACGTCCTGAACTGGTGGGGCCTGATCGCGCCGGCGGGGCTGCCCGCCGACATCTCGGCCCGTATCGCGAAGGCGGTGACGGCGGCCATGCGCGATCCCGCCATCGTGGAACGCTTCGCGGCGCTGGGCATCTCGCCGTCGACGCGCGACGCGGCGGCCTTCGCCGGCCTGATGAGCAAGGAATTCGCCGCTTGGCGCGACGTGGCCACGCGGGCCGGTATCAAAGTGGATTGATGGACGGCACCAACAGGTGTTCGTGAGAACAAGGAGGATACAAGATGAGTGGTGAACGGATGCGCCTGACCGCGGCGGACGGTTTCGAATTCGACGGCTACGTGGCCCGGCCGGCGGGCACGCCCCGCGCCGGCGTCGTCATCCTGCCCGAGATCTTCGGCGTGAACAGCCACATACGCAGCGTGGCCGACCGCTATGCCGGATGGGGTTATCTCGCGATCGCGCCCAGTGTCTTCGACCGGGTGGAGCCCGGGCTGGACCTGGGCTACGGCGACGACGACGTCCGCAAGGGGCAGGCCCTGATGAAGCTGATCGACTGGAACGATGCGGTCAAGGACATCGAGGCCGCCGGCGCGTTCGCGGCCCAGGCGGGCAAGGTGGGCATCGTCGGCTTCTGCTGGGGCGGCACCGCGGCATGGGTGACGGCGGGGCGCGGCACGGGATTCGCGTGCGCGGTCTCGTACTACGGCAACGCCATTCCAACGGTGATCGAGCCGACGCCGCGCATCCCCATGATGCTGCATTGGGGCGAGCGCGATCACCTGGTGTCCAAGGAAAAAATGATGGAGCCGGGCCGGGCCGCGCCCGAGGTGGCCGTGCATTTCTATGCCACGGGGCATGGCTTCAACTGCGATCAGCGCGACCTCTACCACGCGGAATCGGCGGCCCTGGCACAGCAGCGTACGCTGAACTTCCTTGGCGAGCACCTGGCATGACGCGCGACGACATCGGCGCGCAGGCAGCCGAACAGGCGGCCTTCGACGAGGTCGCCGCGCGCCTTCGGCGGGACGAGGAGTTGTGGACCGATTTCCAGGCCCTGTGCCGGCATGGCGGACGCATGGCGGGTACCGCCAGCGAACGCGCCGCGCAGGATTGGTGCGAACAGCAATTGAGCGTTTTCGGAACGGTCGCGCGCGAGTCCACGCCTTACGCCGGGTGGCGGTGCGACCATGCGGTGCTGACGCGCCTGCCCGATGGCCGGCAACTGGAGGCCGTGCCGCTGCTGGGGACGGCGTTTACGCCGGAAGAGGGCATCGAACTGCCCGTGCTGGACCTGGGACGCGGAACGCCCGACATGATCACCGCCGCGGGCGACGCGGTGCGCGGGCACGCGGTGATGGTGCAGCACGAATACCCCTTTTCCACCCGGACGGTCCATCGCCGGGTCAAGCTGGCCGCGGCGCAGCAGGCGGGCGCCGCCGCGCTACTGGTCGTGCAGCCCGAGGCCGGAATAGGCCCGGTGTCGGGATCCTCGGGACGCGGGGGCGGGCCGGGCATCCCGGCCATGGGCATCTCGGCCGAGGCCGGGCTGGCGCTGCGGCAGCCCGGGGCGCGCGTCCGCCTGTGCATCGGCGGCGAAGACCTGCCGCAGGCGCGTACCGACACGCTGGTGCTCGACCTGCCGGCCGGGCAGGCCGCTCACCCGGACGAGCGCGTGGTGCTGTCCGCCCACATCGACGGCCATCCCCTGGCCGAGAGCGCCCTGGACAATGCGACCGGCGTGGCGGCGGCCATGGCGCTGGCCCGGGCGTTCGCGCCGCGGATGCACGTCATGCGCCGGGGCCTGACCGTGTGCCTGTTCAGCGCCGAGGAATGGGCGCTGAACGGCTCGCGCGAGTGGCTGGCGGCGCTGCCGCAAGCGCGGCGCGCGGCGATGGCGCTCAACGTCAATCTCGACTCGCTGGCGGGATCGCCGCGCCTGACCGCGCTGACGTCGGGCTTCGAACGGCTGGGCGGGTTCGCCCGGTCGGGGGCGTCGCTGGCCGGAGGCGACCTGGGCGTCCATCTGCCGCTCATGTCCAATAGCGACCACGCGAACTTCGCCGCCTGGGGCATTCCCGCGCTGCGCCTGATCGCCGGCTTCGACGAACCCGACAGCGCGCTGCGCCTGCTGCTGACGCCCGCCGATACGAGGGCGCTGGTGGACCAGGGCCATCTGCGCGGCGCCACGGTGCTGGCCGCGGGCGTGCTGTGGCGCGCGCTGCGCGCGGACAGCCTGGGCGGCTTACGCAACGAACCGGCGCCCGGAGGCGGCGCATGAGCGCATCGGTACGCGGTTCGATCGTGGTGCTGGGCGCGGGGCTGGTGGGCCTGGCTTGCGCCCATGCCCTGCAGCGCGACGGATACGACGTGACGGTCATCGATCGCGGCGGCGTGGGCGAGGGCGCGAGCTTCGGCAACGCCGCCCACATCGCCATCGCTTCCATCTTCCCGCAGGCCACGCCCGGCATACTGGGGCAGACGGTCCGGATGCTGCGCGATCCCCGGGGCCCGCTGATCGTGCGGCCCGGCTATGCCGCCCGGCATCTCCCGTGGTTCGCACGCTTCATCGCCCAGGGCACCGCCGAGCGCGCGCGCGTCGGGACCCATGCCACGGCCGCGATGCTGGCGCAGGCCTGGGAGGCCTGGCAGCCCGTGCTGGACGACATCGGCGGCAACGACCTGGTGCGCCGGTCCGGCGCCCTGCACGTGTTCGGGTCGCAGGCGGCGCTGCGCGCGGCACAGGGGGCCTACGAGCTGCGGCGCAGCCTGGGGGTCGCGTGCACGCCGCTCGACGTGGACGAGGCGCGGGCCATGGAGCCCGCGCTGACCGATCGCATCGGCGGCGCGATGTCGATACCGGGAATGGGATACGTCACCGATACACTGATGCTGGCCCGGCGCCTGGCCGCCCGGGTCGAGGCGCTGGGCGGGCGCATCGTGCGCGCCCAGGCCACCGGCATCGATGCCGGTGGCGTGCTGACCCGGGACGGGCGCCTGCGCGCCGACCGCGTGGTGCTGGCCGCCGGCGCCTGGTCCCACCGGCTGGCGCGGGGGCTGGGCGTGGACATTCCGCTGGTGGCCGAGCGCGGCTATCACGTCATGCTGGCGCCGGGCAGCAGTCCGCTGCGCATGCCGGTGCTGATGGTGGAACGCAAGGTCGCGCTGACGCCCATGGCGGCGGGCATCCGGATGGCGAGCGTCGCGGAATTCACGCACGCCGATGCTCCGGCCGATCACGTGCGCGCGGCGCCGGTGTTCGACGGACTCGAACGCTTCGTCCAGGGAGTGGATGCCGAACCGGTATCGAAATGGGTGGGGCCGCGCCCTTCCGTGCCCGACAGCCGTCCCATCCTGGGGACGGCCCCGGCCGCGCCCCACGTCCTGCTGGCCTACGGCCATGGCCATCTGGGCGTGACGCTGGCCGCGCTGACCGGACGCATCATCGCCGACGTGGCGAGCGGCCGCGACCCGCGCGTGGACATGCGCGCCGTCGCGCCGCTGCGCAGCCTGCGCCTCAGGTGATCCGGGGGGATACATGTCGGAACTGCTGCTGTTGGCGGCCGCCTTCGGCGCGGGCATGCTCAACGCCGCGGCGGGCGGGGGAAGCTTCCTCACGCTCCCGGCCCTGGTCTCCGTGGGCATGCCCGCGGCGGTTGCCAACGCCACCGGCACGCTGGCGCTGCTGCCCGGCTATGTGACCGGCGCCTGGGCGCTGCGGCGCGACATCGCGCGGTCGGAATCCGGCTCGCTCGCGGGCCTGTCGGGCATCGCGCTGGCGGGCGGGAGCGCGGGGGCGCTGCTGTTGCTGTGGACCTCGGGTGCCGTCTTCCGGAACGTGGCGCCCTGGCTGCTGCTGTTCGCCACCGCCCTGTTCCTGTGCGCGCCCATCATGCTGAGGGCGGCGCGCGGGCGGATGTTGTCTCCCAGGGCGGCCGCGGCGGGCCTCTTTGCCGTCAGCCTCTATGGCGGCTACTTCAACGGCGGCGTGGGCATCATGCTGCTGGCTTTGCTCGGGATGTCCAAGCGCGGCGATTTCAGCGCCCTCAATGGGCTCAAGAACCTGCTGTCCGGCGTGCTGACCGTGGTGGCCGTCGTGGTCTACGTGGCCGGCGGGCTCGTGGAATGGCGCGAGGCGGGCGTGATGGCCGTGGGCGCGACGATGGGCGGATTCGCGGGCGCACGGCTGGCGCGCCGCGTGCCCGCCGTCGTGATGCGGGCCGTCGTGGTGCTGGTGGGCGTGTCGATGAGCGTCTTCATGTTCCTGAAGGCGTGAGGCCCGGCAGGACCGCGCGCGCCTCGGCTTCCCGCAGCCGGGCTTCCCGCTCGCCCACGTAGTCCCGCGTCAGCGGCACGCTTTCCTGGCGCCTGGCCAGTTGCACCTGGAAGATGGCGATGTCCTGGTAGCGGAACGCCGTCTCCGACATCGACAGGTAGTACTCCCACATGCGGGCGAAGCGTTCGTCGTACAGCGCCACGGCCTCGGCCCGGCGCGCCAGGAAGCGCTCGCGCCAGATGCGCAGCGTGCTGGCGTAGTGCAGGCGCAGCACCTCGATGTCGGTGACGACCAGGCCCGAGCGTTCGATGGCGGGCGTGAATTCCGACAGCGACGGGATGTGGCCGCCGGGAAAGATGTACTTCTCTATCCACGGATTGTTGAAGTCCGGGACGTCGGAGTTGCCGATGAAATGCAACAGCATCACGCCGTCGTCCGTCAGCAGTTCGTGGCATTTGCGGAAGAAGGCGTCGTGATAGCCCACGCCCACGTGCTCGAACATGCCCACCGACACGACACGGTCGAAGCGGCCGGGCGTCGCGCGGTAGTCCTCCAGGCGGTAGTCGTAGGCCTGGGGATGGGCGGTGCGGGCGGCCAGTTCGCGCGCGCCCTTCAGTTGTTCCTCGGACAGCGTGATGCCGGTGGCGTGCCCGGCGCCGGCGACCTCGACCAGGTAGCGCGTCAGGCCGCCCCAGCCGCAGCCGATGTCGAGCACGCGGTGGCCGGGCTCGACCAGCAGCTTGGCCGCGATGTGGCGCTGCTTGGCCCGCTGGGCCGATTCCAGGTCTTGCCCGGGGTGCTCGAAATAGGCGCAGGAATACTGCCGCTGCTCGTCCAGGAACAGCGAGTACAGGCGGTCGTCCAGGTCGTAGTGGTGGGCGACGTTGGCGCGCGCGCGGCCCGGGCGGTTGTTCTGCAGGAAGCGCCGTATCGACATGCGCATCGCGTCCAGCACGCGCACCATGACGCCGGGCCGCACCGCGTCGGCATCGCGCAGCAGCAGTTCCAGCACGTCGTAGATGCTGCCTTCGTCGACCACCAGCCGCTGGTCCATGAACAGCTCGCCCAAGCGCAGGTCGGGGTCCATCAGCAGCGCCAGCACGGCGCGGGTGTCGGTGAAGCGGATGGCGGCGCGCGGCAAGGTGCCGTCGCCGAAGGCCAGGCGGCGGCCGTCGGGCAGGGTGACATCCAGCGTGCCGCGCCGGACCAGGTCTTCCAGGGTATTGGCAAGCAAGCGTTCCGCGTACGTTTGAAGCATCGTGGTTTCCGCGATGGGTCGACAGGACAGGGTGCTGCTACGCGGCCAGTGTAATGAATCCCCGGGGAACCGGGTGCGGTTGATTTTTCCGCGGGCGGCAAGAAGAATGCGCCATGGCATTGCCCCATACCGCCTTCTCGCTGTTGTTCGAGCGCCTGTCCGATACGCAGGCGCGGGCCGTGCTCGACCGCATGACGGCACGCGAACTGGCGCGCGGCCAGGGCCTGTTCGCGCAGGGGGATCCCAGCCCGCGCCTGTGGGTGATACGGGCGGGCCGGTTGCGCACCTATCATTTGGCGCCGTCGGGCGAGGAGTTCACGACCGCCGTCTGGACGTCCGGGCAGACCCTGGGGCTGCTGAGCACGCTGCTGGACCAGCCCCGCGCGATCTCGTGCGAGGCGCTGGAGCCGGCGTCGTTGCTGGCCATGGAGCGGGCAGACCTGCTTGCGCTGATGGAAGCCGTGCCTGTTTTCGCCATCAACGTGGCGCGCGTGGCCGCCATGCTGGCGACCCACAGCATCGCGCGAGCCGGCCCCAGGGTACTGGATTCGGCCACGGCGAAACTGGCGCGCATCCTGCATGATCTGGCGCTGGCCGATCCCGGCTACGACGGGCATGGCGCCGAGATAGCGGGCGTGACGCGCGCGGACCTGGCCAAGATGGCAGGCATCAGCCGCACCTGGGCCAGCCTGCGGCTGGCAGCCCTGGAGCGCGCGGGCCTGGTGCTGCGCAGGCGCGGCGGGCTGCGCGTGCCCGACGTGGCCAGGCTGGCCCGGCTTTATTCGGACGGGTACTGAGGCGGCAGCAGCGCCAGGCACTCGACCTCCAGCAGCAGGTCGGGTTTGGCCAGCGCGGCCACGCCCACCAGCGTGCTGGCCGGCGGCCGGTCCGCGTCCAGGTACGGTGCGCGCACGCGCCGTATGGTCGCCACCGCTTCCTCGGTCAGGTCGCGCACGAAGTAGTTGAGCTTGACCGCATAGGCCAGCGCCGAACCGGCGGCCTCGAGCGCCGTCGCCAGGTTCTCGAACACCTGCCGGGTCTGGGCGGCCAGGTCGCCCTTGCCGACGATGCTGCCGTCGGGCGCGTAGGCCACCTGGCCCGAGACGACGATCAGCCGGTCCACCGGGGCGATGGCGACGTGGGTGAAGCCGTTCGGGGCGGGCAGGCGGTCGGGATTGATGAACGAGACGTAGGGGTGCATGGCGGGCGTCAGTTGAGCGTGATCCGGGTGCGTTCGATGATACGGGCATACAGCTCGCGCTGGCGCGCGGCGAACTCGGCGAACCGGGCCGGCGTCGAGCCCGCGGGCTCGATGGCGGCCTGCTTCAGGGTCGCCGCGACGCCGGGGTCGGCCAGCGCTGCGCGCACGGCGGCGTTCAGGCGCTCGACTACCGGAGCCGGCGTGCCGGCGGGCGCGACGATGCCGAACCACGAATACAGGTCGACCTCGCCCGCACCCTGTTCCTGCGCGGTGCCGATCTCGGGCGTTAGCGGCGATCGTTTGGCGCTCAGGATGGCAAGGGCCTTGAGCTTGCCGGTGCGCACCTGCGGCAGCGTGGCGGCCAGCGTGTCCACCACCACGTCGACGTTGCCGCCCATCAGGTCCACCAGCGCCGGCGCGCTGCCCTTGTAGGGCACGTGCAGCAGGGTGGCCGACCGTTGCAGGCCTACCAGCTCCATGCCGATGTGGTTCGAGGTGCCGGCGCCCATGGAGCCATAGGCCAGGCCCTTGGGGCGCTCGCGCGCCTGGTCCAGCGCCTGGACCAGGGTGGTCCACGGGGCATCGGGGCGGGCGACCACCACGTTGGGCACGGTGCCCAGCAGCGAGACGTGGTCGAAGGAGTCGGTGGGCGAGTAGCCCACGTCCTTCATCAGCAGGGGATTGATCGCCAGGGTGGCGTTACTGGCAACCAGCAGCGTATAGCCGTCGGCCGGCGCCTTGGCCACCGATTGCGCGGCCACCACCGTGCCGGCGCCCGGGCGGTTGATGACGACCACCGCCTGGCCCAGTTGCCGGCTCATGCCGCCGGCCACGGTGCGGGCCAGCAGGTCGGTGGTGCCGCCCGCGGCGAAAGGAACGATCAGATTGATGGGGTGGGCCGGGAAATCGGCCGCCGCGGCCGGGGGCGTCGCGGCCAGGGCCAGCAGCGCGGCCAGTGCGGTACGCAGGATAGTCATCGCAAGTCTCCACCTTGAATGACGCCATTCTGCGGGGGGACCGCGGGGCTGTCGGTTAACTGGTTAACGCACGGCGTTTGCCTGGAAGGGGCCAGGGGTGAAAAAATGCGGGGCAGGCGATACCCGCCGCGCGCGTTCCTGGCGCGCGCATGCATGTTCAACGGGGAGTCCTCATGAAAACAACGATAGATCGCCCAGTGTTCTTCACCGCGGCCGCTTTCATCCTGGCGCTGGTGGTCTGCGCCGTCTCCGCCCCGCGCATCGTCGGGGACGTCTTCGACACGATACAGCGGTGGATACTGACCAACGCGAGCTGGTTCTACATCCTGGCGGTGGCCATCATCCTGCTGTCGGTCGTGTTCATGGCCGTGAGCCGCTACGGCAACATCAAGCTCGGTCCCGACCACAGCGAACCCGACTACCGGAACTTCACCTGGTTCGCGATGCTGTTCTCGGCCGGCATGGGCATAGGCCTGATGTTCTTCGGCGTGGCCGAGCCCGTCATGCACCTGGTGGCGCCGCCGGTGGGCGAGGCGGGCACGGTGGCGGCGGCCCGCGAGGCCATGAAGATCACCTTCTTCCACTGGGGACTGCATGCCTGGTCGCTGTACGCGGTGGTGGCGCTGGTCCTGGCCTATTTCAGCTACCGCCACAACCTGCCGCTTACGCTGCGGTCCGCGCTGTACCCCTTCATCGGCGACCGCATCCACGGTCCGCTGGGCAACGCGGTGGACATTTTCGCCATCATCAGCACCGTGTTCGGCGTCGCGACCTCGCTCGGGCTGGGGGTGGCGCAGATCAACAGCGGCCTGCACCATCTGTTCGGCACGCCCATCGGCACGGCCACCCAGATCATCCTGATCGCCATCGCATGCGGCCTGGCCACCCTGTCGGTGGCCAGCGGGCTGGATCGCGGCATCCGCATCCTGTCCGAGCTCAACCTGTACCTGGCCGTGATCCTGCTGCTGTTCGTGCTGGCCGTCGGACCGACCATCTTCCTGTTCCAGAGCTTCCTGCAGAACACCGGCGCCTATCTGTCGGACATCGTCGCCAAGACCTTCAACCTGTACGCCTACCGCCCCACGGACTGGATAGGCGGCTGGACGCTGTTCTACTGGGGCTGGTGGATCGCCTGGTCGCCGTTCGTGGGCCTGTTCATCGCCCGCATCTCGCGCGGCAGGACCATACGCGAATTCGTGATGGGCGTGCTGCTGGTGCCCACCGGCTTCACCTTCCTGTGGATGACGGTGTTCGGCGGCTCGGCCATCCATCTCGTGCTGTTCGAACACCTGGACAGCCTGGCCGACACCGTCAAGGCGGACAGTTCGCTGGCGCTCTTCGCCTTCCTCGAACACTATCCCTGGGGCCACGCGATCTCCATGCTGGCCATCGCGATGGTGGTCGTGTTCTTCGTGACCTCGGCCGATTCGGGGGCCCTGGTGGTGGACCTGCTGGCCTCGGGCGGCGCCGAGTCCACGCCGGTGTGGCAGCGCATCTTCTGGTCGGTGCTGACCGGCGTGGTGGCCGTGGCGCTGCTGCTGGCCGACGGGTTGCAGGCGCTGCAGACCGCGACCATCGCCAGCGCGCTGCCGTTCTCCATCGTGCTGCTGGCCTCGGTATGGGGGTTGTTCAAGGCCTTGAAGCTCGATGCCACCAAGCGCCGCATCCACCATCAGTCGCTGGCGCTTTCACGGCCGGCGGGTGGCGGCGAGCCGTGGGAATCGCGGCTGCGCAACATGGTCATGATGCCGCGCCGCGCCCATGTGCTGCGTTTCCTGTCGGACGTGGTGCGGCCGGCCATGGAGGCGGTGGTCGAGGAGTTGCAGAAGCTGGGCTACGAGGCGCGGGTGCGCGACGGCGAGGAAGGCGAGGTGGCGCTGGAGGTGGTGCACCAGGAGGCCCTGGATTTTTCCTACGCCGTGCGGCCGGAGTCCTTCGTGCGCCCCGGCCTGACCGCCGCCGAGGTGCGCGACGAAGAAGGGCGCAAGTACTTCCGGGCCGAGGTCCACCTGCGCGAGGGCGGCCAGGACTACGACATCATGGGGTGGAGCCGCGACGCCGTGATCGGCGACATCCTGGATCAGTACGAGCGCCACCGGCATTTCCTGCACGTGGCGCGCTAGCTGCCGTCAGCCGGCCTTGCCGGCCTGGATGGCCGCGCCCAGCTCGTCGTCGATCCGCTGGGCGCGGACCGCCGCGGGGCGGCTGGTCAGGCGCTGCACGTAGCGCTGGTAGGCCGGCCGCTTCTCTATCGTGCCGAACATCATGCCCCAGGCCAGCTGCGAGCCCACGTAGACGTCGGCCGCGGTGAAACCGTCGCCCGCCACGTAGCCTTCGCCGGCCACGGCCGTCTCCAGCACGTCCAGCACCTCGGCCAGCGAGCCGTAGCCCACCATGCGCCGCCGGTCTTCCGGCACGCTGATGCCCAGTGCCTGGTTGGTGACCGCCGCTTCCACGGGGCCGGCACAGAAGAACAGCCAGCGGTAGTAGGCGCCGCGCAGCGGGCTGTGCGGGGGCGGGGCGAGCTGCGCCTGCGGGAAGGCATCGGCCAGGTAGGCGCAGATCGCCGCGGATTCGGTGACCACGGTGTCGCCGTGGCGGATGGCGGGCACCTTGCCCATGGGGTTGATGGCCAGGTACTCCGGACCCTTCATGGTCGTGGCGAAATCCAGCACCTCGGTACGGTAGGGCTGGCCGACCTCTTCGAGCATCCAGCGCGCGATGCGGCCGCGGGACATCGGGTGGGTGTAGAAGACAAGTTCATCGTTCATCGCAAGTTCCTGCATCGTCGGGTGCACTGGGTGGAGCGTCGGATGGTACGGCAGGCTCGACCCCGTCGACAATGGGTCCGAGTTGAGAGACGTCCAGCGGCTTGACCAGGTGCATGTCGAAGCCGGCTCGCGCCGTGCGCTGCCTGTCTTCTTCCTGCCCATAGCCGGTCATGGCGATGAAGACGGTGTGCGCCAGTTGCGGGATGGCCTTCAGGGCCCGCAGCGCCGCGAAGCCGTCCATGGTGGGCATGGCCAGGTCGATGAAGACGATGTGCGGCTGGAAGCTGGGCGCCATGCGCAGCGCGGCTTCCGCCGTGTACAGCGGACGCGCCTGGTGGCCGTTGATCTCCAGCAGCATGGCCAGGCTGTCCGCCGAGTCACGGTTGTCGTCCAGCACCAGGATGCGCCTGGCGGTCGACGTCCGGCGCGAGCTGGTGGCCATGGCCCGCGCGGGCGGCGCCGGCTCGTCCAGGGGCAGGCGGACCGTGAACGTGCTGCCGAGGCCGGGCCCGGGGCTGGACGCGGAAATGGCGCCGCCGTGCATGCGTACCAGCGACCGGCACAGCGTCAACCCTATGCCCAGTCCGCTGTCGGTGGGGTTGGTCTCGCGGTCTTCCTGTACGAACAACTGGAAGACCGCATCCAGGGCCTGTTCCGGCATGCCGCGGCCCTGGTCGGCCACCTCGATCAGCGCCGACCGGCCTTGCCGGGAGGCGCGTATGGTGATGGCCGTGCCCGGGGGCGAGAACTTGGAGGCGTTGTGCAGCAGGTTGTGCAGCACCTGCACCAGCCGCGTCATGTCGCCCTTCACTGTCAGCGGCTCGGCGGGAAGGTCCACGTCGATCCGCTGTTCGCGGGCATCGGTGTGGAAACGCGACGATTCGATGCTGCGTTCGATAATGGTGCGCATGTCCACCGGCGCCAGGCGCAGCTCGATCTTGCCGGAGGTGAGGCGGCCGATGTCCAGCAGGTCGTCGACCAGCCGGGACAGGTGCGTGATCTGGCGATCGATCATGTCGCGGCAGCGGGCCACGGTGGGGTCGATGTCCAGGTCCTTCTGCAGGATGCCGATGGCGTTGCGCACCGGGGCGAGCGGGTTGCGCAGCTCATGGCCTAGAGTGGCCAGGAACTCGCTCATGCGCCGGTTGGCCAGCTCCAGTTCCTCCAGGCGCTTGCGCTCGCTCATGTCGCGCATGATCTTGGCGTAGCCCCGCAACTGGTTGGCCTCGTCGTAGACGGCGGTAGTGGTCACGTTCGCCCAGAACAACGAGGCGTCCTTGCGCTGGCGCCAGCCTTCCTCTTCATAGCGGCCCTCGGCCTGGGCGATGCGCAGCACCCGGTCGGGGCCCTCGGGGGACGCGTCGTCGGCGGGATGGAACATGGAGAAGTGCCGGCCGATGACTTCGTCCCGCCGGTAGCCGGTGATCTGCGTGGCGCCGGTGTTCCAGCTCGTGATCATGCCTTCGGTGTCGAGCATGTAGATCGCGTAGCCTTCCACGCCTTCGAGCAGCAGCCTGAACCGTTCCTCGCTCTGCCGCAGCGCCTCGGTCTGGCGGCGGCGTTCGCTCAGGTCCCGGGTGATCTTGACGTAGCCCTTGAGGGTGCCGGACTCGTCCCGCAGCGCGGTAATGACGACATTGGCCCAGAAGGTCGAGCCGTCCTTGCGTACGCGCCAGCCCTCGTCCTCGAAGCGGCCATGCAGGGCGGCTTCTTCCAGCTCGTAGCGCGGCCAGCCCCGCGCCACGGCCTCGGCGGTATAGAAGACCGAAAAGTGCTTGCCCAGGATCTCGTCGGCTTCATAACCCTTGATCTTGGCCGCGCCGGCGTTCCAGGTCCTCACCCGTCCGTCGGGGGACAGCATGAAGATCGCATAGTCTTCGATGGCATTGACGAACATACGGAAGCTGATGTCCGTATCGCTTCCGAACCCCATTGCCGCCTCGCCCGTCCCGGGCTCTTTTTCCTCGGCCTGGAGTCGGGCCAAGTCCATGGCTGAGAAGCTCAAGGCATCACCTCGTGGTGCTCGAACAACGAGTCTATACACGCTCCATCATGGGGCCTGTAACAAGGTGAATCGCCATGCGATGGAAATAATTGACATGATGTCAAATAAAGCATAATTTAATTGATAGGGTGATATTTAATTCGAGGAGACTGCCTTGGCCACTACCGACAAGCCGGTCGTCACGGCCGGCATGAGAGGCGCGTCGTGGGACCCACGGCTGATGAGCCGGCCTTACCAGGTGGTGCCCTATGCGTTGGGCACGGCCGACGGCCAGCGCACGCTGGGTTTCCTGTTCACCACGGCCGAGTCGGGCAAGACGGTCGTGTCGCTGATGCATCCGCGGGAAATGGCGGTGACGCACTATATGGTGCCTCATGTGCTGGACGCCGGCTGCGCCTGCTGGGTGCAGGGATCGCGTTCCATCGGCAACGACCTGCGGCTCGAGCATGAGGTGGCCTTGTTCGACGTGGCGGCCGGCATGGCGCACCTGCGTTCGCTGGGCTACGAGAACATCGTGCTCTTGGGCAACTCGGGCGGCGCCGGCCTGTACACGCTGTACAACCAGCAGTCGTCGCTGCCGGCCGGGCAGCGCATCGCCCGCACCCCGGGAGGGCGGCCCACCGCCCTGGCCGAGCTGGAGATGCCGCGCGCCGACGGCATGATCCTGCTGTCCCCGCATCCCGGGCAGGGAAGGCTGCTGATGGCGGGCATCGATCCTTCCGTGGTGTCGGAGGACGATCCCCTGGAGACCGATCCCGCGCTGGATCCCTTCTCGCGGGACAACGGCTACGATGCCGAGACGGGCGCCGCGTCCTACGATCCCGCATTCGTCCAGCGTTACCGTGCCGCCCAGGCCGAGCGCGTCGCCCGCATCGATGCCCGCGCGCGGCAGATGCTGCGGCGCAAGGCCGAGGCCAGGGCGAAGGTCAAGGCGGGCGGGGCGTCGATGGCCGAGCAGCGGATCGCGGCGCACGCGCCCGTCTTCCAGGTGTGGCGCACCGACGCGGACCTGCGCTCGTGGGATATTTCCATCGATCCGTCGGACCGCAGGACCGGATCGTTGTGGGGCAGGAATCCGCTGGTCTCGAACTGGGGCAGCGTGGGATTCGCCCGGGTGGTCACGCCCGAGTCGTGGCTGTCCACCTGGTCGGGACTGTCGTCCAACGCTTCGCTGGAGAAGACCGCGGGCGCCATCACCCAGCCCACGCTGCTGGTGGAGTACACCGGCGACCAGTGCACCTTTCCGGCCGACATACGGAAGATCCACGAGCAGATCGGGGCGGCCGACAAGCGCCACGTGCGCGTGCGCGGCAATCACCATGGCCTGGCGCTGGCCCCGGGCGAGGAGCCCGGCCAGCGTATCGCCGGGCGCGCGGTCGGCGAATGGCTGCGCGAAAAAATGGCCTAGGCCCCAGCTCAAGCATGACATGGACGCAGACATGATGAACGTGGAACCAAGGGTCCGGCTCGAGGGCGTGCGATATCCCGATGCCGATCGCCTGCGCCGCTACGCGCGGCTGGGACTGCTGGGCGGCGAGACGCTGGCTGGCGCGTTCGCGCGCTCGCTCGCGCTGCATGCCGACCGGTTGGCGCTGGTCGGGCCGCGGCTAAGGATGAGCTACCGCGACCTGGACCGCGACAGCGACCGGCTGGGCGCCGCCATGCTGGCGCTGGGGCTGGCCCGCCATGACCGCGTGCTGCTGCAGAGCGGCAATTGCGCCGAATTGCTGGTGGCCTTCCTGGCCTGCCTGAAGGCCGGCCTGATTCCCATCTGTGCCCTGCAGGCCTTCCGCAAACTGGAAGTGAGCTACCTGGCGAAGCTGGCCGATGCCCGCCTGCATCTCGTCCAGGGCGACGACGCCCGGTTCGACGACGTGGCCTTCGCGCGCGAGATCCAGGAAGCCGTGCCCACGCTGCGCCACATCGTGCAGGCGCGGGGCGAGCCGCGCGCCGGCGCGCACGGGCTGCGCCAACTGATCGATGCCATGCCCTGGGAGCGCGCCAGGGCGATGCTGGCGGACATCGAACACGACCCATGGCAGGTCGCGGTATTCCAGCTGTCCGGCGGCACGACCGGCGTGCCCAAGATCATCCCCCGCTTCCAGAGCGAATACGTGTACAACATGCGGGCCGTCGCCGCCTGCAACGGCTACACCCGCGACGACGTGCTGTTCTTCCCCACGCCGTACATGCACAACCTCAACATGGGCTGCTGCTTCGGCCCCTTCCTGCTGTGCGGCGGCGCGATCACGGTGGCCCCCGACCTGGGCGAGGAAACGCTGCGTGCGCTGGTCCGGGACCATCGCCCCACGTGGTTCGGCGCGCCGGGTCCCATCCTGACGCGCATCGCGCCAGAACTGGCCCTGGCGGACGAGCGCGAGAAGGCGCGCCGGCGTTTCATCACCTCGAAGAACGCGGGCGGCATGGCGCGGCTGACGGGATCGCCGGCACGGCACATCTTCGGCATGACCGAAGGCGTGATCATGTTCACGCGCGAAGACGATCCGCCCCATCTGAACGACGGTTCGGTGGGCCGGCCGGTATCCGAGCACGACGAAGTGAAGATCGTGCGCCCCGGCACGGAAGAGCCTGTGGCCGACGGCGAGATCGGCGAAGCGCTGTTCCGCGGCCCGTACACCATCCAGGGCTACTACAAGTCCGCCGCCGAGGATGCGCACCGCTTCACGGCGGACGGCCATTACCGTTCGGGCGACCTGATGTCCAGCCGGATCGAGGACGGGCGGCGCTACTACTTCTTCCAGGGCCGCATCA
Organism: Pigmentiphaga daeguensis; assembly: GCF_039523035.1. NCBI lineage: Bacteria > Pseudomonadati > Pseudomonadota > Betaproteobacteria > Burkholderiales > Alcaligenaceae > Pigmentiphaga > Pigmentiphaga daeguensis. Next base: position 97,326 of record NZ_BAAAEN010000006.1, on the reverse strand, counting down.
AGGACGTGATCGACCGGGGCGGCGAGAAGATCAACGCCGAGGAAGTCGAAGGCGTCGTCAGCCGCCATCCCGCCATCCTGAACTGCGCGCTGGTCGGCATGCCCGATCCCGTCTACGGCGAAAAGGCCTGCCTGTTCGCCACGCTCCGGCCGTCGGCGCACGCGCCGGACGTCGAGGAACTGGGCCGCTTCCTGCATGGCGAGGGGCTGGCCAAGTTCAAGTGGCCCGAACGCATCGAGGTCCTGGCGGATTTCCCGCTCTCGGCCTCCGGCAAGCTCAGCAAGCAGATCCTGCGGGAACGGATCGCCGCCATCCTGGCGCAGGCCGCGCCCAGCAACGAGGAACTTCCGACATGACTACCGAAGCGCTTTCCCCTCTGCGATTGCACGGCGTGCACCATACCGCCCGCCCCACCTGGAAACTGTCCGAGACGGTGCGCTTCTACCGCGACCAGCTCGGCCTGCCGCTGGTGCACGCGATCTCCGCGCGCGGCTGGGGGTCGGACGACCATGCCGACTTCCTGCACTTCTTCTTCGATAGCGGCAATGGCAGCACCATCGCGTTCTTCTACTACATCGGCACGCAGCGTCCGGACAAGCTGCGCGTGAGCGACCATTACCAGGAACGCGCGACGCACACCGCGTGGCGGGTGCCGGACGAGGCCGAGCTGCTGCGGTGGCGCGCGCGCGTGGAAGCCGCGGGCATCCCGCTGCGCTACCAGATCCGCCACGAGGTGATCGAGTCCATCTACTTCAACGATCCCAACGGCTACCCCATCGAGATCACCACCCAGTTGCGGCCCTTCGGCCAGGCCGATGCGGACGATGCCGCCCGTACGCTGGAGGCCGCGATGGCGCTAGAGGCGGGGCAGGGCGAGCGCCTGGACGGCATCGAGCCCGTGTGGCGGCGCAAGGCGGCGGCGCTGGACGACGTGGACCGGCCGGCCGGCGTGGCGTCGGTGTACGTGCTGGACGTGCCCGAGTTCGCCCCGCTGCTGGACGATGCGCGCGCCCGAGGCTATGCGGTGGGCCGGGGCGCGGCCGGCTACGCCCGCATCGATGGCACGCCCGGCCTGCGGTTCCGGCGCAAGGAGCTGGGCTTCAAGCCCGCCGTCTGGTACGGCGCGCTGACGGGCGGCCTGGCGGGCCGCATCGCCGCGTTCGACATGGACACCCTCGCCATCGACCCGGAGTCGCCATGAAGGTCATCATCGTCGGTGGAGGCCCGTCGGGGCTGTTCCTGTCCATCCTGCTCAAGCAGCGCCTGCCGCATGCGCGCATCGCGGTGCTCGAGCAGAACCCGGCCGGCGCGACCTTCGGCTTCGGCGTGGTGCTGGCCGACACCGGCCTGGCCTCGCTGCGCGAGGCCGCGCCCGAGGTGGTCGAGGACCTGATGGGCGCCATGCGCTTCAACGACCGCCAGACCATCGTCATGCGCGAGCGGCCCATCGTCGTGCGCCGGCCGGGGGCGGGCGGCGGCGCGATTCCGCGCATCGACCTGCTGCGCATCCTGCAGGACCATGCCCGCCGCCTGGACGTGGACGTACGCCACGAGCACCGGCTGGCCGACGTCCATGCGCTGGACGCCGACCTGGTGGTGGGCGCGGACGGCGTGAATTCGACGCTGCGCGCGGCCGACGAAGCCGCCTTCGGCACGACGCACGGCCGGCTGACCAACCACTTCGCCTGGTATGGCGTCGACAAGGCCTTCGAGACGCCGGCACTGGTGTTCCGCGAATGGCGGGGCGGCTGCTTCGTCGCGCACTACTACCCGTACTCGGCGGCCATGAGTACTTTCGTGGCCGAGTGCGACGACCGGACCTGGGTCGAGTTCGGCATGGAGGCGATGGACGCGCAGGGGCGGCAAGCCCTGTTCGAACAGGTGTTCGCGCCGGAGCTGGGCGGGCATGGGCTGGTGTCCAACCATTCCAGCTGGCGCCAGTTTCCGGTGGTGCGCAATCGATCCTGGCATGCGGGCAACCGCGTGCTGCTGGGCGATGCGCTGGCCAGCGCGCATTTCTCCATCGGTTCGGGCACCCGCATCGCGATGGAGGACGCCGTCGCGCTGGCCGAGGCACTGCGCCAGCGCCCGGACGACGTCGGCGGTGCGCTGGCGCTGTACGTGGCGTCGCGCAAGCCCGCCAAGCAGCGGCTCATCCGCGCCTCGGAAGCGTCCTACACCTGGTACGAGCGCGTGCGCGAATGGATGCGGATCGACTCGCCGCACGAATTCGTCTACCGCTTCATGACCCGCACGGGGCGGGTCGATCGCGACCGCCTGAAGCTCCAGTATCCGGAACTGGTCCGCGAGATGGAGGAGGCCGGGGTGGCGGCGCTGGCCGGATAGCGGGCGCGACGGACGCGGAAATTGCCGCCCTGGCAATAATTTTCTACGATAGAGCCGTCTCCACCCGCCCCGCCCGCCATGCCCGCCCCCAAGAAGGCCGCCGCCCAGGCCCCCGTTCCCCGCCGCCGCGGCCGGCCTCCCAAGGTCGAATCGCCGATCACCGCCGAGCCCATGCTGAGCCGCTGGGCCATACTCCAGCGCGCGATAGAACTGGCCAAGAGCATGCCGCTGGACCAGATCTCGATGGTGCAGCTGGCGCGCGATTTCGGCGTCGCGCCGGGCCTCATCCACTACTACATGGGCGGACGCGACAAGCTGGTGTCGGGCGTCCTGAACGACTATTACCGCCAGCGGGTCGAGAAGCTGCCCGCGCTGACTGGCGACTGGCGCTCGGACGTCGAGACCATCGCGCGGCTGAGCTTCGCGGTGGCCATCGCCAATCCGGGTGCCAGCATGTACGTGGCCTCGCACAACCGCTACCGCCTGTTCCAGGACGTCGAGCCGGACGAGACCGACTACGGCATGGTGTTCTTCAACCATATGGCCTCGGCCATCATGCAGGGCGGCTTCACGAACGACCAGGTGGCGCTGGCCTACCACCTGATCGCCCAGTACCTGGTGGGCGCCAGCATGGCCGAGGCTTCGCGGCAGATGCCGGCCTACCACGAGGATTTCATCCGGGCGCGGCTGGAGTCGGCGGATCCCTACCCCGCCGCGCGCGCCATCAGCCGCTCGTTCGCTCGCCTGAGTTCGGCCACGGCTTTCGACGAAGGGCTGCGCATCACGCTGGACGGCATCGCCGCCTGGCGCGCGGGCGCTTCCTCTACCCGGCGCCCGCGCCAGGGATAGGATCGCCATGGCGCGGCGCGCGTCCTGCCTCCGTACAAACCATTATTTGATACTCAATCAATTATTCGTACATTAATTGAATGCATATCAAATATGGTCGAGGAGCGGGTGGCGCCCAGCCTGCCCGCGCGTACCGGAGGAGACACGACATGGATCGCAAACTGGCCTGCGCCGCCGCGCTGGCGGGCATCCTGGCCGCGGTGCCGGCGCTTGCCGCCGAGACCTATCCGGCCCGCATGGTGAAGATGGTGGTGCCGTCCATCGCCGGCAGCGCCCCCGACATCATCGCGCGGCTGGTGGCCGAACGGCTGACCGCGGCCTGGGGCCAGCAGGTGGTGGTGGAGAACCGCCCCGCCGGCAACGGCATCGCCGCCATGCAGGAACTGGCCCAGGCCGCGCCCGACGGCTATACGCTGGGGCTCTTTCATGCCGCGGCGGCCGTGACCACGCCGGTCATGTACAAGGAAGCCCGCTTCGACATCGAACGCGATGCCGAGACGGTGGCCACCATCGCCTATACGCCGATGCTGTTCGTCGCCAATGCCCAGGCGCCGTACAAGAGCGTGGCCGAGATCCTGGCCGCCGCCCGCGCCAGGCCCGACGACGTGGTCATCGGCAGCCCCCGCCGCGGATCCGTTCCCCACCTGACCTCCGAGATGATGGGCCAGTACGCCCATGCCCGGTTCCGGCAGATCGGTTTCAGCGGTACGACGCAGGCCATCCAGGCGCTGATCAAGGGCGACATCCCGCTGTACGTCGACGGCACCGCGCCGCTGCTTCCGTTGGTGCGCAGCGGCCGCATCCAGGCCATCGCCGTCACGGCCGACGAAGCGCTGCCCGGCCTGGAAGGCATTCCCCTGGCCAAGGACGCCGTACCCGGCACCGTCGCTTCCGGCTGGTTCGCCATGTTCGCCCCCAAGGGCACGCCCCAGGCCGTGATCGACCGGACCAGCGCCGACGTCAACGCGGCGCTGCGCCAGGGCCCCTTCGTCGCCCGCCTGACGGAACTGGGCACCTATCCGATGATCAAGTCCCACGCCCAGGCGCGCGACTTCATCCGCAGCGAAAAGAAGCGTTGGGAAGAAGTCATCGCCGAAGCCGGCGTAAAACCCGAGTAACGAAGAGCAGACCCAGGATCCGACTCCGCCGGTCGGGGAAGCCCACCCCCTACCCGCTTGCGCGGGCCCCTCGAGGGGGCGAAACCGGCGGACTGCAAAGCCAGATCCGCGGTTTCCTGGGTCTGGGGAAACTGTCTTGGGTTGTAGCACCGGTGCTGTCGCCGGCAGCCAGCGATAGCACCGGTGCCACAACCCAAGAATCGAGTACTAGACCCAGGATGCGGTGGATCCGGCTCCGCCGGTCCACCCGCATCGCCCCCTGGGGGGCGCGCGTCAGCGCGTAGGGGGGGACCTCTTCGGCAGCCACCGCCAAAGGACGGCCGCCGCTGCGAGCCCCAGCGTGCCTACCGATGCCACCCCTATGGTCAGCGACGCCACGGCCGTGATGGCCGACAGGATGACCGGTCCGAGGCTGTTGCCCACGTCGGCGATCAGGCGCCAGATGCCCAGGAACTCCGTGCGTCCATGGGCGGGCGAGGAGTCGGCCCCCAGTGTCATGACGATGCCCGAACTGATGCCGTTGCCGAAGCCCAGGATCAGCGACACGATCAGGAAGGACACGACGCCGGTCGTCAGCGAGGTGGCCATCAGCGCGCCGCCCATCAGCAGCACGGAGGGCAGCGCCACCCACAGGCGGCCGTGCCGGTCCATGATCGTGCCGGCCGGATAGAACACCGACATGTCGATGGCGGCGACCAGCCCGTAGATGATCGAGGCGGCGGTCGGCGCGAGCCCCAGGTGGTCGGCCCACAGCGGGATCACGACCTGGCGCGACGAGCGCAGGGCGCTGACCAGCAGGATGCCCAGGCCCAGGGTCAGGAACACCTTGGCATGGTCGCGCGCGATGTCCTGGACGCGCGGCTTGGCGCGCGCGGGATCGGCATGGAGCTGGCCGCCCATCTCGGGGGCGAGGTGAGCGATCAGCCCGGCGCCCGAGATCGCCACCGCGGCCACCCAGTAGGCACCGTTGATGCCCACGAAGTGAATCATGGCCGCGCCGGCGAAAGGGCCGATGAAGACGCCTATCCGGTTGGTGCCGCCCAGTGTGGAGAGTGCCCGCGCCCGCATGTAGGAGGGCACGGCATCGATCAGGTAGGTCTGGCGGGCCAGCATGAAGACCGACGCCGCCATGCCCACCAGGAAGACCCCCACGGCCAGCATCCAGGCATGCGTGGCGAAGATGCATAGCAGCAGCGCCAGCACGCTGAACGCGGCCGCGCCCGCCATGGACCGGCGTTCCCCGTGGCGGGACGTGATCATGGCGGCCGGGATGTTACTGACCAGCGAACCTATGCCCATCAGGGACACGATCAATCCGGCCAGGGCCACCGAGGCGCCGAGCTCGCGGGCGCTGAGCGCGATGATCGGGAGGATGGCGCCGTTGCCGACGCCGTAGAGGACTGATGGACCGAATGCCGGGACGGCGATCTGCTTGAGGCTGAAGGGAGTGTCGCTGCGCGGCGCTGTCATTGCGGGGGGAAGGGGCTGGGGCGGGCCGGCGGGCGCCGCGTGTGGTCGATGCCGCAATTGTCGCGCAAATCGACGTCCGCGGCCGGCCCGGCCCGTTCCGCTAGACGATGTCGTCGCGGCTCCGGCCTCCCACGGTGGCCATCCAGCTTGCCACGAAGGCGCCGATCAGCATGGCCGCGAAGGCCCACAGGGCGAACGCAGCGGCCGCCTTGCGGGCCGTGTCCGCCGCCTGCCGCGCGGTCTGCTCGGCCTGCTGGGCCGCCTGCCGGGCACGCGTGACGACGTCGTCCACCCGCTTCTCGGCCGTGGCCTGGTCGGCGCCGGTCTGCGCCGAGACGACCCGCGCCAGGTAGCCGCGGTCCTCGGCGCTCAGCTCCCCGCGGGCCACGCTGGCGGCGACGATGCGGCCGACCTCGGCCCGCACCGCGCCGGGGTCCCCGGCCGGGTTGGGCTGTTCGCTCCGCAGCAGCAGGTCGGCCACGTAGCCGGTCGGCATGCCGCCCTGGTCCGTCTGCATCGCCTGCCCGGCGGCGGCCGTGGCTGCGGCGCCGGTGCCCGCGGCGATGGTGGCGCCGGCCTTCGCCGTGCCGGCCGCGGCGGACATCAGCGCTGAACCGAGCACGATGGCGCTGACGACGGCGCTCAGCGCCCACACCAGGAAGCCGTGCGCGGTGTCGCGGAAGTAGGTCTCGTCGGTGTGGATGCCGACCCATTTCGTGCGCAGCCGTCCGGCCAGGTAGCCGCCCAGGCCGTACGCGATGATGTGGGTCAGGATCATCCAGACGATGGCGCCTATGCCCAGCGCGGTGGCCGAGGCCCCTTCGCCGGACCACGGGGACATCGAGACGAAGCCCAGTCCCGCGCCGCCGGCGAGCAGCATGAAGGAGACCGCCGAGGCGATGACGGCGCCGGCGATGATGGCGGCCCAGGAGACCGCGGACGCGGGGGATTCGTTCGCGCGTGCCAGGGTGGGGCTGGAAACGTAAGAATTACCTGCGGATGTAGCGTTTTCCATGAGGTGGCCTTTTCTTGTGGTTGGAAGGAGGCGTGGACCGCGAAGCGGCGCTGGCGCTAGTGCCAGAACAGGGCGAGCAGGATGATGATGGGAATGGGAACGCCCAGGAGCCAGAGCAGGATGGCGCGCATGAAGATCTCCGATTGGAAGGTGGATGGACGGCGGCGGGCACGCATGTCCGCCACGGGCGACCCGATTGCGCAAGTGCCGTGCCCGGTCGAGCCGGAAAGGCGCGGTTGTCGCCGAGTCGCGTCCGGCGTGGCCGAGCGCTGGCGGTCCGCGTCGTGCTCGGATGTGCATGACGGGACCGCTTTCCCGTCGTTGCCGCCCGGGGCGCCGACCAGGCAGGCAGTGATAAAATCTCACTCCGCATTGTGAAAGCCGCGGATCCGGGGCCGGGAGGCCCGGGCCGCCACGGCATTCGCGAGGACGCGATTCTTCAGGCAATCGAAGCCGGCGCGCGGGTGTCAGGGCGCCCGCGCGACGTCCCCTGCATGGCCGCCAGTGCCATGCCCGGTCCCAGGGGGTTGTCCGAGAATCTCCACTACTTCCGTAATCGAGTGAGATTCAATAAAGAATGTCTACCACGTCGAAGATCATCTACACCCTCACTGACGAAGCGCCTGCACTGGCGACGTACTCGCTGCTGCCCATCGTCCAGGCTTTCACCCGTTCCGCCGGCGTCGACGTCGAAACGCGGGACATCTCCCTTTCCGGCCGCATCATCGCCGTGTTCCCCGAGTACCTGACCGACGCGCAGAAGATCTCGGACGACCTGGCCTACCTCGGCCAGCTGGCGACCAAGCCGGAAGCCAACATCATCAAGCTGCCCAACATCAGCGCCTCGATCCCGCAGCTCAAGGCCGCGATCAAGGAACTGCAGCAGAAGGGCTACAAGCTTCCCGACTATCCGGACGAGGTCAAGAACGACACCGACAAGGACGTCAAGGCCCGCTACGACAAGGTCAAGGGCAGCGCCGTGAACCCGGTCCTGCGCGAAGGCAACTCCGATCGCCGCGCGCCGCTGTCGGTCAAGAACTACGCCCGCAAGCACCCCCACAAGATGGGCGCCTGGAGCGCCGACTCGAAGTCGCACGTCGCCCACATGGAAAGCGGCGACTTCTACGGCAGCGAGAAGTCCGCCGTGGTCGAGAACGCCGGCAACGTCCGCATCGAGCTGGTGGGCAAGGACGGCACGACCAAGGTGCTGAAGGAAAAGACCGCGGTCAAGGCGGGCGAGATCATCGACGCCTCGACCATGAGCAAGAAGAAACTGGCCAGCTTCATCGAAGCCCAGATCGAGGACGCCAAGAAGCAGGGCGTGCTGTTCTCGGTGCACCTGAAGGCCACCATGATGAAGGTCTCGGACCCCATCCTGTTCGGCCAGGTGGTGTCCGTGTTCTTCAAGGATGTGCTGGCCAAGCACGCCGACGCGCTCAAGCAGGTCGGCTTCGACCCCAACAACGGCCTGGGCGACCTGTACGCCAAGATCAAGGACCTGCCGGCCGACAAGCAGGCCGAGATCGAAGCCGACATCAAGGCCGAATACGCCAGGCGTCCCGAACTGGCCATGGTGAACTCCGACAAGGGCATCACCAACCTGCACGTGCCCAGCGACGTCATCATCGACGCCTCGATGCCCGCCATGATCCGCGAGTCGGGCAAGATGTGGGGCCCGGACGGCCAGTTGCATGACGCCAAGGCCGTGATTCCCGATCGCTGCTACGCCGACGTCTACCAGGTCGTCATCGAGGACTGCAAGAAGAACGGCCCGTTCGACCCGGTCACGATGGGCACCGTGCCCAACGTCGGCCTGATGGCCCAGGCCGCCGAGGAATACGGTTCGCACGACAAGACCTTCCAGCTGCCGGCCGACGGCACGGTGCGCGTGGTCGACGAAGCCGGCAAGGTGCTGCTGGAGCAGCCGGTCGAAGCCGGCGACATCTTCCGCATGTGCCAGACCAAGGACGCGCCGATCCAGGACTGGGTCAAGCTGGCCGTCAGCCGCGCCCGCGCCACCGGCGCCCCGGCCGTGTTCTGGCTGGACAAGAACCGCGCCCACGATGCCCAGATCATCGCCAAGGTCGAGAAGTACCTGAAGGACCACGACACCAGCGGCCTGGACATCCGCATCCTGTCGCCGGTCGAGGCCACCCGGCTGTCGGTCGAGCGCATCCGCAAGGGCCAGGACACCATCTCGGTCACCGGCAACGTGCTGCGCGACTACCTGACCGACCTGTTCCCCATCATGGAACTGGGCACCAGCGCCAAGATGCTGTCCATCGTTCCGCTGATGGCCGGCGGCGGCCTGTTCGAGACCGGTGCCGGCGGCTCGGCGCCCAAGCACGTGCAGCAGTTCCTGGAAGAAGGCTTCCTGCGCTGGGATTCGCTGGGCGAGTTCCTGGCCCTGGCCGCTTCCATCGAACACCTGGCCGACACGTACAAGAACGCCAAGGCCAAGGTGCTGGCCACCACGCTGGACCAGGCCACCGGCAAGTTCCTGGACGAGGACAAGTCGCCCGCCCGCAAGGTCGGCGGCCTGGACAACCGCGGCAGCCACTTCTACCTGGCCCTGTACTGGGCCCAGGCCCTGGCCGCCCAGACCGGGGACAAGGAACTGCAGGCCGCGTTCGCGCCCGTCGCCAAGGAATTGGCCGACAACGAAGCCAAGATCGTGGCCGAGCTGGGCGCGGTGCAAGGCAAGCCGAACGACATCGGCGGCTACTACCGTCCCAGCGCCGAGCTGGCCAGCAAGGCCATGCGTCCCAGCGCCACGCTGAACGCGGCTTTGGCCAAGCTGGGGTAGAGGGCCCCCCTACGCGCTGACGCGCGCCCCAGCATGGTGAGCCCCCAGCCGCTACGCGGCAGCCCCCCGAGGGGGCGGGGACCCGCCTTGGGGCGGCCCGGCGCCGCTGTGCCCTGGGTTGGATGGACGTTCGTTGCGGTCTGAATGAAAAACGCCCTCACGGGCGTTTTTCATTTGCGGATCAAGTGCGGCTGTGGGGGACTAATAGGTGGCGCGCCCGCCGGACAGGTCGAAGACCGCGCCCGTGCTGAAGCTGCACGCCCGCGACGACAGCCAGGCCAGCATGGCGGCCAGTTCTTCCACTTCGCCGAGGCGGCCCATGGGAATCTTTTCCAGCAGCCGCTGCGTGCGTTCCGGCGCGATCTCGATGTTGCGGCGGGTCATGGGCGTGTTCAGCACGGTGGGCGCGACGCAGTTGACCAGCACGCCGCTGGCGGCGAATTCCTTGCCCAGGCTCTTGGTCAGCGCGATGACGCCCGCCTTGGCCGCGGAGTAGGAAGGCGTGTAGGGATTGCCTTCCTTGCCGGAGGTCGAGCCGACGTTGACCACGCGCCCGTATCCCGCCTGCGCCATGATGGGCATCACGGCCCGGCAGCAGTGGAAGGTGCCGGTCAGGTTGACGGCCAGGACGTCGTCCCAGTCGGCCAGCGACGACGAGGCCAGCGGGCCGGGCGGACGGATGATCCCCGCATTGTTGATCAGCACGTCGATCCGCCCCCAGCGGGCAAGGACGGCCTGGGCCGCCTGTTCCACCTGCTCGTGGCGCCGCACGTCCACCGTGCGCTGATCGATGCCGTCGGCCCGGGCCAGGGAGGCGGCCGACGCCCGCAGGGTCTCGGCGCCGGCATCCCACATCGACACTCGCGCGCCGGCGCCCAGCAGGTCCTGCGCGATGCGCAGCCCCACGCCGCTGGCCGCGCCGGTCACGACGGCCACCTGTCCCGAAAAATCGTATTTGACCACCTGTCTCTCCCTGTCCTTGCCTGATGCTGCTAGTAATCCGCCTTGATGCCCGCGGATTCCGCGAGCCTGCGATAGAGCCGCGTTTCCTTTTCGAGGAAGGCGCGGAAGTGCGCCGGCGACGTGTCCGCCGGCACGCCGGCGTTCTCGAGCACGCGGTCGCGCACCGCCGGGTCGCGCAGACTGCGGTCGATGGCCGAGGCCAGCACGTCGATGCGCGCGGCCGGCGTCCGTGCGGGCACCAGATAGCCTTGCCAGGCGGCGATGTCCATGCCGGCGATGCCGGATTCCTTCATCGTCGGGATGTCGGGCGCCAGGGCGGGCCGGGCATCGCCGGTCACCGCCAGGATCTTCATCTCGCCGCTGCGGTGCCGGGGAAAGACCGAGTTCATGTCCGAGAACACCAACTGCACCTGTTCGCCCAGCACGCCCACGATGGCGGGCCCCAGGCCCTTGTAGGGAACATGCAGGAGCCTGGTCCCGGTGGCGGACTGGAACAGCTCGCCGGCGAAATGGGGCTGGCTGCCCATGCCGGACGAGGCATAGGTGAGTTCGCCCGGGCGCCGCCGGGCCTGCGCCAGCACGTCCTGGATAGAGTCCAGGCCCGAGCCGCGCCGCGCGGCGATGCAATAGGGCGCGGTGAACATCAGGCTGACCGGCGCGAGCGCATCCAGCAGGCCCCGGCCCGAACGCTGCAGCGTCGCGCCGCGTTCGCGCAGCAGGACCGCGCTGGTGACATAGCTGCCCGTGGCCACGTACATCGTGTAGCCGTCGGGTTCGGCGCGGGCGGTGCCCTCCGCCGCCAGCGTGGTGCCGGCTCCGGGCCGGTTCTCCAGCACGATGGGCTGGTGAAGTTCTGCCTCCATGCTGCGAAAGAGGATGCGGGCCAGCAGGTCCGCGCCGCCGCCGGGGCTCAGGCCCAGCAGGGCCTTGACCGGCCGCGCGGGAAAGGTTTCCCCGAACGCGGGCCGGACGGTGATGGCGGCGCCGGCGGCGATGCCCAGGAAGGTCCGTCGTGTCAACATGATGTCTCCTTGTCCGCGCCCTTCGCGCGCGTGTTTTCTTTCATCGGTGCAGGAACATGGCCGAGATCTTCTCCGCGGCCATCATGACCGGAAGATTGGTGTTGGCGCGCGGGACCGCGGGCAGCAGGGACGCGTCGGCGATCGTCAGCCCCGCCACGCCATGGACCTGGCCGTCGGGCGCCGCCACCGACATCCGGGAGGCCGCCGGGCCCATCGCGCAGGTGCCGACATGGTGGTACTGGAGCACGATCGACGCTCGCAGCGCCGCCTGCATGGCCTGTGGACCGGCGGCGCCCAGCAGTGGATCCGGCAGCGGCTTCACCGCCAGCGCATACAGGGGTGACAGGAGTCCGGGCCAGAGGCCGCCGGCGGCGCTCATGGCGCGGCTGGCCAGGCGTGTCGCGGACGTGCGAAAGCCCATCCACGCGGCGGCCTTGCCCAGCTTGACGAGTCCGGTGCCGCCGCCGATAGCGCGCACGCGCGGGCTCTCCAGGAATTCCATCGCGGCGCGCACGCCCATCGACAGGCGCTCGACGTCCGACCGGTGATCGAGCATGTTGAAATCGATGGCCGGCGCGACCCGGCAGTCGCCGGCGCGCAAGGTGACCGATCCGCTCGATGCGGGGCGGTGCAGCACGACGTTCAGCACGCCCACGTGGCTGCCCGCGGCATGCCACGCGGCGCGGTCCCAGACCGACAGGTAGACGTCGCCGCCGGAGCGATGCGCGCCCGAGGACAGCCGCAGGGCCGCGTGCGCCGTCGGCAGGCCGGGCGGCAGTCCCTTTCCGCCTTTCAGGATGACGCCCAGGGGCACGGCGCAATGGTTCTGCAGGTTGCGGCCGACGCCGGGCAGATCCGCCACCGTCCGGATGCCCAGCGCTTCGAGCGCGGCGGCATCGCCGATGCCGGAACGCAGCAGCAGGGTGGGGGTCTGCAATGCGCCGGCGCACAGGAAGACGCGGCGAGCCAGGAAGAGACGCGGGGTGCCCGCCGATTCGGCCTCGACGCCGCACACGCGCCCCTGTTCGATCCGCAACCGCAGGCAGCGGGTGTCGGCCAGGATGTCCAGGTTGCCTCGGGCCCGCGTGGCCGTGCCCAGGTAGGCTCGGTTCGCGGAGCATCGGCCGCCCCGGTCGGTCGAGACCGGCTGGACGAAGCAGCCGTCGCGGAAATCGGTGTTGGGATCCGCGATACGCGGATAGCCCGCCTGCTCCCAGGTGTCGAGCAGGGCGTTGCTGAGCCGCCGATGCGGCGATGCCGCCTGCCGCGCGACGGCGATGGCGGCGGCATCGTCGCAGTCCTGGCGCGGATCGGCCGATTCGAGCCGGCGGAAGTAGGGTTCCACGTCGCGCCAGCTCCAGCCGTGCGCGCCGGCTTCGCACCATTCGTCGAAGTCCGCCGCGATTCCGCGCATCGCCACCATGGCGTTGATGGACGACGAGCCGCCCACGAGCCGGCCCTGCGGGACGCGGGCCATGCGGCGGTCGGCGCCGCCTACGATCTGTCCTTTCAGTCCGGGCCATTGCAGCGCCGCGTCGTAGGCCGAGAGCGGATAGGGGTGGCGGATGGCCGGCGTTTCCTGCGGACCGGGGTCCGGGCCCGCTTCGAGCAGCAGCACCCGGCAGCGGCCGTCCTCCGACAGGCGGCGGGCGACGATGCAGCCGGCGGATCCCGCGCCTATCACGATTGCGTCATAGCTTTTTTCCATGCCGCCACGATAGACCCGGCACGCGGGCATGGATCTCTGCTTCAAAGATGGCAGTGATCTTTTTCATGGATATCAAAAGGCGTTGTCCTGCTATGCTGGACCGATGAACGCTCCGCTGCTCGACATTGAATCCGCCCGCTACTTCCTGGCCGTGGCGCAAGCCCAGAGCATTTCCGCGGCGGCGGTGTCGCTCGGTACCGTGCAGTCCAACGTCTCCAACCGCATCGCCCAACTGGAGGGCAGCATCGGCGTGGCGCTGCTGCGCCGGCACAACCGGGGCGTCGGCCTGACCAGCGCGGGCGAGGCACTGCTGCCGCATTGCCGCGAATTGCTGCGCCTGTCGGCAAGCGCCGTCGCCTCGGTGCAGCAAGTCGCCGGAGGCCGTCCCGAATTGCGCATAGGCGCCTTCCATACGGCCACGGCAAGCCTGGTGCCCAGGGTGCTGTCCGGTTTCATCCGCGAGAACCGGGGCGTCCGGCTGACCGTGCGTGCGGGTACCACCGAGGAGATCCGCGCCTGTCTGAACGAAGGGGACATCGATTGCGCCTTCCTGCCCGGTGCCGCGGTGGACGGCACCATGATGGTCCAGGCCCGTTTCAATGAGCAACTGGGCTGGGTGGCGAAGACCGGGACGGTGCGGCCCGGCGGACGGCCGCTGATGCAGGTGCTGGCCGGATTGCCGCTGTATTCCGTGCGCCGCGGCGCGCTGTACGAAGCATCGGTCAGGCTGCTTTTCCAGGACGCGGGGGTCACCCCCGCGATGCCGCTTTTCCAGGAAGCGGGTTCGGCCGAGATCCTGCGCGAGATGCTGGCGCTGGGGGGCTGCTTCACCCTGGCCGGCCGCAGTGTCTTCGCGGCGGAAGTGGAGGCGGGCGTGCTGGAGTTCCATGCCGTGCCAGGACAGTCGCCCAGGCTGCAACCGGTGCTGGTCGGCGTGCGGGGCCGGACCCTGCCCGAGGTCCCTGCCTTGTTCGTCCGTTACGCCAAGGCGCGGGCCGCGCAGCCGTCCTGAACTACAGCCGCGCCGCCGGCGCCGATGGATAACCCGGGTCGCCGTAGGTCTGTCGCAGGTGATCGATGAACACCCGCACGCGCGAGGGCATGTGCCGGCGTTGGGGCACCACGGCATGGATGCCCACGGTCGCGACCGCGTAGTCGTCCAGCACCGAGCGCAGCCGGCCACGCCGCAGGTCGTCCTCGACTTCCCACAGCGCGCGCCAGGCCAGGCCCATGCCGGCCAGCGCCCATTGGTGCAGCGTCGAGCCGTCCGAACAGCGCAAGTTACCGGAGACGGGCTGTTGCAGCAGGCGCCCGTCCACGCGGAATTGCCAATGCCGGGCCTGCATCTGGCTTTCGCCGTGGAAGCACAGGCAGTTGTGGCGGGCGAGATCGGCGGGACGGACCGGTACGCCGGCGCGGTCCAGGTAGGCAGGGCTGCCGACCACCACGCGCCGCGTTCCGCCCAGCGGGATGGCGACCTGGCCACTGTCGGGCGGATCGCCGATGAAGAGCGCGCAATCGAAGTCGCCGGTGGGCAGGTTGGCGTAGTGGTCGTGCAGGTCCAGCGTGATGTCGAGCGAGGGATGGCGCGCCACCAGCGATGGGATCAGCGGGGCGATGTGGCGGCGCCCGAAGCCCGCCGGCGCGGTGACGCGCAGATGGCCGTGCGCGCCAGAGGCGCGGGCCGAGACCGCCGCCTCGGCCTGCTCAAGGTTGGCGAGCAAGGCGCGCGCGGCGTCCAGGAAGCCGGTGCCGGCTTCTGTCAGCGACAGTCCGCGCGGGCTGCGATGCACCAGCCGGGCCGCCAGGCGCTGCTCCAGCGCGTCGATGCGCTCGCGCATGACGTTGGGGGCCACGCCTTCGCTGCGGGCCGCGGCGGAAAAACTTCCGTGCAGCGCCACGGAAACGAAGGATTCGAGCTGCTTGTAGTGGTCCATGGCGCTCCCGGAGGCCGGACGGAACAGGTCGAGTGTGCCATGGCTCTATCGCCATACCTAGCGCTGTACGCTCGATTACATCGCATTTACCTACAGCTGTATTGACCGTGGCCGGCTTCCCCCGCCGTGGGACGCTAGGGACAATGCGTGCATTCCCACTCCGACGAGGCCCGACATGGCGCAGGACGTCCGCAACGCAACCCGGCCCTACGGCGGCTACGACCGCCGGCCCTCCACGACGCCCGACCGTGAACTGGCCGAGGTCGGCCGCGGCACGCCCGCCGGCGAGTACCTGCGCCGCTTCTGGCAGCCGGTGGCGCTGGCCGCCGATATCAAGGACCTGCCCGTGCCCATCACCATCCTGGGCGAGGAATTGGTGGTGTTCCGCGACCGCTCCGGCGCACTCGGTCTGCTGGAGCGCCATTGCAGCCATCGCCGCACTTCGCTGGAGTTCGCGCTGATCGTGGACCACGGGCTGCGCTGCGCCTACCATGGCTGGCACTACGGCGTGGACGGCGCGCTGCTGGACGTGCCGGGCGAGAAGGTGCCGGGCGAGAAGGTGCCGGGTGCGCTGGCGTCCCGCATGTACCACGGCGCCTATCCGGTGCGGGAATTCCGCGGCCTGGTGTTCGCGTACATGGGGCCGCCCGACCAGCGGCCGCCATTTCCCGACTACGACTTCATGCACCACGACGAGGAAGAATATCTGCCGTTCTGCTGGCATAACCCATGCAATTGGGTGCAATTGCGCGAGAACACGCAGGATCCCATCCACCTGACCTTTCTGCATTCGATGTTCGACGTGCAGCAGTTCGGCGACTACGCCTACGATCTTCCCGTCATCCAGGCCTGCGAGACGCCCATCGGGCAGATCACCACCAGCGTGCGGCGCGTGCATGACCTGTACTACTGCCGCGTCAACGAGCTGATCCTGCCCAACATCGCCCGCGTGCCCGACGGCATCCGCCTGGGCGACGCGATTCCCGAGAACATGGCTGGCGAGCCGGGCAGACGGCAGGCGATCGAGCTGCGCTACCGGCGCCAACTGCCTTCCAGCCATGGCCTGGGCCTGTCGACCTGGATCGTGCCCAACGACGATTTCAACGCGATGCACATGGGATGGCTGCATTTGTCGCCCAAATGGAGCGAAAAAGCGCGTGCCGACTACCTTGCCACGATCACCTTCGGCCAGACGGGCGAGCGCAGCTACGAGGAACGGCACCGCAACCCGGGCGACTGGGATGCCTGGGTCGCGCAGGGCAGGATGGCGATCCAGGCCAACGAGAACCTCACCGCCGCCGATGCCGGCATCGCCTTGTTCCGCCGCCAGTTGCGGGCGGGCATCCGCGCCGTGCAGGCGGGCGAGCGGCCCAAGGGCATGCGCGCCGAAGGCGAGGGCGTATGCCAGACCTATGGCTATGCCTTGACGCGGCCCGCCCCCTGCCTGCCGGACGAAGGCGCGGAGTGGGCGGCCAAGCAGGACTACGCCCAGGAGATGCAGCAGGACATCCTGGCCGCCCATCTGTTGCCCAAGGCAAGTACGCCAGCCGTCGTGCGCGCCTTCGCGCCGGTCATCCAGTTGTCGCAGGGCATGCTGCTGCTGGCCGCGCGGCCCGGCCTGGGCGTGTCCGACGCGGCGGGGCTGGTTGCGCTGGCGAAGAAACGCCCGGGCCTGAGCTATGGCAGCCCGGGCAGCGGCTCGCCCATGCACATCGCCGGAGAACTGTTCAACCGCGCGGCGGGCGTGTCGATCACGCATGTGCCCTACAAGGGCACGGCGCCCGCCATCACCGACCTGCTGGGCGGGCACATCGACCTGATCTACGGCGTGCCCGGCTCGCTCTGGCCCCATGTCCAGGCCGGCAAGATGGTGGCGCTGGGCGTCGTGCAGCCCACCCGTTCCCCGCTGCTGCCGCAGGTGCCGACGCTGGAGGAGCAGGGCGTGAAGGGGCTGGACGTGACGACCTGGTACGGCATGCTGGCGCCCGCCGGTACGCCCGCGCCGGTGGTCGCGCGGCTCAATCGCGAGGTCGCGGCCATCCTGGCCGAACCCGACGTGCAGAAGGAATTCCGCGCGCAGTGGGAAGTGCCGGTGGGGGGCTCGGCGGAAGACTTCACGCGGCGCACGCGCGACGACTACAGGCGTGCGGGTGCGATCGTCGCCGAGTTCGGCATCCGCCTGGATTGAAGCCTTCGGCGCGGAGAAAGGTTCGTGATGACCGAAGTTATGCGCACTCAGGGTTGTCCCTGATCCATTCCCCCGGGGCGCGGCCGAGATCCTGGTATTCATAGGAGGTCGGCATGTCGGGAACCGCAAGTCGCTTGGCGCGCGTATTCGAATTCCGTTCGGATCGTTCCACCCAGGTGCTGGAACAGGCCGTCGATGCGGTGGTCAGCATCGACCAGCACAACAACGTGACCTTCTACAACGCCGCGGCGCAGCGGCTATGGGGCTACGAGCGATCGGAAGTGATCGGGCGCAACGTCAAGATGCTGGTGCCGCAGGCCATCCAGGCGGCCCACGACGGCTACGTCAACGCCCACCGCGAGACCGGACAGAACAAGATCGTGGGCACCAGCCGCAAGGTGCAGATCGACCGCAAGGACGGCCGCAAGGTCTGGGTCAGCCTGTCCCTGTCGCGGGTGAACATCGGCCGGCACATCACCTACACCGCCTTCGTGCGCGACATCACCGCGCAGCACGAGGAGCGCGAGACTATCAACCAGACGCTGGAGCAGGCGCTGGACGCGGTGGTGTCCATCGACGAGAAGAACAACGTCACCTTCTTCAATGCCGCCGCCGAGCGCTTCTGGGGCTATGACCGCGCGGAGGTGATCGGGCGCAACGTCAAGATGCTGGTGCCGCGCGGCATCCAGGCCGACCACGACCGGCTGGTCCAGGCCAACCGCGAGACCGGCAAGGACAAGATCGTGGGCACCAGTCGCGAGGTGCAGGTCGAGCGCAAGGACGGCACCCAGGCCTGGGGCGCGCTGTCGCTGTCCAAGATCCGGGTCGGCGACCGTATCCTGTACACCGCTTTCGTCAAGGACATCTCGCGCGAGCGAGAAGTGCGCGAGGTCATCAACCAGACGCTGGAGCAGGCCATCGACGCCGTGGTCTCGATCGACGCCGAGAACAACGTCACGTTCTTCAATTCGGCCGCCGAACGGCTGTGGGGCTATGACCGCGCGGAGGTGATCGGGCGCAACGTCAAGATGCTGGTGCCCCAGGCCATCCAGGCCGCCCACGATGGCTACGTGAACGCCAACCGCAGCACCGGCGTGGACAAGATCGTGGGCACCAGCCGCGAGGTGAGGCTCGAGCGCAAGGACGGCGCCAAGGTGTGGGCCAGCCTGTCGCTGTCGCGCGTGAAGGTGGGCGACCGCATCACCTACACGGCCTTCGTCAAGGACATCACGGGCGAGCACAACGCGCGCGAGATGATGAACCAGACGCTGGAGCAGGCGCTGGACGCGGTGGTCACCATCGACGAACAGAACAACGTCACTTTCTTCAACGCCGCGGCCGAACGCCTGTGGGGCTACGGCCGCGACGAGGTCCTGGGCAGGAACGTCAAGATGCTGGTGCCCCATGCCATCCAGGCCGACCACGACCGGCTGGTCGAGGCCAACCGCGAGACCGGCAAGGACAAGATCGTGGGCACCAGCCGCGAGGTGCCCATCGAGCGCAAGGACGGCACGCGCGTATGGGGCCTCCTGTCGCTGTCGAAGATACGGCTCGAGGGCAAGATCGCCTACACCGCCTTCCTGAAGAACGTGCAGGCCGAGCATACCGAGCGCGAGACCACGCACAGCGCCATGAATTCCGTGCTGGCCTCCAGCGAGCAGATCGGCCAGATCGTGGCGGTCATCAACGAGATCGCCGCGCAGACCAACCTGCTGTCGCTGAACGCGGCCATCGAGGCCGCCCGCGCCGGCGACGCCGGGCGTGGTTTCGCGGTGGTGGCCGACGAAGTGCGCAAGCTCGCCATGCGTTCGTCCACGTCGGCCAGCGAGATCGGCTCGCTGGTCGAAGAGACCAAGGACCGGATCAACGAACTGGCCCGCTCGCTGCGCCTGGACGAGAACGGGGCGGCGTAGGCGGTGTCAGGCCGGCGCCGCGTTGGCGCGGCCGACCTCGGCGGCCAGCCTGGCCGCCGCTTCCACCAGCATCCCGCCTATCTGCCGCACCTGCGGTTTCGCGCGCTCCAGCGGCGCCCCGACGGTCAGTGCATAGGGCGTGCCATACAGCACCACCGGGGCGGCCACCGACAGCGTGTCGGCCTGGTGCTCGCCCAGGTTCACGTGATAGCCCCGCCGGTCCCCTTCCTCCAGCATCTTTTGTAGCGCGTCCCGCGTCGTTGGCGTCTGGTCGGTGAAGCGCGGCAGCGGCATGCGCGCGAGCAGCGCCTCGCGTTCGGCCGGCGCCATCGCGGCCAGCAGCGCGCGCCCCGAGGCGGCGGCGTGCAGGGGCTTGAGTTCGCCGGTGCGGGCGGTGAAGCGGACGATGCGCTCGGGTTCGGCCACGTCCAGGTAGAGCACCTGGCTGTCCGAGCGCTGGGCCAGGATCAGCGTCTCGCGCAGCTTGTCGCGCAGTTCTTCCAGCACCGGCCGGACGCGGGCGGCCAACTGGTCGTGTTCGGCGATGGCGCGCGCCTCGTTGAACCAGCGGCGCGTCAGGTAGTAGCGGCCGCCCGTCTGGTGGGCGTAGCCTTCCCCTTCCAGGGTATCCAGCAGCGCCAGGCAACTGGACTTGGGAAACCCCAGCGCCGCCGAGATCTGCGTCAGCGAGGCCGGCGCCCGGGTCTGGGCGAAAAATTGCAGGATGGTCAGCACCCGCTTGGCGCTTTTCACGTCGTTCGTATTCATGGGCAAAAGTCTATAGGCATGAATGCGAGGGGGCCACTTCCCGGCGCCGGCGCCTGGGCAGGCTTGAATATGGATGTTCAAGTATATAAACTTTTTTTCATAGACAAGAACAATGATCAGGAGACGACGATGGCCGGACTGTATTTCGAACAGTTCTCCCCGGGGCAGGAGTTCGCCCACGATTGGACCCGCACGGTCACGGAAATGGACAACGTGCTGTTCAGCTCGCTGACCATGAACGTGCAGCCGCTGCACATCGATGCGCACTTCGCGGCCGGGACGGAATTCAAGCGCCCGCTGGTGAACAGCCTGTTCACGCTGGGGCTGATGATAGGGATGACGGTGAACGACACCACGCTGGGCACCACGGTGGCCAACCTGGGCATGAGCGAGGTCGCCTTCCCCAAGCCGGTATTCGCCGGCGATACGCTGCACGTGCGCACCCGCGTGCTGTCGGTGCGCGAAAGCCGTTCGCGCCCGAACGCCGGCATCGTGGAATTCGAGCACCTCGCGCTGAACCAGGACGACGACATCGTCGCCCGCTGCAAGCGCTCCGCCCTGATGCACAAGGCTCCGGCCTAGAGGAGACCGCCATGGTCCGCTCGATGCTGTTCGTTCCGGGCGATGCGCCGCGCAAGTTCGACAAGGCCGCCGCCAGTCCCGCCGATGCCCTGATCCTCGACCTGGAGGACTCGGTCGCGCCCGATCGCAAGGCCGTGGCGCGGGACGCCGTGCGCGCCATGCTGGGCCAGGCGCCCGCGGCCAAGCAGGCGTGGGTGCGCATCAATGCGCTGGACAGCGGCCAGGCGCTGGCCGACCTGGCGGCCGTCGTGCCCGGTCGGCCGTTCGGCATCGTGCTGCCCAAATGTGCCCGGCGCGCCGACCTGGAGCGGGCGGCCCACTACCTGGACGCCTGCGAGGCCATGGCCGGATTGCCCGAGGGCGGCATACGCGTCCTGGCCATCGTGACCGAAACCGCGCGTTCGCTGTTCGGCCTGCATGACTATGCCGGCGCCACGCCCCGGCTGTGGGGGCTGTCCTGGGGCGCGGAAGACCTGGCCGCGAACCTGGGCGCGCGCGGCAACCGCGAGGCCGGCCGCTACACCGAGCCGTTCCGGCTGGCGCGTTCCCTGTGCCTGGCGGCCGCGGCGGCAGCGGGCGTGCGGGCGGTGGATACCGTGTGCGTGGACCTGGACGCGCCCGACATCCTGGCGGATGAAACGCGCGAGGCGGTACGCGACGGTTTCGTCGCCAAGCTGGCCATCCACCCTCGCCACGTGGAGCCGATCAACCGGCTGCTGACACCCGACGAAGCCCAGTTGCAGTGGGCCCGGGCGGTGGTCCGGGCGTTCGACGCCCATCCCGGCGCGGGCACGCTGAACCTGGACGGCAAGATGATCGACCGGCCGCACCTGCGGCTGGCGCGCCGGCTGCTGGGAGGAGAATGAACATGGCCGGTCCGCTGGACGGGGTGCGCATCCTGGACATGAGCACCGTCGGCATGGGGCCCATGGCGACCCAGATGCTGGGGGACATGGGCGCCGACGTGATCAAGGTCGAGCCGCCGGCGGGCGATGTGTTCCGGCACGTCACGCCCCAACGCCATGCGGGCATGAGCCATGCCCACCTGAACCTGAACCGCAACAAGCGCAGCGTGGTGCTCGACGCCAAGACCCCGCGCGGCCTCGAGGCGCTGCTGGAACTGATCGCCGGGGCCGACGTGTTCGTCTCCAACATGCGGGCGCCGGCGCTGCGGCGCCTGGGGCTGGACCACGAAACGCTGGCGCCGCGCTTTCCCAGGCTCATCCATTGCGTCTGCTATGGCTATTCCGAGCGCGGCCCCTACGCGGGCCGGCCGGCCATCGACGATACGATCCAGGCGGCATCGGGCCTGGCGTGGCTGCAGGGGGCGGGCGGCGCCGAGCCACCGCGCTACGTCAACTCGGTCGTGGCCGACAAGACCGTCGCGCTGTACGTGTCCAACGCCATCGCCTGCGCCCTGTACGCGCGTGAACGCACCGGCACCGGGCAGTCCATAGAAGTGCCCATGTTCGAATGCATGGTGGCCTTCCTGGCGCCGGAGCACCTGGCCGGCCGCAGTTTCGTGCCGGCCGAGGGCGAGGCCGGCTATGCCCGGCTGCTGAACGACTATCGCCGGCCCTTCGCGACGCGTGACGGCTACCTGAGCGTGGTCCCCTATACCGATGCCCAATGGCGGCGCTTTTTCGCGCTGGCCGGCGACCCGGGCATGGCGGACGATCCGCGCTATTGCACCGCCCGCGACCGCAGCCGGCATTTTCCCGAGCTGTACCGCTACGTCGAGGACACCCTGCGCACGCGCACCACCGCGCAATGGCTGGCGGCGCTGGAGACCGCCGATATTCCCTTCGCGCCTGTGCACAGCTTCGACGACCTGCTGGCCGACCCGCACCTGGCCGCGCTGGGTTTCTGGCGCGAATGCGAACACCCCACCGAAGGCCGCCTGCGCCAGGCCGGCATCCCTGTGCATTTCGGCGCGACCCCGGGCGACGTGCGCCGGCATGCGCCGGGCCTGGGCGAACACACCGAAGAAGTGCTGGGCGGCCGGACCTGGTCCACGCCGCGCTGACGACAACCACGACAAGGAAAGAGGAGACTTCTATGCGGAAGGTGATCGCGCTGGGCCTGGCATGCGCCGCCCTGCATGCCGGAATGCTGGCGCATGCCCAGGGCTATCCCGAGGCGGGCAGGACCGTGCGCTTCGTGATCGGCTTCCCGGCCGGCAGCTCCATCGACAACGTGTCGCGCATCGTGACCGACGACATACGCGCCCGCACGGGCGCCGTGATCGTCGTCGAGAACCGGGCCGGGGCGCTGGGCGCGCTGGGCGTGGACGCGGTGGCGCGCGCCGCGCCCGACGGCTACACCATGATGCCCAGTTCCAGCGCCACCAGTTCCTCGGGCCCCTTCCTGTCCAAGGCCATCCAGAAGCACGACGCGTTGGCGGACTTCACCCAGGTGGCCCGCATGGTGCGCTTCGACGTGGTGGTGGTGACCCGCGCCGCGGGCGGGCACGCGGACGCCAGGAGCCTGATCGCGGCCGGCCGCGCCAAGCCGAAATCACTGGCCACCGGGTACGGGTCGGGCACCGGCCAGGTCGCCTCGGCCGCCTTCAGCCGCGCCGCCGGCATGGAGGTGCTGAGTGTGCCCTACAAGGGCCAGCCCGCGGCCGTGACCGACCTGCTGGGCGGCCGGGTGGATTTCGTTTCCTCCGACCTGGGCGCCGTGCTGCCGCAGATCGGCGCGCACAACCTGCACGCCATCGCGCTGGTGTCCAACAAGCGTTCCACCATCCTGCCCGACGTTCCGACCGCCGCCGAGCTGGGCCTGTCCGGGCTGGACCTGACAGGCTGGATAGGCGTGGCCGGGCCGGCGCGGCTTCCCGCCCAGGTGGTGCAATGGTGGCAGGAGCAGTTGAAGCTGTCGCTGAACAAGCCAGAGGTCAAGGAACGCCTGCGCGGCATGGGCATGGAGACCGACTTCCTGGCCGGAGACGATTTCCAGCGCTTCGTGCGCGCCCAGTACGAGGAATGGGGCGCGCAGATCCGGCACGCGGGGATCCAGGCGGAGTAGGCGCGGCGCCCGTTGCGCCGCCGTACATATCAGCTTTGCCTTCCCCGGACCTGGGACGGGGAAGTGCGCGCTTCTATAGTGGGTCGCAGCGCCATGGCCGGATGCGGCCGGATGGCGGACAACCATAAGCCATGGAGACGACCTTGAAACGCGCACTCGCCATCCTGCTCGGAGGCCTGGCGGCCACGGCCCTGCTGCTGCCTGCCGCCCACGCCCAGTCCGACTACCCCACCCGGCCGGTCACCCTGATCAACCCCTACGCGCCGGGCGGCCCCGCCGATACGCTGGCCAGGGAGCTGGCATCCCGGCTCAAGGACCGCCTGGGCCAGCCCGTCGTCGTCGAGAACAAGGCCGGCAGCGGGGCCATGGTGGGCACCGGCTACGTGGCGCGCGCCAAGCCCGACGGCTATACCCTGCTGATGGGCACCTCGCCCGGCATGGTGGTCGGTCCGCTGATCGAGCGCGCGACCTACGACGGCCTGAAGGACTTCGACCTGGTCGGCCTGGTCGCCAACCAGCCCGTGGTCCTGGTGGCCAACGCCAAGCTCGGCATCAACACCATGCAGGACCTGCTCGACCGCGCGCGCAAGCAGCCCGGCAAGCTCAACTTCGCGTCGGCCGGCACCGGCGGCCCGACCCACCTGGCCGGCGAACTGCTGCGCCGGCGCGCCAACATAGACATCACCCACGTTCCCTACAAGGGCGCCGCCCCGGCCCTGCAGGACCTGATCGGCGGCCAGGTCGAGCTGGGCATGCTGAGCGCCTCGCCCGTGCTGCCCTTCGTCAAGGACGGCCGCCTGAAGGCCATCGCCTATACCGGTGCCAAGCGGTCTTCGCTGCTGCCCGACGTGCCCACGATGGCCGAGGCCGGCATCAAGAACTGGAACGAAGTCTCCACCTGGTATGCGCTGGCGGCGCCGCGCGGCACGCCCCCGGCTATCATCGAGAAACTGAGCTCGGCGCTGACGGCGATCAACGCCGAGCCGGAACACCAGCGCTTCCTGGCGCAGCAGGATGGCAGCATCGACAACATGACGCCGGCCGAAGTCACCGCCTTCGCCCAGAAGGACAAGACGGCGATGACCGAACTGCTGGGCGCCCTGGACATGCTGGCGAAATGAACCCCCGCGGGCGCGGCATCTTCGCCGCGCCGCGACTGGAACCGGAGAACATGAAGGAATTCATACGCGTCGACGGCCAGGGCCTGGACCCGGCCGACGCCTACCGCCTCGTCGTCGGCTGCGTGGTGCCGCGCCCCGTGGCCTGGATCACCACGCAGGACGGGAACGGCCGCGTCAATGCCGCCCCGTTCAGCTCCTACAATTACGTCGCCACCCGCCCGCCCATGCTGGCGGTCAACATCTCCACGCTGGACGGCGACCTGAAGGACACTGCGCGCAACATCGTCCAGACGGGCGAATTCGTCGTCAACGTCTCGACCGAGGCCGACCTGGAGATCATGCACGCCAGCGCTGCCGAGTACCCGCCCGAGATCAGCGAACCCGAGGCCCTGGGCATTCCCTTGCTGCCCAGCCACCACGTCAAGCCGCCCCGCATCGCCTCGACCCCCGTGCAGATGGAATGCCGCCTGGACCAGGCCATCGCCCTGGGCGAGGGCTACAACACCCTGTACATCGGCCAGGTCGTCGCCTTCCACCTGTCTCCCGACATCTACGACGGCCGCCGCGTCGCCAGCG
Source organism: Pigmentiphaga daeguensis (assembly GCF_039523035.1). Classification (NCBI taxonomy): domain Bacteria; kingdom Pseudomonadati; phylum Pseudomonadota; class Betaproteobacteria; order Burkholderiales; family Alcaligenaceae; genus Pigmentiphaga; species Pigmentiphaga daeguensis. The sequence goes on along the minus strand of NZ_BAAAEN010000006.1, from coordinate 71,914 downwards.
CCGCCATGCGCCCCATCGCCCGCCTGGGCGGGCCCTTCTACGCCGCGCTGGGCGAGATCTTCCACCGGCCCATGCTTCAGCGCCAGCCTGGCGCGGAACCCGAGCCCAATCCCAAACCCTAGCGCTCAACCCCGGGCGGAACGCCGCCGCTCATCCAGCCGGGCCAGTATTTCAGGCAACCGTTCCCTGGCCGTCTCCGCCAGGTCGCCGTAAAGGCTGTTGCCCTGGGCGTCGATTCCCACGGTGGCGGGGCCCAGCCCCTCCACCCGCAGCTTCACCAGCCGGTAGTGGTGAACCAGGTCGTTCCAGTGCACCGCTACCACCTCGCGTATCGCCTCGGATAGAAGCGTGCATCCACCTCCCAGGAACGACAGGTAGATGCAACCCTCCGCGCGCATCGCCTCGACGCTGCCAGCGTCCAGTCCGCCCTTGCCGCCCACCACCCGCAAACCCAATCCGCGTATCAACCGCGGCATGAAGCCATTGAAGCGCGTGCTCGTCGTGGGATTCAGGTAGAGCACCTCGAAATGGCCATCGGCTTCCCGGCTGTAGCTGCCCAGGTGCAGCAGCGCGGCGCCGCGCAGATCGATGGGCGGCGCTTCGCCACGGTCGAGCAGCCCGGTCAGCCGTTCATGCGTGGTCATGCCCGCGCACAGCACGACCTCGCCGTGCAGGCGGACCTGGTCGCCCACGCGCAGCGCGCGGACCGCTTCCTCGCCCAGTGGCAATTCAAGCTCGTGTACGGTGCTCACGATGTCGCGTCCTCGTCATGGCGGCCGGTCATTCGATGATCTCCACGCGGCCCGAATCATGGATGCGGGCGCGGGTACGCCGGTTGATCCAGCAGTTGAAACACACCGCCACCGGCGTGAAGCCATGGCCCGAGGCATAGTCCACGTGCACGGCCATCGCGGTGCTGTCGCCGCCGGTACCCATGGGGCCGAAGCCCGTCGCGTTGGCGGCTTCCTTCAAGCGGTCTTCCATCGCAGCCAGCACGGGCTCGGGATTGACCGTGCCGATGGGCCGCAGCGTCGCCTGCTTGGCCAGCTTGGCGGCATAGTCGAAGGTGCCGCCTATGCCCACGCCGATCACCACCGGCGGGCAGTGCTGCGACCCCGCCTTCAGGATGACCTCCATCACGTAGCGCTCGATGGTCTCCAGGCTGGGGAAGGTGAAGATCTCCAGCGCGGCCCAGCGGCCCGAACCCAGCGCCTTCGGCGAACAGGTGATGTCCACGTAGTCGGCGCCGTCGATCAGGTCGAAGGTCACGATGGGCATGTCCTTGCCCTTGTAGCCACGCTCGTTGGTAAGCGGATTGGTCACGTGGGCCAGCAGCGGCGGCTGGATGGTGGCGACCAGGTCGTCGAAGCCGTCGGCGAAGGCCCGCTTGATATCGCCTTCCAGCCGGGCGCCGGTGCCGATGCCGACGAAGTACACCGGCACGCCGGAGTCGGAACAGACGAAATGCTGGCGGGCCTCGGCGGCATCGGCGCTTTGCAGCATGATGCGCAGCGTGCCGCGCGCCACCTCGTTGTGCTCGCCGCGCTCGGCCGCGCGCAGCGCTTCCTTGGTGTCCTCGGGTATTTTCTTCAGCGCGCGTTCGTAGAGCTGGGCGCTGACCGATCGCACGAGGTCGTAGCTGATGGCCATCTGTCTCCCCTGTGGCGCGCCCGGGCGCGCGCGTTCCTAGGCATCCACGGACTATAGCGACGCCGCCCGTCCGCTGCTATCACCCGGCCGTCACACCTGCTTTGCGCGGGGTGGCCGGATGCCCGGGTGGATATACTGGCCGCCATACGAACTGTTTCGACGGAAAGCGCGCATGAAGCTGCATTGGTCCACCCGTTCCCCCTACGTGCGCAAGGTCATGGCGGCGGCCATCGAGACCGGACTGGACGCGTCCATCGAAACCCGCCTGTCCATCGTTTCGCTGTCCACCGTGAACGCCGACGTGGAGCGGGACAACCCGTTGGGCAAGATTCCCACCCTGGTGAACGACGAGGGCGTGGCCCTGTACGACTCGCTGGTCATCTGCGAATACCTGGACCATCACAGCCGCAAGGGACGGTTGTTTCCCCAGGGGTTCGACCAGCGGCTGGAGGCGTTGCGCTGGCACGCGCTGGGCAACGGACTGACCGACATCCTGATCCTGTGGAACAACGAACGCGGCCGCGACCCGGCGCTCCAGTCGCCGGCGCACCTGTCCTCGTACCACGCCAAGACCCTGGCCACGCTGGATGCGCTCGAAGCCACGGTGGACGAGCTGGATCGCCGCGAATTCGACATCGGCCACCTGGGCGTGGCGGTGGGGGTCGGCCATGCGGATTTCCGCTTCGCCGACCTGCAGTGGCGCGCCACGCGGCCGCGCCTGTCGGCCTGGGCCGACCGCATGGCCGAGCGGGAATCGCTGCGCCGGACCGTGCAGTTCGACCCGCGCCTGAAGAATCCAGCCTAGGGCCCATTCCCGGCCTGTGCGGGCCTGCTTTTAGCGGGAACAGGCCCTAGATGCGCGCCGCCGCGAACTCGCTCGCCAGCGCGTTGACCAGCCCGCCGCTTTCCCAGATCCGCACCATCTGCGGCGAAAACGGTGGTGACGGGATGATGCGGCCGTCGGCCAGTTCGATCGCCCCGGTGGCCGGCGTGACGCCGATCACGTCGCCATCGGCCACGGCCCGCGTGATGCCTGGAACGAGCAGTATCGGCAGCCCCTGGCTGAGCGCGCGCCGGATGAAGCCCGATTCGCAGGACTCCACCAGGACCGCCGCGATCCCCGAGGCCTTGATGGCAACGCTGACTTCCACGTGGTTGTGATGCGCGAAGTTCTTGCCGCCGACGACGATGTCGCCCGGCCGGACTTGCGACGGGAACTCCGGCCGCAACTGGCGAAAGCACATCTGCCGGAGCGCGTCCAGGTCGAACGGCTTGCCGAAGCCGTCCCGCACCGCGGCGAATTCGATGATGCCGTCGTCGCCGCAGACTTGGTCGCCGAATTTCCAGACCCGGCCCCGCAGGGTGCGCACGGAGGATGTCTCGTTCATGTCGCGCCGCTCCTCAAAGCCTGCCCGCCAGCAGCGGGCGCGGATCCGTGATCTCTCCCGCCACGGCCGAGGCCGCCACCGTGTAGGGCGAGGCGAGGTGGACCGCGGCCTGGGTGCTGCCGTTGCGGCCCTGGTAGTTGAACTGGTGGGTGGTGATGGAGACGTCTTCGCCGCTGAGCACGCCCAGGTAGCCCCAACAGGTATTGCAGCCGGGCGACAGCACGGTGGCGCCGGCCTCGGCGAACACCTCCAGCAAACCTTCGCGCGCGGCCGCGGCATAGACGTTCTGGCTGCCGGGCGAGATGTACATCGTGACGTGCCGCGCGACCCGGCGGCCGCGCAGCACGGCGGCCGCCGCCCGCATGTCTTCCAGCCGGTTGTTGGCGCAGGACCCGACCGCGGCCTGGTCGATGCGCCGGCCCGCCACCTGCGCGACGTCGACCGCGCCGCTCTGCGTGGGCGGCACGGTCACCATGGGCGTCAGCCGCGACAGGTCGTAGGTCAGCACCGCCGCGTAGTCCGCGTCCGGGTCGCTGCGCATCACCTGGTAGGGCCGGCCGTCTGCGCGTTCGTCCACGTAGTCGAGCGCGCGCGCATCGACGTCCATGATGGCGGTGTCCGATCCCGTGTGAAAGGTCGAGGCGAGGATGGCCTGCCTGTCGTCCAGGCTGAGGCCCGCCAGCGCCGGTCCGCCATACTCGACGCAGCATTGCAGGAAGGTTCCCTGTTCCTCGTGGTCGCGGATGATGGCCTGGACCAGGTCGCGCCCGGTCACGCCGAACGGCAGGCTGCCCACCAGCTCGATACGCACCGTGCGCGGTACGCAGACCCAGTGCCGGTCGTTCAGCAGCGGCGCCAGCACGTCGGTGGACATGGGGATGTTCAGCGCGCCCACCGCGCCGATCGAGGCGATGTTGCCTTCGTCCGAGAACACCAGCGACCCGGGCCGGGCAAAGCCGCGTTCGACCAGCACCAGGTGGCGCAGCCCGGTATTGGGGCCGTAGAAATTGTCGACGCCGAAGTCGCGCGTCAGCTGCCTGAGCATGTGGTGCGTGGCGGCGTGCGGCGAGCCGGTGGCGGCCGCCGGCGTATGGTCGATGACGATGATGGCCTTCTCGGGCCGGGCGAACGCGGTCGCGCCTATCTTCTCCAGGTTGCGCTTGTGCATGGGCCAGACCATCTCCTGGGTGACCACGTGGTCCGGCACGCAGTTGACGTACTCGCCCGGCGCCACGGTCTCGCGGCCCGCGGCGCGGGCCAGGATCTTCTGGGCGATGGTCTGACCGCTTGAGGTCGGCATGACAAGGTTTCCTGTGGTTTGGATCAATTCAGCGAAATGCCGGTTTCCTTGATGAACTGGCCCCAGAACTCATAGCTGCCCAGGACATTCTTGCGATATTGCTCGGGCGAGCTGGACACGGCAAGCGAGCCCATCTGCTCGTAGGCCTTGCGTACCTCGGGGGTGGCCATGATGGTGGCCAGTTCGCGCTGGACGCGGTTGACGATGGCGGGCGGCGTGCCGGCCGGCATGATGACGCCGTACTCGGTCGCCTGCACCACCTTGGGATAGCCCAGCTCGACCAGGGTCGGCGCGTCGGGCAGCAGCGGGGTCCGCTTCTCGGTGGTCACCGCCAGCACGCGCACCGTGCCCGCCTGTACGTGGGGCAGGATGGGCGTCAGGTCCGAGACCATGGACTCGACCTGCCCGCCCAGCAGATCGGTGATGGCGGGGGCAGCGCCCGCGTAGGGGACGTGGACGATGTCGATGCCCGCCGCGCGCTTGAAGCGTTCGCCGGCCAGGTGGACCATGGTGCCGGTGCCCGCGCTGCCGTAGTTCATCTTGCCGGGATGGCTGCGGGCACGCTCCAGGAACTGCGCCATGTTGGTGATGCCGGACCTGGCGTTGACCGCGATGACGGCAGGCACCTGCGCCAGGCTCGAGACGTAGGCCAGGTCCTGCGTGACCGAGTAGGGCACCTTCATCAGGTGGGGCATCACCATCAGCGCGCCGCCGGCGCCCAGGCCCATGGTGTAGCCGTCCGGCGCCGCCTTGGCCACGGCCGCGGTGCCGATCGAGCCGCCGGCGCCCGCGCGGTTCTCGACCACGATGGTCTGCTTGAGCGCTTCGCCCAGGGGGCCGGCGATGGTGCGCACATAGTTGTCGGTGGGGCCACCGGGCGGGAAGGGCACGATGAAGCGGATCGGCCGCGTGGGCCACGAGGCGCCTTGCGCCATGGCCGGTGCCGTGAAGATCCCCAGGGTGCAGCTCGCGATCAGGCATGCCGCAAGGCGTCTGGCGTGCATGGCAGTCTCCTCCGTGGCGGACGTGGCCGCCTGTCTTGTCGATGTCCGGGCATGGTATCTGGCCGGCTTCGCCGCCGGATAGGCGCCGCCGCGCAAAGCTGCTATGGCGTGGGCGTTAACGGCGGGGCGTACAGGCCCAGCCGTTCGGCGCGCACCCGCGCCAGCGCGTAGACGGTGTCGAGCAGCGGCGCGGGCACGCCCAGTTCCTGGGCAATCTCGACGGCCGCGCCCAGGATGCTGTCCAGTTCCACCGCGCGGCCCGCTTCCACGTCCTGCAGCATCGAGGTCTTGATGTGGCCCAGCTTGCGCGTGACCGCCAGCCGCGCCGGGGGCTCGATGGCCAGCGGCAGGCCCAGCGCGTCGCCCATGGCCAGGAGCTCGCGCATCATGGCCTGGAACAGGCGGTTGACCCGTTCGTCGTCGATCAGGAGATCGGTGTGCGAGCCCGTCAGCAGGCTGACCGGATTGAAGCAGGCGTTGCCCAGCAGTTTTTCCCAGACGACGCGGCGGATGTCGGGGCTGGCCGAGGCGTCGAAACCGGCACCGGCCAGGCAGTCGGCCGCGCGTTGCGCGCGCGGGCTGGGGCCGCCGCCCGGTTCGCCCACCACCAGCCGCGATCCCGAGGCGTGCACGACCACGCCGGGTTCGGGGCAGGAACTGGAGGGAAACACCACGAAACCCAGGATGCGGTCGGCGGGGATCGCGCGTTCGAGCCGGCCGTCCGGGTCCACGGCGCGCAGTCGGTGGCCGGCCAGGGGACCGCCGCCCGACTGGAAGAACCACCACGGGACGCCGTTCAACGCGGGCAATACCAGGGTGTCCGGTCCGATCATGGGGCCCAGGCGGTCGGCCAGCCCGGGCAGCGACGGCGACTTGACCGCCAGGATCAGCAGGTCCTGCGGACCCAGCCGCTGCGGGTCGTCGCTGGCACGCACGCGCGCGACCGACCGCGTGCCGCCGCTCTCCAGCCGTATGCCGTGTTCGTCCAGCGCACGCAGCGTGGCGCCGCGCGCCAGCACGCCGACATCGTTGCCCGCCAGGGCCAGGCGCGCGGCCAGGAAGCCGCCTATCGCGCCCGCGCCCGCGACGCCTATCCTCATGCGGCCAGGGGGGGCCGGGGGCCGGCCGTGCGCGTCGTCCATCGGTGGTGTCTCCGGGGAATGTCCGTGGAATGCAGTCCATTATTCCGGTTGGCGCCGCCGGCGCGGTGTACCCGCGCGGCATTTCTGCCTGCGCGCCCGGGATATAGCGCACGTTATGCGCATGGACGCATTGCAGTCTTGCCGGCGCAGGCAGTAGGCAAGCCTCCGCCGTGCCCCTAGAGTCCGGACAGCGGCGACAGGCGCGGACGGGACGAGACGCGTCCGGCCATCGGCGCGCACGCGGAGGAATGTATGCATCGATCGACGGGCCCGTTGTCGCACGTCAAAGTCCTGGACCTGAGCCGCATCCTGGCCGCCCCCTGGGCCAGCCAGACCCTGGCCGACCTGGGCGCCGACGTCATCAAGGTGGAGCGCCCGGGCAGCGGCGACGACACCCGCGCCTGGGGGCCGCCTTTCCTGAAGGACGGCCGGGGCGAGGATACCGAGGAGGCCGGCTACTATCTCGCCGTCAATCGCGGCAAGCGGTCGATCACGGTGGGGCTGGACACGCCCGAGGGCCAGCGCATCGTGCGTGAACTGGCCATGCGGGCCGACATCCTGCTGGAGAACTACAAGGTCGGCACGCTGGCGCGCTATGGGCTGGACGAGGCGTCGCTGCGGGCGCTGAATCCCCGGCTGATCTATTGCTCGGTCACCGGTTTCGGACAGACCGGGCCGCGCCGCGACCAGCCCGCCTACGATTTCCTGATACAGGCGATGGGCGGCCTGATGAGCGTGACCGGCGAACGCGACGGCCGCCCGGGCGGCGGTCCGCAGAAGGTGGGCGTGCCCATCGTCGACCTGATGACCGGCATGTACACGGCGGTGGCCGTGCTGGCCGCGCTGGCCCGGCGCAACGAGACGGGCAGGGGCGAGTACATCGACATCGGCATGTTCGACGTGCAGGTGGCCACCCTGGCCAACCAGGCCATGAACTATCTCGTGTCCGGCAAGCCGCCCCGGCGCAACGGCAATGCCCATCCCAACATCCAGCCGCAGGACGTCTACCGCTGCGCGGACGGAGACATCATCCTGGTGGTCGGCAACGACGGCCAGTTCCGCAAGCTGTGCGAGGCCCTGGGCCACGCGGAATGGGCGGCGGACGAACGCTATGCCACCAACGCCCAGCGCGTGCGCAACATCGAACGACTGTCGGCCATGCTGCGCGAGGATCTTGCCCGCCGCGACCGCGCGAGCCTGCTCGCGCTGCTCGATGGCGCAGGCGTGCCCTGCGGCCCGATCAACACCGTGGCCGAGGTGTTCGAGGAACCGCAGACGATCGCGCGCGGCCTGTTGCGCCACGTGGAGCATCCCAGCGGTGGCCGGGTCCCCCAGGTCGCCAGCCCCATGCGGTTCGCCGACGCCGCGCTGCCGGGGCTCGCGGCGCCGCCCACGCTGGGCCAGCACAGCGCCGAGATCCTGGCCGAACTGGGCTACGATGCCGCCGGCATCGAGGCGCTGCGCGCCGCGGGCGCCATCTGATGGGGACGGACATGAAGCTGCACTGGTCGCCCAAGTCGCCCTATGTGCGCAAGGTCATGGTCTGCCTGCATGAGCTTGGCCTGGAGGACCGGGTAGAGCTGGTGCGGTCGGTCGCGGCCATGTTGCGACCCAATCCGCAGATCATGCGGGACAACCCGCTCAGCAAGATTCCGACACTGGTGCTGGACGACGGCACCGCCCTGTTCGATTCGGCGGTCATCTGCGAATACCTGGACGATCTCGCCGGCGGCAGGCTGTTTCCGCCCAAGGGCAGTGAGAAATGGCGGACCCTGCGCTGGCACGCTTTCGCCGACGGCCTGCTGGACGTGCTGATCCTCTGGCGCAACGAGGCCGACCGCGACGGCGCGCAGCGCTCGGACGCGCTCATCGAGGCCTTCCGGATCAAGACCGAGGCGTCGCTGCAAAGGCTGGAAGGCGAGGCGCGCGAGCTGGCGGCGGCGCCATTCGGCATCGGCCATGTCGGCCTGGGCTGCGCGCTGGGCTACCTGGACTTCCGCTTCGGCGCGTTGCAGTGGCGCGAACGGGCGCCCCATCTGGCCGCCTGGTACGGAGAGATCGCGGCGCGGCCGTCCTTTCGCCGCACCGAGCCCGTGCTGGAAGGATAGGCGCGCCCTAGGCGTAGAGCCGGGTCGGGTTGTCGACCAGGATCCGGCGCGCCAGCGGCTCGCTGCCGGTCCAGGCCAGGAAGGTGTCGAATAGCCGGCGCGTGCCGGGCCACGGGTCGATGCGGATGTGGGGCCAGTCGCTGCCCCAGACGAGCTGGTCGGGATTGGCCTCGACCAGCGCGCGATGGAAGGGGCGCCCAGGTTCCAGGTCCGGTGTCTTCAGCAAGCTGCGGTAGGCCGACAGCTTGACCCAGGCCCTGCCTTCGCCCAGCAGCCGGACCAGTTGCTGGAAACCGGCATCGTTCGTTCCCGCGTCGACGTCGAAGCTGCCCATGTGATCGATCACGACCGGGCAGGGCAGGCTCGCCAGCAGCGGCGCGATGCCGGGCAGCGCCTGGCAGTCGGTCCAGAGTTCGACGTGCAGGCCGGCATCGGCGACCGCGCGCGCCATCTGCCGCAAGTCGTCGATCGAGGCGCTGCCGGCGAAATTCCCGGCCGCGCCGCTGCGATGGCTGTAGCGCAGCGCGCGCACGCCGCGTTCGCGCAGCGAGCCGAGTTCCAGCGGCGTACCGGGGCGGGCCACGATGACGCCGCGCAGATGGTCGTGCTCCGACAGCGCGTGGAACAGCAGCGAATAGTCTTCCCCGTACGCGCTGGGATGCACCAGTACCGCATGCGACAGACCCTGGCTGGCCAGCATGGCCGAGTGGTCCGCGACCAGTGCCTCGGGCGGCGTATAGCTGCGCTCGGCCGCCAGCGGGAAGCGGTCGTAGGGGCCGAGCAGGTGGTTGTGGCAATCCCAGCCCGTGATGGGCGTGGCCTGTCTGGCGCCGCTCATTGCCTCTGGCCCCATACCGCCGGGTCGTCCTGGGGCAGCGGAAAGGCGGCGACGACGCCGGGCTCCAGCGGGATCTCGTGCGCGTTCAGCGTCATCGCCACCAGGGTGTAGTAGCCGACCAGCGCGGTCAGTTCCACCACCGTGCGCGCGCCGAAGCGGGCCAGCGCGGCGGCATAGGTGGCGTCGGACACCGACCGGCGGGCGTTCAGCTCGCTGGCGTAGCGCACCACCAGCGCGTCGTCCGGCGCCAGTTCATTGGGGATGCGCTGTTCGCGCAGCGCCTCGATGATCCAGTCTTCCACGCCCGCCTTCTCGGCTTCGGTCTTGTGGGCGGCCCATTCGAAGGGGGAACTGCAGGCCCGGGCGGTGACCAGAATGGCCAGTTCCGACAGCCGGGGCGGCAGGGTGGTGTCGTAGCGCAGCAGTTCGCCCATCGCCGACCAGCGGTCGGCCAGCTCGGGGTTGTACAGCGCGGCGCGCAGCGGCCCCCGCAGCCGGCCACGCTTGCCGGCGATGACTTTGTCGTGCACCCGGCGTTGTTCCGGGCTCATGGTTTCGGGCGTGGGCAGGTCGATTCTGGGCATGGGCTCCTCTCGTCTTCGCCGCATTATCGGGCGCGGCGCCCGCGCGCGCTATGGCGCGGGGCGCATAGCAGCCTTGACCGGGCCCGCCTTTGCGCGGGCGGCGCGCACGCCTAGACTCGCTGCGTATCCTGCCCACGACCACGACCTTTTCCATGAACGAATTCAAGCAATTGCAGCTGCGGGTGGACGGCCACGTCGCCCTGGTGACCCTGGACAGCCCGCCCGTCAACGCCCTGACCCGTGTGTTGAACGACGAACTGACCGCGGCGCTGGACTGGATATCCGAGACGCCCGACGTCCGGGTGGTCGTGCTGACGGGGGCGGGCAAGGTGTTCTGCGCGGGCGCGGACTTGAAAGGCCGGGCCGACGTCATCAAGGGGCCGGGCGACCTGCCCGCGCACCTGCGCCGCACCCGCGAGTGTTTCCATGCCATCCGCGAGTGCGCCAAGCCGGTGGTCGCGGCCATCAACGGCCCGGCGCTGGGATCGGGGCTGGCCATGGTGGCCTCGGCCGACGTGCTGATCGCTTCCGAGCGCGCCACGCTGGGCCTGCCCGAGGTCGACGTGGGCCTGCTGGGCGGATGCCGCCACGCGATGCGCCTGTTTCCCCATTCGCTGCTGCGGCGCATGATGCTGACGGGGTACCGGGTGCCGGCCACCGAGCTCTACCGGCTGGGCATCGTCGAGGCCTGCACCGCGCCGGAGGATCTGCTGCCCGCCGCCATGGAGATGGCCGGCGTCATCGCCGCCAAGAGCCCCGTCTCCACGCGCATGGGCAAGCACACGCTGAACACCATCGAGGACATGAGCCTGCGCGATGGCTATCGCTACGAGCAGGACATGACGGCGATCATCGCCACCACCGAGGATGCCGCCGAGGCGCAGGCCGCGTTCCGCGAGAAGCGGGCGCCGGTGTTCAAGGGGCGGTAGGAGCCCGGCGCGGGGCGGGGCGGGGCGTCCCGCGATGCGCGGGCGGGTATAAACTCGTCTTCTTTTCCCGGACGAGCGCCGCTTGCGATGCAGCACCCGAAAGCCACCAGCATCCAACTGGACGTCACCGCCAGCCTGCAGAAATGGCGGGCCTTTCTCGCGATCGGCGAACTGGGCAGCCTGACGCGCGCGGCCCTGTTCCTGAACAGCAACCAATCCTTGCTCAGCCGGCAGTTGAACGCGCTCGAGCGCGAGTGCGGCACGCGGCTGTTCGTGCGCACCGGACGGGGCGTGGAGCTGTCGGACGTGGGGCAGCGCATCTTTCCCCAGGTCCGCGCGCTGCTTGCCGACGCCGAACAGCTGGAAAACGAGATCCGCGAGCAGGCGCGCGACGCCAGCGGCCGCGTCACGCTGGGCACCCTGCCGTCCATCGGCCACCATCTGGTGGGACAGCTCTTCACCGAGGTGCGGGCCCGCTATCCCGGCGTCAGCCTGAAAGTACTGGAAGGCTCCATCGGCCAGGTGGAGGAATGGCTGGCCGATGCGCGCGTGGACATCGGCATCCTGTACCGCTACGGTGGCACGCTGCCCGAGCACGAGCAGTGCCTGGCCACCGTCGACAGCTACCTGATCGGTCCCGCGGGCGATCGCCTGACCGCGCACGAGGAAGTGTCCTTCCGCACCTTGCACGAGCTGCCCTTCATCCTGCCCAGCGCCCCCAACGGGCTGCGCACCGCGCTCGATTCCATGGCGCGCCAGGAGCACATCACGCTGGCCCCGGTGATCGAGGCCGATTCATTGCCGCTCCAGACCTCGCTGGTCGCGCGCGAGCGGCTGTACACGGTGCTGCCGCTGCACGCGGTGTGGACCGAGGTCGCCAAGGGCGAGGTGCAGGCCGCCCGCATCGTCGACCCGCCGTTCCAGCGCACCGTCGCGCTGGTCTTCGCCAAGACCAAGGGGCCCGGCAAGGCCGTATCGGCCATCGCCGGCCTGATCGGCGAGATCGTGGACAGGATGGCGCGCGACGGCATGTGGCGGACCGGCCGCTAGGAGGAACCGATGCCGTCCCAACCCGGCAAACTCTATCTCGTCAGCCTGGGCACGGGAGACCCCGACCATCTGACCCTGCGGGCCGACCGCATCATGCGCGAGGCCGACCTGGTGCTGGGCCAGGCCGACGCGCCCGCCCGCTATCCCGGACAACTGGCGGACAAGCGCTTCATGGAAGCCGGCCATGGCCTGTTCACGCCCATGGCGAGACGCCGCGCCTCGCCGGACGAGGTCGAGGCCGAAGAGGCGCCGCGCCGCCAGGCCATTCGCGCCTGCGTCGCGGCGGGCGGCATCGTGGCGGTCCTCACGCAGGGCGATCCGACGCTGTACGGTCCGCAGATCGGCTACCTGGACGCGTTCCGCGATCTGGCTCCCGAGGTCGTGCCTGGCATCTCCAGCTTCGCCGCGGGCAACGCCGCCCTGGGCTGCGCCGTGACGGGCGGCGCCACGAGCCAGTCGGTGATCCTGAGCCTGGGCAAGAACGCCAACGAAGGCTATGCAGGCAGCGACCGCCTGTCGGTGCTGGCGCAAAGCCGCAGCGCGCTGGTGCTGTTCACGATGCGGACCGACCTGGTCCGGGTGGTGGAGGAATTGCGCGCCGGCTATCCCGGCGGCACGCCCGTGGCCATCGTCTGCCATGCCGGGCGCGAGGCGCGGCAGCAGGTGCTGCGCGCGACACTCGATACGCTGGTGGAGGTGGCCGGCCGGCATGAACTGCCGTTCGAGCACCTCGTCTATGTGGGGGACTTCCTGGAGCGTCCGGCCGGCGACTACCAGGACGGTTGATGCGCCAGCGGGACGTCCTGGCCGTCCCGCGACGACTGCAGCATGGCCAGGCAGATCTCCAGCGTGGCCCGGGCCCAGCGGCCATCGTGCCGGGGAGCCCGCCCTTGCCGCACGGCGGCCACCAGTTCGTCGATCACTTCATGGCGCGGCACGGCCGGGCGCTCCAGCGGTACCCAGCGTTTCTCGTTGTCGGCGTGGATGGCGATGCCGTCGGGCAGCGGCCGCAGGTCGGCCTGGTCGCAGGACACGATGATGGGGCCGAAGTGCTGATAGGACCGGGGCTCGTCGTCGTCGGCCGGCGGTTTGTAGGCCGATCCGCCATAGGTGCCGGCGGCCTTGGCGCGGGCCTCTTCCTCCGGCGAGGCCACGGCGGCCAGCTTGCGCCGCGCGGCGCCGTAGTCGTCGGGCGACTTGCGGTTGCCCATCTCGCCTATCCAGCCCGTCCATTCGTCGGAATCGAAATGCGCGTAGCCGTTGTAGGACAGCGAGGCGTAGGCGCCCGATTCGAACCACAGCATGGCCGAATAGGCGCCCTCGGTGACGCGGCGCGGATCCCAGTTGCCGACCGCGGCGCGCAGCCGCGTGGGCGGCGAACCGGCCAGCAGCCGCACGATGTCCACCTGGTGCGCGGCCTGGCTGAAGATGGCGCCGCCGCCCTCTGCGGTCACCAGTTCCTCCGGCCGGCGCGGACGGTACAGGTAGTCGGTGTAGTTCAGCGCATGGATCATGCGCACTTTGCCGAACTCGCCGCTGGCGATCAGTTCGCGGGTCTTCAGGTAGGGCGTGTCGAAGCTGTGGCAGTGCCCCACGATCAGATGCACGCCGGCGCGCTCGCAAGCCGCGATCATGCGGTCGCATTCGTCCATCGCCAGCGCCATGGGCTTTTCCACCAGCACGTGCTTGCCATGCCCCGCGGCGATCTCGGCGTGGCGGGCGTGGAACTGATGGGGGCTGGCGACGTAGATCGCGTCCAGCGACGGATCGGCCGCCAGCGCTTCGATGTCGCCGTGCACCGGCGCGCCGAAGTCGCGCGCGAACTGCCCGCGCGCGGCCTCCCGAGGGTCGCAAGCCGCCGCCAGCACGATGCGCGCATCGCCCAGGAAGGTCGGCAGCATCAGCGAAAAGGCGCGTCCCAGCCCAGCTACGCCCAGCCGCAATGGAGCAATCGACATCAGACTTCCTCCGAAAATCCGTGGCCTAACCCCGGGCACAGCGGATCCGGCTCCGCCGGTCCGCCAGTGCCGCCCCCTGGGGGGCGCGCGTAAGCGCGTAGGGGGGGCTATACCTCATAGTTGGAGTCGAGTCGCTGGGGGGCGGGTACGTCGTCCCATACGTGCGACACCTTGTATTCGCGCCAGTCGACCGACTTGGGCACGATGGCCTGGAACGAACAGATTTCCCTGGGGATGGCGTTCTCTCCCAGGGCGATGGGCGTCTCGCCCGACGCGAACTCGTCCAGCGCGGCCAGCATCCGGCGCCGGAACTCCACGATGGCCAGGTCGCTGGTGCCCAGCCTTTCCTCGGACCGGTCGGCCAGGGGACCCATGGTCACCCACATGGCGATGTCCTGGTTGGGGAAGCCGGTGATGCCGGTGAAGTTGCCCGCCTTCATCGCCTGGCGGTCCTGCCAGAAGCGGTTGTCGTGGTTGCGGTGGGGCCGGTAGCGCTCGTCCACGTCGGGGCCGATCTGCGTCCGCAGGAACTTGCGCCAGGTCTCGGTATCGGGCGTCTTGGCGGGATGGCCCCAGGCCAGGAAGTAGAACGCCGTGTTCGTGTCGTCCATGGGCACGTTCACGTTGGCGACGTTGTACAGATTGTTGGGCGGGACCAGCACGGTGAACGGCGCGACGAACACGGTCGAGCGCACGTAGTCCTGCGTGTCGGCATCGAAGATGGGGCGGCGGATGGCGGCGTAGCGGAAACCGTAGGGCGTGCGCTCGACCTGCAGGCGCGGCGCCTTGTCGGTGGACGGACGCAGCCAGTTCTTGTCGGTGGCTTCGGCGCCGCTGACCTTGGCGGGCACGAAGTCCGACGAGTGCAGGCTGGAGCTGTGGGCCGAGTCGATCGCGCCTTCCAGGACCTGCGCCCAGTTGCAGGGCAGGATGACCTTGGCGATGCTGACCTTGGCGTCCCGGGTCGGCGCCCAGGGCGGGGGGACGAACTCGGGCGCGTCTTCCTCCGTGCCCAGGAATACCCATACCATGCCGCCCCACTCGCGCGTGGGGTAGGCCTTGGTCCGCACCTTCGAGGCCATGGGGCTGGTCTCGGGCTCGGACGCCATGTCCAGCACCTGCCCGGTCACGTCCATCTTCCAGCCGTGGTACAGGCAGCGCAACCCGCCTTCCTCGTTGCGGCCATAGACCAGCGAGACCCGCCGGTGCGGGCATTTTTCATCCAGCGCGCCGATGCGGCCCTGGGTGTCGCGGAACACGACCAGGTCCAGGCCCAGCAGCCGGGCGTGCACCGGAGCGCCGTCCGGCTCGGCCACTTCCTCGATCAGGCACAGCGGCAGCCAGTGGCGGCGCATCAGCGCGCCCATGGGGGCATCGCCCTCCACGCGGCACAGCCGCTCGTTCTTTTCACGCGACAACATGCTGTTTCTCCTTCAATTTTCCGGCTTGATGCCCGCGGCCTTGATGGGGCCGGCATAGCGGCGGGCTTCCTCGTCGATGGCTTGCGCATACTCGGACGGCGTTCCGCCCACGGGCTCGATGCCCAGCCCCTGCAATTGCTTGATGACCTCGGGCTGCTTGACCACCTTGGCGATCTCGACGCTGAGCTTTTGCACGATGGCCTGGGGCGTACCGGTAGGCGCCAGCACGCCCACGGTGACGGCGAAATTGAAATCGGGAACGATCTCGGAGATGGCGGGGACGTCGGGCGCCAGCGTCGAGCGCTTGAGCGAATTCGTGGCCAGGATCTTGGCCTGCCCCTTTTGCGCGAACCCCGACAGCGAAGGCAGGGCGGCCACCACCAGGTCCACCTGCTTGCCCACCAGCGCGGGCACGGCCTGGCCCGAACCGCGGAACGGGACATGGTCCAGCCGCAGGTTCAGCGCGCTTTTCAGGGCTTCCATCGTCAGGTGGTGGCTGCTGCCCACGCCCGAGGAGCCGTAGGTGATGCCGGTGGGGCTTTTCTTGGCCAGCTCGACGAATTCCTGCAGCGTATTGGCCGGAAAGTCGGGGCGGGCGGCGATGAACAGGGGCGAGGTCGCCACCAGCGAGACCGGCATGAAGTCGCGCTTGGGCTGATAGGCGAGATCCTTGTACAGCGACGGGTTGATCGACATCATCGAGCCGTCGGTGACCAGGAAGGTATAGCCATCGTGCGGGCTGTTCATCAGCGTCTGTGCGGCTACCACGCCGTTGGCGCCGGGCTTGTTCTCGACCACGAAGGACTTGCCCAGGTGCTCGGTCAGGCGCTGGCCGATGATGCGAGCTACCGTGTCGGGCAGGCCGCCGGTGGCGTAGGGCACGACGAAACGGACGGGGCGGGAGGGGTAGTCGGCCGCGTCGTCGGCGCTGGCCAACGCCGGAGCACAGCCCAGCAGCGCGACCAGGCCCAGGCGGGTGGCCGCCGTGGCGGCATCTCGGACGAGGCGGTGTACGGAATGGGTCATGGAGGTCTCCTAGGGTGGATGTCGCGCCTTGTTCCTGGCGCGTGTCTGCTCGCGAACCGTGTCCCAGCCATCCGGGCACACTGGTTTATTAGAGCTATAAGAATAATATTAAAGCCCTAAGTATTTTTCAAGCCCCTTCCGAGGCCCCCCGGACGGGTATCATTTGCGCGAGCACACCCCCCGGAAGACCATGAGTTCCGCCGAAGACACCCGCAAGATCCTGGAGCATTGGCAGCGCGCGGCGCCCAACGACCGCCTGGCCCACCTCGTCAAGGACGCCACGCGCGCCTTCGTCCGCGCCTTGCAGATGCGACTGAACGAGCATCACGTATCGTTCGGACATTGGGCCTTCCTGCGCATCCTGTGGGTCCAGGACGGGCTGACGCAGCGCGAACTGAGCGACGAGGCGGGCGTGATGGAGCCCACCACCTACAGCGCGCTCAAGGCCATGGAGGCCCTGGGCTACGTCGAGCGCAAGCACCTGCCGGGCAACAAGAAGAACATGTACGTGTACCTGACGGACCGGGGCCGCGAGCTCGAGCGCAAGCTGATCCCGCTGGCCGAGGACGTCAACCGCATCGGCATCCGGGGGCTGACGGCGGACGAAATAGGTGTGGCGCGCAAGGTGCTGCTGGGCATCATCGCCAACCTGGCCGAGGACGAGGAAAAGGCCGAGGAACGCAGCCTGCGCATTCCATCCACCCGGGAGTTGTCGCGCCGCGTATCCGAGCGCGTGGAGCGCCAGCGCGCCCGCGCGCCCCGGCGTGAAACCGAGGCGCGGGCGCAGGCCGCCGCGCCGCGCCGCAGGCGGGCCACCGTCCATGACGAGTGACGCGCGGGCCGGGACCGCCCTGGTGTGGTTCCGGCGCGACCTGCGCAGCTTCGACCATGCGGCGCTGCATCAGGCGCTGATCCGCTACGGGAAGGTGCATTGCGCCTTCGTCTTCGATACCGACATTCTCGATGCCCTGCCCGCCCGCGCGGATCGACGCGTGGCGTTCATCCATGCCTGTGTGGTGGAGCTGGACGAGGCGCTGGACCGCCTGGCGCGCGAGGCGGGAGCCGCGGGAAGCGGCCTGATCGTCCGCCACGGCGGCGCGGCGGCATGCATCGTCCGGCTGGCGCGGGAACTCGGGGTGCGCGAGGTCCTGGCCAATCGCGACTACGAGCCCGATGCCATTGCGCGCGACCAGCGGGTGGCGCGGGAGCTGGCGGACTGCGGCATCGCCTTCAGCGACTACAAGGACCAGGTGGTGCTGGACAGGGATGAACTGCTGACGCAGCAGGGGCAGCCCTACAGCGTGTTCACGCCGTACCGGCGAGCGTGGCTGCAGCGGGCGGATGGCTTCCAGCTCGCGTCCTATCCGGTCGAGCGCCATGCCGCCCGCCTGGCGCCCAAGCCCCCGGGCGAGCATCCGCCCGCGCTGGAGGCGCTGGGTTTCCTGCCCACCAACCTGTCCGAGCTGGCGCTGCCCACCGGCATGCGGGGCGGCCGCGCGCTGCTGCGGGATTTCGAACGCCGCCTGGCGCGCTACCACGAGACCCGGGACTATCCCGCGCGCAAGGGCGTCTCGTACCTGTCCACTCACCTGCGCTTCGGCACCGTGTCCATCCGCCAACTGGCCGCGCTGGCACGCCGCCATGGCGGCGAGGGGGCGCAGGCCTGGCTGTCGGAACTGGTCTGGCGCGAGTTCTATCAGATGATCCTGTGGCACCACCCGCACGTGGTGCATGGCTGCTTCAAGCCCGCCTTCGATCGCCTGTCCTGGGACGACGCGCCCGAGCTCTGGCAGGCCTGGCGCGAGGCCCGCACGGGCTACCCGCTGGTGGATGCGGCGATGCGCCAGTTGCACCAGACCGGCTACATGCACAATCGCCTGCGCATGGTGGCGGCCTCGTTCCTGACCAAGGACCTGGGCATAGACTGGCGCCGGGGCGAGCGGCACTTCGCCCGGCACCTGAACGACTACGACCTGGCGGCCAACAACGGCGGCTGGCAATGGGCGGCGTCCACGGGCTGCGACGCGCAGCCGTGGTTCCGCATCTTCAATCCGGTCACCCAGTCCGAGAAGTTCGATCCCGACGGCGGCTTCATCCGTCGCTACCTGCCCGAACTGGCGCGCGTGCCCGACCGGTACATCCATTTTCCGGCCGCGATGCGGCCGGTGGATGCCAAGGCGTGCGGCCTGCGGCTGGGGCGGGACTATCCGCTGCCGGTCGTGGACCACGCGCGGGCGCGCACGCGTACGTTGATGCGATTCGAGGCGGTGAAATCCCTTCCCGCCTGAATACCGCGCCGCTTCAATCGATCGACCCGGCGTAGGCGGCCAGGTCCTTCAACAGGACCGACAGGTTGCGGCTGCCGACTTCCCTGACCATCTCTTCCTGGGCCACCGCCACGGCCCGCCCGAAATCATCCAGCCACGCCAGTCCCGTGGGTGTGAAGCGCACGATGCGGGCCCGCTTGTCCGCCGGATCGGCCACGCGTTCCACCAGGCCCAGTTCCTCGCACTGTCCTATCAATTCGTTCATTGCCGCGTTGGTCATGGCCGAGCGCCGGGCCAGGTCGGTGATGCGCGTGCCGTCCAGGTCCAGGTGGCGGGTCAGGTTCACGTGCCAGCGGCGAGTCTCGGCGTGTCCCGCCTCGGTCATCAGGTCCATGACGCGCTGCTCGAAGCGGCGCAAGGCGCTGTTGAGCACGCGGCCGGGATTGTGGGTACGCCAGTGGTAGGCGTTGCTATCAAGGGTTTTCACGGGATGGAATCGGATTGTGCGGGGCCATTTGCTTTGGTAACCTAAATAAATATCGAACCGGGCCGCCCGGAAAAGGAAACATACGATGCTTGACGACGCACAGTCTACTGTCGGGGGCCTGGACCGGCTCGACGTCGACGTGCTGGTCGCCGGGGGCGGGCCGTGCGGGCTGATGCTGGCGAACGAGCTCGGGCCGCGCGGCGTGCGCTGCCTGGTCGTGGACGCCAAGCCGGGCACCGCCTTCAATCCGCAGGCCAACGCCACCCAGGCGCGAACCATGGAGCACTTCCGCCGGCTGGGCTTCGCGCACGAGATCCGGGCGCTGGGCTTGCCTGCCGACCATCCCACGGACATCGCGTACTTCACGCGCTACGCGGGCCACGAGCTCGCGCGCATCAAGCTGCCCACGGCCGCCCAGGCCGCAGTACGGATCAAGACCATGACGGGTTCCTGGAGCGCCGCCGAACTGCCGCACCGCGTGTCGCAGAAATTCGTCGAGGCGGCGCTGCGGCGGCATGCCCAGGCCTGGCCGTCGATCGACCTGCGCTACGGGTGGGCCTTGAAGGAATTCCGCGAGGAGGACGATGGCATCGTCGCGCGAGTGCAGCCCGTGAAGGGCGGCGACCCCGTGGAGGTGAAGGCGAGGTTCCTGGTGGGCGCCGACGGCGCGCGCAGTTTCGTCAGGGGACAACTGGGCATTGAGTGGGGCGGCGTGACGGGCATCCAGCGCGAGTTCATGGGCGGCAAGATGTTCGCCATCTACCTGCGCTCGCCCGAACTCCTGTCCAGGCTGCCCCATGCCAAGGCCTGGATGTACGTCGCGGTCAACCACCAGCGGCGCGCCTTCATGGCGTCGGTGGACGGCGTGGCCGAATTCGCCTTCCATGCCGCGGTCCACCCCGGAGAGACCCCGGAAAGCTGGACCGAGGCCGATGCCCGCCGCATCTTCGCCGAAGCCGTGGGAGCGGACGTGCCGATGGAGATCCTGTCCATGGGCACCTGGCTGGCCGGGCACGCGCTGGTCGCCCGGCGCTTTCGCCGCGGCCGTGCGTTCATCGCCGGCGACGCGGCACATCTGTTTACGCCCACCGGCGGCCTGGGCTACAACACGGCGGTCGAGGATGCCGTGAACCTGGCGTGGAAGCTCGCCAGCGTGCTGAAGGGACAGGCGCCGCCGGCGCTGCTGGACAGCTACGAGGCCGAGCGCAGGCCGCTGGCCGAGCGGAATACCGGCTTTGCCAGGCGCTTCGCCGATTCGGTGGGGCTGTTCCAGGCCAGGGCCGTGCTGGAAGCGGATACGCCGCAGGGCGAGGCCGAACGCATGGCGGCCGCGCGCCACCTGGACGAGCATGCGCGGCTGGAGTTCAACATTCCCGGCGTCACGTTCGGGGGGCGCTACGACGGCTCGCCCATCATCGTGGGCGACGGCGTGCCGCCGCCGCCGGACGAACCCAACCAGTACGTCCCCACCGCCAGTCCCGGCGGCCGGCCACCGCACATGTGGCTGGAGGACGGCCGTTCGCTGTTCGACCTGTTCCACCGCGAATGGACGCTGCTGGTGCTGGGCGAGGACGAGGCGCCGCACACGGGTTTCGAGATCGCCGCGCGGGAGCTGGCCATCGACCTGAAGCCCCTCCGCTTGGCGTCGCCGGCGCTGCGCGCGTTGTACGAAGCGCCGCTGGCCCTCATCCGGCCCGACCAGATCGTCGCCTGGCGGGGCGCAAACGCCGGCGAAGCGCGCGCCGTGCTTGCGCGAGTAACCGGCCGCCAGGCTTAACCCCGCACCAACGGCCCTTTCAGGAGGCCGAGCGGCGTGGCGTCGAGGACCACCGCAAATGGGGCGCGATAGCGGCCAGGGCGAAACTGCAGCTCGATTGAGGAATGAGCGCAGGGTCTATTCCTTTAGTCCTTGAAGGTGGCCTGGGCCGCCTTGATGGCGGCTTCGGAGCCCTGGAAGTTAACGGCCTTAATGGTTCCGTTTGGCGTACGCTCGAACTTCACTGTCACGCCGCCATGGGGCGCCGCCGCTCGCCGTGCCCTTTGGGTAATGTTTTTCTCAATCTCCGCCATTGCCGCTCGCATGAGGTCATCCGTGCTCGGCATCTTGATATCGAACTTGATCATTTGTTGTCCTTCGGCGGGCAGGGGTCGTTGCCGTAAGAGTCGCGAGCACGGATGCGCCCGTTCTGGCCGTGGATCAGCAGTTCGCCCTGGCCTTGGCGCGCCATTTGTCGACCGGTTTCGATCGCTTGGGCCTGTGTGTCGAACACCTGGGTTGCGCGTTGCCCGCCTTCGCGTAGCGCGCCCCAGCCATTATCGCGCTGGACGACATGAACGTTTTTCCGGTTGGCCATCACGAACCTCCGTTTCGGAGAAGTTGACTTAGATGAGTTTACAAACGACAATATTAATAGTCAAGTTGTAAACAATGGCGCGGAGAAATCATGATCGGAAACCGACTCAAGAGGGCGCGCGAGGCCCTCGGGTTGTCGCTGCGCGAACTGGAAGCCGCTATTCAACGGCAGGTCTCGGCTCAGGCCATCGGCAAGTACGAACGCGATGAGATGATGCCGAGTTCAACGATCTTGCTGGCGATGGCCAAAGCCCTGCAGGTCTCGCCCGAGTACCTGCTGAGCGAGCGCGAAATCGAACTGACGGGCGTGGACTTCCGGAAAGCGCCCCATGCAGGCGCCAAGGAGGAGCGTGCCGTGGAAGCTACTGTGTTGGATCAGGTCGAGCGGTACCTGGAGCTGGAAGAGTTGCTACCCGGTGTGGAGCAACCCTGGGATGCTCCCGACGATCAAGCATTTCAAATTGGCCGCATCGAGGACGCCGAGCGGGCGGCCGAGGTATTGCGCCGGCTCTGGAAGCTTGGCATTGACCCCATCCCGTTCATGTCGGAGTTGCTCGAGGACAAGGGCATCAAAGTGATCGCTTTGGAATTGCCGGAGAACGTGTCCGGCTCCAAGGCATTCGTGCGACGCCCCGACAGTCAGGATGTGCCGGTGATCGTGGTGAACCAGCGGCACAATGGGGAGCGGCAGCGATTCACGCTCGCTCATGAGCTCGCTCACTTGGTGTTGCGCTTTAGCGGGCTCAGCGATGCGGAACAGGAAAAGGCCGCGGATCGGTTCGCCGGCGCCTTCCTGATGGCCAAGGACATGGTGCTTCGGCTGTTGGGATCGCATCGAACGTCCATTTCCATCGGCGAACTGGTTGAATTAAAGAAGCTGTTCAAGGTTAGCATCGCATCACTGGTTGTGCGATGCGCGCAATTGGAAATCGTCACCAAGGCGGTCTATGGGCGCTTGTGGGCTCAGATCAAAGACCTGGGCTGGAATAGCCAAGCTTCCAGTGAGCCAGGCGCGCTGAAGGCGGAAGTGCCGCAGCGGATGGAGCGCCTATGCTTGCGAGCTGTCGCCGAAGGCGCCATATCGGAAGCTCGGGCGGCCGAGTTGCTGTGCATCAGCGTTCGTGAGTTGGATCGTAGATTGATGGGGCAGCCTGCCTGACCCACCATGATCATCCTGGTTTCTGACACATCCGTCTTGGTCGACTTGGAGAGGGGTGGGCTACTTGAGCAAGCGTTTTCATGTGGCTTGACGATGGTGGTGCCAGACCTGCTTTACGTTCGCGAGCTGGAGCCCGAAAATGGCCCCTTGCTGCGCAGGCTGGGCTTGGGGGTCGTGGCCTTGAGTCCGGATGAGGTCGAGTTCGCGCAGCAGATCCGAAAGCAACGTCCGGGCTTGTCCCTGCCGGACTGTTTCGCGCTGAGTTGTGCGCGACGCCAGGGCCATGCCCTTGTTTCTGGCGATAAACTCTTACGGACAGAGGCCCAAGCACGCCATTGCATCGTCTATGGATTGCTGTGGATGCTGGATCAGATGGAGGCGTCGGGGAACGTTGACTCCTCGATGCTCCATGAAGGACTCTCGCGCATCTGGAACCACCCGCGCAAACGGCTGCCGAAGGGGGAGGTACTGAGACGGCTGGAGTGCTGGGCGCCGCGCTGACGGCAACGCCCAGAGCCGACTGGCATCACTCCACCGTCACGCTCTTGGCCAGGTTGCGCGGCTTGTCCACGTCGGTGCCGCGCGCGCAGGCCGTGTGATAGGCCAGCAATTGCATCGGCACCACGTGCAGGATGGGCGAGAGCCAGCCGTAGTGCTCGGGCATGCGGATCACGTGCACGCCGGTTTCCGAGCGGATGTTGCTGCCCGCGTCGGCGAACACGTACAGGTGGCCGCCGCGCGCGCGCACTTCCTGCATGTTCGATTGCAGCTTCTTGAGCAGGGCGTCCTGCGGCGCCACGGTGATCACGGGCATCTGGTCGGTGACCAGGGCCAGCGGGCCGTGCTTGAGCTCGCCGGCGGGATAGGCCTCGGCGTGGATGTAGCTGATTTCCTTGAGCTTGAGCGCGCCTTCGAGCGCGATCGGATAGTGCATGCCGCGGCCCAGGAACAGCGCGTTTTCCTTGCGCACGAACTCCTCGGCCCACGAGATGATCTGCGGCTCCAGGGCCAGCACGGCCTGGATGGCGACCGGCAGGTGGCGCAGCGAGCGGATGTGGTCCGCTTCCTGTTCCTCGGACAGGCGGCCCTTGCTCTTGGCCAGCGCCAGCGTCAGCAGGAACAGCCCGACGAGCTGGGTGGTGAAGGCCTTGGTGGACGCGACGCCGATCTCCACGCCCGCGCGGGTCAGGAAGTTCAGCGTGCATTCGCGCACCATGGCGCTGGTGGCCACGTTGCAGATGGTCAGGGTGTGCTTCATGCCCTGCTGCTGCGCATGCTTGAGCGCGGCCAGGGTGTCGGCGGTCTCGCCCGATTGCGAGATGGTGACGACCAGGCTGCGCGGATTGGGCACGCTGGTGCGGTAGCGGTACTCGCTGGCGATCTCGACGGCGACGGGCACCTGCGCGATGGCTTCGATCCAGTACTTGGCGGTCAGGCCGGCGTAGTAGCTGGTGCCGCAAGCCAGGATCAGCACCGAGTCGATCTGGTCGAAGACGCTGGCGGCGGTATCGCCGAACAGCTCGGGCGTGACGGTCTCGATGTCCTGCAGGGTATCGCCGATGGCGCGCGGCTGCTCGAAGATTTCCTTCTGCATGTAGTGCCGGTAGGGGCCGAGGTCGGCCGCGGCGGTGTGCGCGACCACGGCGCGGGCCGGACGCTCGACCGGCTGGCCGTTCTCGTCGATGATCCAGACGCGCGCGAGCTGCAGGTCGACGACGTCGCCGTCTTCCAGGTAGATGATGTTGCTGGTGGTGCCGGTCAGGGCCAGGGCGTCGGAAGCCAGGAAGTTCTCGTTTTCGCCCAGGCCGACGATGAGCGGCGAGCCGTGGCGGGCGCCGACCACGCGGTGCGGTTCGTCGCGGCAGAAGGCGGCGATGGCGTAGGCACCCTGCAGGCGCTTGACCGTCTGCTGCATGGCGGCGAACAGGTCGCCGTCGTACAGGTGGTTGAGCAGGTGGGCGATGACCTCGGTGTCGGTCTGGCTTTCGAACTCGTAGCCGTAGCCTTGCAGTTCGGCGCGCAGTTCCTCGTAGTTCTCGATGATGCCGTTGTGCACCAGCGCGACGCGGCTGCGGCCGTTGCGGTCGGCCGAGAAGTGCGGGTGCGCGTTGTTGGTGGCGGGGGCGCCATGGGTGGCCCAGCGGGTGTGGGCGATGCCGGTGAAGCCGGTCACCTTTTCCCCGGCGATCAGCGACTCGAGCTCGGCCACGCGCGAGGTGCTGCGGGTACGCCGCAGTTCGCCCTCGAGGTGGACCGCCACGCCGCAGGAATCATAGCCGCGGTACTCCAGGCGCTTCAGGCCTTCGATCAGAACGGGAACGATGTCGCGTTGGGCGACGGCGCCGACGATGCCACACATGGTGCTGGTGTCCTTGATGAACGGGTTCGGCGCAATTCTGGTCTTTTCGGGAAGAAATGTAATTACTATTTTTAGGTATTTTTTTGTGAAAATTTCTCCGCCACGGGTGGAAGAATTTTTATTAAAAAAATACCATAATAGTTATTGAAAATTTCACTTCAGTCCGCCCATGAGCCTGACCGTGGACCTCGACGACGTCGATCGGCGCATTCTGTCGGTTTTGCAGAACGACGCCACGCTGACCAACCAGGAACTGGCCGCGCGCGTGCACGTGTCGGCGCCGACCTGCCTGCGCCGCGTCCGGCGCCTGGTCGAGCAGGGGGTGATCGAGAAACAGGTGGCCATCGTCTCGCCCGAGAAGGTGGGCGCCGGCCTGACCGGCATCGTCGAGATCACGCTGGACGTGCAGGCGGCCGAGCGCCTGGCCGAATTCGAGGCCGCCATGGCGCGCGAGGCCGCCGTGACCCAGTGCTACCGGGTCTCGACGGGGCCGGACTTCGTGCTGGTGGTGCAGGTGCCCGACATGGCCGCCTATCACGCGCTGGCGCACCGGGCATTCACGGCACAGGGCAATGTGCGCAACGTCCGCACGTTTTTTTCGGTGCACCGGAGCAAGTTCGATACGCGGGTGGCGATCTGAGGCTTATTTTTTGACCGGCCGCTTCCAGCCTTCCACCGTCGCCTGCGGCGCCCGCGAGAGCGTGAGCCTGTCAGCGGGCGCATCCTTGGTCAGCGTGGTGCCGGCGCCCAGCGTGGCGCCACGGCCCACCGTGACGGGCGCGACCAGTTGGGTATCCGAGCCGATGAAGACGTCGTCCTCGATCACGGTGCGCGACTTGTTGACGCCGTCGTAGTTGCAGGTGATGGTGCCGGCGCCGATGTTCACCCGCGCGCCCACGGTCGCGTCGCCGACGTAGCTGAGGTGGTTGGCCTTGGAACCGGTGTCGAAGCTGCTGTTCTTGATCTCGACGAAGTTGCCCACGTGCGTCTGGTCGCCCAGCTGTGTGCCGGGGCGTAGCCGCGCGTAGGGGCCGATGCGGGCGTCGGCGCCCACGGTGGCGCCGTCCAGGTGGCTGAAGGCCGCCACGCGGGTGCCCGCGCCGACGCGCACGTCGCGCAGCACGCAATTCGGGCCGACCGACACGCCATCGGCCAGTTCGACGTTGCCCTCGAAGACGCAGCCCACGTCGATGAAGACGTCGCGGCCGCAGCGGAGGTTGCCGCGCACGTCGAAGCGGGCCGGGTCGGCCAGCGTGACGCCTGCTTCCAGCTGGCGCTCGGCCTGGGCGCGCTGGTAGATGCGTTCCAGCTCGGCCTGCTGCACGCGGCTGTTCACGCCCAGTGTTTCCCAGTCGTGGTCGGGGGCGGCGGACAGCACGGGCACGCCGTCGGCCACCGCCATCGCGATGATGTCGGTCAGGTAGTATTCGCCCTGGGCGTTGTCGTTCTTGAGCGCGGCCAGCCAGCGCTTGAGCGCGGCGGTGGGCGCGGCCAGGATGCCGGTGTTGACTTCGCGTATGGCGCGTTCCTCGGGCGAGGCGTCCTTGTGCTCGACCACCCGGTCGATGGAGCCGGCGCCGTTGCGCACGATGCGGCCATAGCCGGTGGCGTCGTCCAGTTCCACCGTCAGCACGGCCACGGCGCCGGGCTTCGAGGCCTGGGCGTCCAGCAGCCGTTTCAGGGTGTCGCTGTTCACCAGCGGCACGTCGCCGTACAGGACCAGGGTGACGTCGCCGGGGCCGTCGCTGCCGGCCAGTTCGGGTACCGCTTGTTGCACGGCGTGCCCCGTGCCCAGCTGGGGTTGTTGTAAAACGAATCCGAGGTCCGTGTCCTGCTCGTAATGGCGCTTGACCGTGTCGGCGCCATGGCCGACCACCAGGACGATGCGGGAGGGGTCCAGCGCCCGCGCGGCGCCGAGCACGTGGGTCAGCATGGGACGGCCCGCCAGCCCGTGGAGCACCTTGGGCAGGTCGGACTTCATGCGCTTGCCCATGCCGGCGGCCAGGATCACGATGTTGAGCATTTGCAGCACTACTCCGGTTGGAGATGGGTGAAAGCGTGGCAGTTTAAGGCAGCTTCGAGACGAACATATGATCAGAAGTGTATTGATCGTTGTCATCCTGGGCCTGGTGGCCGCCTGCAGCGGCGTGAAGCTGGGCTACAACAGCGCGGACAAGGTTTTGGCCTGGCGCATGGACGACTGGTTCGACCTGTCGGATGGCCTGCGCCAGCCGGCCCGCGACCGCCTGCACCGGGTGCTGGCCTGGCACCGGCGCGAGGAATTGCCGCGCTACGCCGATATTCTGCGCTCGGCCGAGCGCAGGCTGGTAGACCCGGCGCCGCTCAGCGCGTCCGAACTGCTGGCTTTGCAACAACAGGTGACGGGCCGCCTGCAGGTGCTGGGCGGCCGGGTGGCCGACGAGTTCGCCGAGGTACTGGTCCAGTTCGGTCCCGCGCAGCGCCGCCGCCTGCTGGCGCGGCTGGCCGAGAACAACGACGAGTTCCGCGAAGACTATGTGGATGCCGATGCGGACGCCGTGCGCAAGCGCCGCATCGACCAGATGGTGGACCGCTATCAATTCTGGCTGGGGCGGCTGTCCCCCGAACAGCGCGCCCATCTCGAGCAATGGGTGGACGCGCGCGGCGCGGACGCGGCCTGGCGCCTGTCGCTGCGGCAGGACCGGCAACGGATATTCGTCGGTATCGTGGACGAGGCGGTCCGCAGCAAGTCGCCGCCGCAGACGGCCTCGCGTCTGCGGGCATTCTTCTCGGACCTGGAGACGCCGGCCGCGGCGCCGGTGCGGGCACGCCATGAAGACGGTGAACGGGCGCGCGCGCAGTTGACGGCCGATCTCTTCAACATGGCCACGCCGGCCCAGCGCGACAAGGCGCGCGAGCGGCTGCGCCGGCTGGCGGAGGATTGCCTGGCGCTGGCCGCGCAGGGCGCGGCGTCGTAGCGGTCTGGCGCGGTCAGCCCGCCAGCAGTTTCTCGATCTCGCGGGTCATGCGCGCGTCAGTGGGCTCGACCGCGCTGGGGAAGGCGGCCACGGGCTTGCCGTCGCGGCCCACGAGGTATTTGTGGAAGTTCCACTTGGGCTGCTGGCCGGTCGCCTTGGCCAGCGTGGCGAACAGCGGGTTGGCATCCTTGCCCGATACCACCGACTTCGAGAAGATCGGGAACTTGACGCCGTAGGTGTTGAAGCACAGGTCGGCGATCTGTTCCTTGGAGCCGGTCTCCTGGGCGAAGTCGTTGGACGGGAAGGCCAGCACCACCAGCCCGCGGTCGCGGTACTTGGCGTAGACGCGCTCCAGTCCTTCGTACTGGTAGGTATAGCCGCAATAGCTCGCGGTGTTGACCACCAGGAGCACCTTGCCGCGGTACTGGCACAGGTTCTGCGGCGATTCGTCCTGCAGCCTGGGGAAGGTCACGTCCAGCAGGGCGGGGCAGGCGCCGGCGGCTGCGGCAGGGGTGTCGGCCCGGGCGGCGCGGGGCATGGCGGCCAGGGCCGCTGCCGCCAGCAGCGCGGTGGCCAGCACGATGGCGGCACGGCGCAGCGGATGCGGCGCGGCGGCCGCGTGATGGGGGTGGGATGGCTTCATGATGCGGCTCCCGGCGGGTGCGCCGTCAGAGGAAGACGGCCAGTACGCCCGCATACCAATATAGCCGGTCTTTGAAGATCTCGCCGTTGGCATACAGGCCGATCAGCGGCAGGTCGCCCAGTTGCTGCTGGACCAGTTGCATCTCGGCCGACGGGCCGCCGAACAGGGTGCCGGTGCGGCCCAGGCAGGAGATGTACAGCGCGCCGCGCACGCGCTCCATGCCGCCGTGCTCGGACTCGATCTGTTCGCGCAGCGAGGTGCATGCCCGGATCAGGTCGGCCTGCGCGGCCGCCCGGTCCCGGCGGCAGAACACGACATGGTCGGCCTCGTCCAGGTCGGAACCCAGGGCCAGCGCGCGCTCGTGCGGATCGACGCCGATCAGCGGCCGCACCTGGTAATCGCCGTGCATGAAGGCGTCGCCGCTGCCCATGCCGACGAAGGTGCCTTGCAGCATCTGCACCGCCGCCGGCATGGTCGGGGCGCCGGCCGGCGTGGCGCGCCGCTGCAACATGTCCGGCGCGCCCATGTCCCGCAGCAGCACGTCCAGCGCGGGCACGCCGTCCAGGCGGTTGAGCCGGCGGCCCGCTGACTCGGTAACGCGATGGACCGGTCCGATGGGCTGGCAGCTCTGGCTGACCCGGCTGGCGACGGCGACATTCTCGGACAGCACCACGCCCGACAGGCCGCCGGACAGCACGCTGTCAGCGATGGTGGTTTGCGGGTGGCGGCTGCTGGAGACACCGCCGAAGACGGTCGCCCCGGCCAGCTTGCCGCGCATGTCATGGACCAGGTCGGCCAGGTCGGGCGTGGCGGCGTCGGCATGGACCAGCGCGGTCCAGGCGGCGCGGCGGCCGTCGGGCGTGCGCGCCAGCCGCTCGGGCGGCGGGGTGGCGCCCGAGAAGACCTGGAAGTCGTCGGGAGCGAAATCCGCCAGCATCAGCGCGATGGCGGGTTCGTCGATGTATTCGGCGGTGCCGGCCGCGATGCCCACCCCTATCGCGCCGGTCCAGTGCGTCACGCCGGTGCGTTCGCGCAGGAAGGCCAGGATGTCGGCGGCCTCGGCGGCGTGGTGGTCGGTCAGGTACAGGAAGCCGAGCGTCGCGCCGGCGCCCGCGCCGACCCGGCTGGCCCGTTCGATCTGCGCCAGGCACAGCGACGCCGACATGCGCCAGTCGGGGTGCGTGGCGTGGGCCCAGGGGAACTGCGAACTCATGGCGCCGCCCCGCGGTTGCCGCGCGGCGCCCTGCCCGTGGCGGGGCGGGTGCCTGTCGCGTTCGGCCGGGCGGTCCCGGTCATGGCCGGGCCTTGGGCTTGCGGGCCCGGGACGCCGTGCCGGTGCGCTTGGCCGCGGGTTTGGCCGCGGCGGCGGCCTGTCCCTTGTCCGCCTTGGTTCCGGCAGCGGGAGGCGTGGGCATGGACGCGGCCGCGGCGGTCGCCATGCGATTGAACTGGTCCTGCAGCATGTTCCACCAGGGGTTCGCGGCGGACGGATTCGCGGCGGGCGCCTCGGCGGACTTGGCCGAGGCCTGCTGTGCCTGGTCCCCGGCCTTCGGGGCCGCGTCGGGCTTGTCCTGGCCGGCGGGCTTCGCGGCGGGTTTGGCCGGCGCGGGCCGCAGTCCCAGCGCGACTTCCAGCGGCGAAGGCGGCGCGTCGGCGTCGCCCCCGCCGTATGCCTCGCTGGCGGTCTGCGCGAACGAGCGCAGGGTGGAGATGGTGGCGCGCTGCACTTCCAGGCCCTGTATGGTTCCGCGCAGCATGGTCAGGTTCAGGTTCAGCCAGTTTTCGACGGCGCGCAGGTCGTTGATGCGGCGGTCCAGGTCGTCCAGGCCCATAGCGGGCGAGATCGGCGCCGTCTGCGGCAAGGCGCCCAGGCTGCCCCAGACCTGGCGCAGCATTTCCATGCTTTGCAGCACCGGGTTGGCGATGTTGCCGTCGCTGCCGGGAAGCTGCAGGCCCGGGATGCCGAAAGGGTTGCCGGAACCGGCGGTATGGGAGGCCATGTCGGTTTCCTCGCTGGGAAAGGCGCTACTGCTGCTCGGGCGCGGCGACGACCTGGTCGATGGCGCCGAACAGGCTGGCGCCCGTTTCGTCGAACATCTCGATGCGTATAGTGTCGCCGAATTTCATGAACTCGGTGGTGGCCGAACCGTCGGCGATGACTTCCAGGCACCGCTTCTCGGCGATGCAGGCGTAGCCGACCGACGCATCCTTGTTCGAAATGGTGCCCGAGCCCACGATGCTGCCCGCGCGGCAGTTGCGCGTCTTGCAGATGTGCGAGATCAGGCGCGGGAAGCTGAACACCATGTCGGTGCCCGCATGCGGCCGGCCGACGACCTTGCCGTTCCAGGTCACCGTGAGCGGCAGGTGCACCATGCCGTCGCGCCAGGCGGCGCCCAGCTCGTCGGGCGTGATGGCCACGGGCGAGAAGGCGGTGGCCGGCTTGCTCTGGAAGAAGCCGAAGCCCTTGGCCAGTTCGTTGGGAATCAGGTTGCGCAGCGAGACGTCGTTGGCCAGCATGATGAGCCGGATGGCGTCCGCCGCCTCGGCGGGCGTGGCGCCCATCGCGACGTCGCCGGTGATGACCGCCACCTCGCCTTCGAAGTCGATGCCGAAGGCTTCCGCGCCGCAGACGATGTCGTCGGTGGGGCCCAGGAAATCGTCGCTGCCGCCCTGGTACATCAGCGGGTCCGTCCAGAACGTCTCGGGCATCTCGGCGTTGCGCGCCTTGCGCACCAGCTCGACGTGATTGACGTAGGCCGAGCCGTCGGCCCACTGGAAGGCCCGTGGCAGGGGGGCCGCGCATTGCTCGGCCGAGAATTCGAACGGCCGCACGGCGCGTCCGGCGTTCAAGGCGTCGTACAGGTCCTGCAGCTGCGGCGCGATGAAATTCCAGTCGTCCAGCGCGCGTTGCAGCGTGGGCGCGATCTCGGTGGCGAAATGGGCGGTGCGCAGGTCGCGGGAAACGACGATCAATTGGCCGTCGCGCGAGCCGTCGCGATAGGAAGCGAGTTTCATGGCTGCCTGGAAGGAATGCGATGGGGGGACAAGATGCCGAACAGTAACACGAGGCGGACAGGGGCCGCGGCAGCCCGGTAGCAGTCGCTAACAGCCTGGCCGCGCGGGTCCAGTACGATAGAGGCATCACCGTATCGAGGGCCGCGCGAACGCGGCCCGGACTCGCCATGCCTTTCGTCTTTCGTCCCTCTCGCCGACATTTCGCCCGCGCCTGCGCGGCCCTGGCGTTGGCCGCCGCCGCGCCCGCGCTGCATGCGGCCGAACGCTATTCGCCGCCCGCCTCGGCCGTCTTGACCTACAAGCTGAACGCCTCCGCCAAGGGCTTCAAGATCAACGTCGACAGCACGCTGGAATGGCAGCGCAACGGCAGCGACTACCGGCTGGTGAACCGCGGCAGCTTCCTGTTCTTCAGCTTCGTCTGGGAAAGCACCGGCAAGGTCGGCGACGACGGCCTGCAGCCCGCGCGCTACCAGGAGACGCGCAACAAGCGCGTCAAGACGGCCGAGTTCGACGCCGCCGCGGGCCGCCTGCGCCTGCCCAGCGGCAACGAGGAACCGCTCAAGCCCGGCACGCAGGACCGCATGTCGGTGCTGCTGCAACTGGCCTCGCTCGGCCGCGCCGACAGCGGCGCCTTCGCCGACGGCAAGGTCGTGCCCTTTCGCGTCGCCGGTTCGAGCCAGTCGGACAACTGGCGCTTCCGGGTGGTGGGCCGCGACAAGCTGTCCACGCCCATGGGCAGCATCGAGGCGGTGCACCTGAAGCGCGAGCGCGACCACGACGATGGCCAGAAGGTCGAGGTCTGGCTGTCGCCCGCGCATGACTGGCTGCCAGTGCGGGTGCTGTCGAACGAAGCCGACGGCGACTTCCTGGACCAGGTGGTGCAGAAGATCGAGCGGTCCTAGCCCCCGGGCTGCGTTGCTCGCGCAGCAACGCATTGTTCCGCCCACGGTGATTGTCCACCCCGGTAGCGCCCGCGAGAATGGGCGCCTGGTATTTCCCGGGTGGTTCCGTGTCTTCTTCCTTCGTTTCTTCCGTGCTGCGGGACGGCATCGCCATCCTGTGGATCGATCATCCTCCGGTCAACGCCATCGGAGCGGACGTGCGTGCCGCCCTGGCCGAGGCGCTGGCCGGCATCGAGCATGACCGGGCCCTGCGCGGCGTGGTCGTGGCCGGCACGGGCCGTATGTTCTCGGGCGGCGGCGACCTGCGCGAGGTCGGCCGGCCCGATGCGTCCGGCACGGTCCGCATGGCCGACCTGGCGCGGCGCATCGAGACTTTCCCCAAGCCCGTCGTGGCCGCGGTGCGCGGCAAGTGCATAGGCGGCGGCACGCTGCTGTCGCTGGCCTGCCATGCGCGAGTCGGCGCCGACGACGCGCTGCTGATGCTGCCCGAGCTGAACCTGGGCCTGGTGCCGGGCGCCGGCGGGACTCAGCGCCTGCCGCGCCTGGTGGGCCTGGAGGCCGCCCTGGACATGGTGACGCGGGCCCGGGGCGTGGACGCCGCGGCCGCGCTGGCCCAGGGGCTGCTGGACGAGGTGGCCGACGATCCGGTGGCCGCCGCCGTGCGCCGCGCGAGCGACATCGCGTCGGGCCGCCTGCCGTGGCGGCGCACCGCCGAGCTGGCCGTTCCTGACGGCGCGCAGGCCGACGCGCTGCGCGCGCGCTACCTGGACGTGGCCGAGCAGGCTTTTCCCGGCCGCGAGGCCGGCCCGCAGGCCGTCGACCTGATCCTGGCCGCCGCGGCCTTGCCCTTCGAGCGGGGTTGCGAGGCCGAGCGCGAGCGTTTCGCGCAACTGGCCGCGGGCCCGCAGGCCCGGGCCCTGCTGCACCTGTTCTTCGCCGAGCGCGCGCTGGCCAAGGCCGCCGATGCGCCCGATGCCGCCACGCGCGCCCGCATCGCCCGCAGGCTGCGCGCCGTGGGCGAGCCCGTGCCGCCCTATGCCGCCTGGACACAGGCCGCGCGCGCCTGCCTGGCCGAGGGCCTGGCGCCCCGCGCCGAATTCATCGATGTCATCGCCGTCAAGGACTGTGGCTTTCCCGCCCTGTCCGGAGGACCCCTGCACCATGCTGGACCGCATTGAATCCCCCGTCCGCGAGCACGCGGCCGGCTCCCTGGACCCGTTGTTCTCCCCGGCCTCGATCGCCGTGCTGGGAGCCTCGGCCGATCCGCTGAAGATAGGCGGGCGTCCCATCAAGTTCCTGAAGGCGCACGGCTATGGCGGGACCCTGTTGCCGGTGAATCCGAGGGGCGGCGAGGTGCAGGGGCTGCCGGCCCTGCGCAGCGTGGCCGAACTGCCGTGGGGCGTGGACCATGCCGTCGTGGCGCTGCCGGCCTCGGCGGTGCTGGAGGCCGCGCAGGCCTGCGCCGACCGCGGGGTGAAGGCGATGACGGTGTTCAGCGCCGGCTTCGCGGAAGTCGGTCCCGAAGGCGCCGCCATGCAGGCCCGGCTGTCGGCGCTGGCGCGCGAGAGCGGCATGCGCATCATCGGCCCGAACTGCATGGGTGTGATGAACTTCCGCATCGGCATGATCGCCAGCTTCGCCTTCATGGTGGACCTGGGACTGCCGCGCCTGGGCCGCACCGCGCTGGTCAGCCAGAGCGGCGCGTTCGGCGGCCAGGCGCTGGTGATGGCCCGCCGCCGCGGGCTGCCGCTGGGCGCGTGGGTGACCACTGGCAACGAGTGCGACGTCGAGATGGCCGACTGCCTGGCCCACTTCGCGCGCGACGACGAGACCGACGTCATCATGGGCTACATGGAAGGCTGCCGCAGCCCCGACCGGCTGGTGCACGCGCTGGCGCTGGCGCGCGAGCGCGGCAAGCGCGTGGTCATGGTCAAGGCGGGCAGCTCGGACGTGGGCCGGGCGGCGGCGCAGTCGCACACGGGCGCGCTGGCCGGCAACGATCGCGTCTTCGACAGCCTGTTCCGCCAGTACGGCGTGCATCGCGCCGATTCCATCGAGTCCTTCTTCGATGCTGCCTACGCCGCGGGCAGCGGCAAGCGCATCACCGAAGGCCGGGTGGGGGTGTTCACGGTGTCGGGGGGCGTGGGCGTGCTGATGGCCGACGTTGCCGAGCACGAGAAGCTGGACATGGCGCCGCTGCCGCAGCCGGCGCAGGATGAACTGCGCGCCATGCTGCCGCTGGCCGCCGTGCGCAATCCGGTGGATGGCACGGCGCAGATCTGGAGCGACATGGCGCTGTTCCGGCGCTTCCTGCGCACGATGCTGCGCGAGGGGCGCTACGAGGCGGTGGTGTTCTTCCTGACCGCGATGCCGTATTCGCCGCCGCTGCAGCAGCCGCTGGCCGAGATCTTCGCGGACCTGCGCCGCGAGTTCCCCGAGCCGGCCCTGGTGTTGTCCATGCTGGCGCCGCAGGCGCTGCAGGACGAACTGGCCGAGCACGGGTACCTGATGATCGAGGATGCGTCCCGCGCGATCCGGGCGCTGTCCGCGCTGCGCGCGCTGTCGCGTCCCAGCCCCGGGCCGGCCGACCTGGCCAGCCTGCCGCGCGTGCCGCATTTCCCCGCGCTGGAGGCGGCCAACGAGCATGCGGCCAAGGAAGTCCTGGCCAGGGTGGGGATTCCCGTGCTGCCCGAGCGGACGGTGGCCGATCCGGACGCGGCCTGCGCGGCCGCGTGGGAGCTGGGCTATCCCGTGGCGCTCAAGGTGCTGTCGCCCGACATCGTGCACAAGAGCGAGGCGGGAGGCGTGGCGCTGGATATCGCCGACGAGGCGGGGCTGCGCGAGGCCTGGGCCGCCATGCGCGAACGCGTCGCACAGGCCGCGCCGCGGGCGCGCATCGACGGCATGCTGCTCGCGCCCATGGCGCCCGACGGCGTGGAAATGATCCTGGGCGTGCAGCGCGATCCCGTGTTCGGCCCGGTGGTGATGGTCGGGATGGGAGGCATCTACGCCGAATTGCTGGACGACGTATCGCTGCGCATCGCGCCGGTCGACGCGGAGGGCGCGATGCGGATGGTGCGCGAGCTCAAGGCCTTTCCGCTGCTGGACGGCGCGCGCGGCCGGCCCCGCGCCGACCTGGACGCGCTGGTCCGCGCCATCGTGCGCCTGTCGGTATTCGCGCACCGGCACGCCGACCGCATCGCGTCCATCGACATCAATCCTTTCCGGGTGTTCGAGGCCGGCCGCGGCGCCGCGGCGCTCGACGCCGTGCTGCTGACCCGCGAACCGGAAGATGGAGGCCACGCGTGAAGACCCTGACCTTCTATTTCTCGCTGCTGTCGCCCTGGGTCTACCTGGCCGGGCCGAGGCTGCACGAACTGGCCGCCGAGACGGACACCCGCATCGTCTATCGCCCCATCGACCTCTTGCGCGTGTTCCGGGAAACCGGCGGCGCGCCGCTGGCGGGCCTGCATCCCTCGCGCCGGGCCTACCGCGGCGTCGAGCGCACGCGCTGGGCGCGGCACCTGGGCATGCCGATCAACGACCAGCCGCGGCATCATCCCGTGGACGAGTCGCTGGCGGCATGTTCCGTCCTGGCCGCCGAGCGCGCGGGGCTGCCCGTTTGGCCGCTGGCGCAGGCCATCCTGGCCGGGGTGTGGGTACGCGACCTGGACATCTCCGACCCGGAGACGCTGGTCCGGATCGCCGACGAGGCCGGCTATCCCGGCCGCGCGCTGGTGGCCGAGGGGGGCGGGCCGTCCTGCCGCGGCCTGTTCGAGGACCATACCCGCGAGGCGCTGGCCAACGGGATATTCGGCGTACCGAGCTTCGTCATCGACGGTGAACTGTTCTTCGGACAGGATCGCCTGGATTTCGTGCGGCGGGCGCTTGTTTGACTAAGGAACCCATCATGAATCCTGCAAGGAAACTATCCGCTTTCATCCTGCTGGCGGCCGGCCTGCTCGGCTGGCAAGGCGCCAGCGCCCAGGCCTACCCGGCCAAGCCCATCCAGTGGATATCGCCGTGGACCGCGGGCGGCGGCAACGACATCCTGTCGCGCGCGCTGGCCGAGCAACTGGCCAGCCGCCTGGGGCAGCCCGTGGTCGTGGAGAACCGGCCCGGCGCCACCGGCACCATCGGCACCGCCCAGGTCGCGCGGGCAGCGCCCGACGGCTATACCCTGACGCTGGCCAGCGCCGCCACGCATGCGACGGCCCCGGCCATCTACAGCAAGCTGACCTACGATCCGGTCAAGGACTTCACGCCCATCACGCTGGTGGCGACCGTGGCCAACGTGCTCGTCATCCATCCCTCGGTGCCGGCGCACAACCTGAAGGAACTCATCGCCTACGCCAAGGCCAACCCGAACAAGCTGAACTTCTCGTCGGTGGGCGCGGGTTCCATCCAGCACCTGTCGGGCGTGATGTTCAACCAGCTGGCCGGCGTGCAGACCGCGCACGTGCCGTACAAGGGCACGGCGCCGGCGGTGGTGGACCTGCTGGCCGGCCGCGTGCAGATGGCCTTCGAGAGCCTGCCCACCATGCTGCCCCACATCCGCAGCGGCGCGCTGCGCGCCATCGGGGTGACCACGCCCAAGCGCTCGGCGGTGCTGCCCGAGCTGCCCACGCTGGCCGAGGCGGGCCTGCAGGGCTTCGATGCTTCGCTGTGGTACGCGGTGATGG
This sequence comes from Pigmentiphaga daeguensis, assembly GCF_039523035.1. Classification (NCBI taxonomy): domain Bacteria; kingdom Pseudomonadati; phylum Pseudomonadota; class Betaproteobacteria; order Burkholderiales; family Alcaligenaceae; genus Pigmentiphaga; species Pigmentiphaga daeguensis. The sequence continues at coordinate 34,692 of NZ_BAAAEN010000006.1, read as the reverse complement.
GGCCGGCCGGCATTCCCCAGCCGGTGGTCAAGGTCCTGCACGATACCGTGGTGGCCAGCCTGCAGTCGCCGGAAGTCATGCGCCGCCTGTCCGAGCAGGGCGCGGAACTGGCGACCAGCTCGCCGCAGGAGCTGGCCGAGTTCGTCCGCAAGGACACCGAGAAGTGGAGCGGCTTCATCAAGCGCGCCGGCGTGACGCTGGATTAGGGCCTGTTCCCGCCCTCGACGTGGGCGCGCAGGTGGCGCAGGTAGGCGTTGACCGCCGGCGTCAGCCGGCGCCTGCCCAGCACGCAGATCTCGAGCGCGGTGCGGCCCAGCAGCGGGTCGGACAAGGGTACGCCGACCACCTCGGCGCCGGGCCCCTGCCGGCTCAGGGACAGGCCCAGCAGGATCGCCACGCCGCCCTGGTCGCGCACGAAGGCCTGCATCGCCGCGATCGAACTGGTGACCAGGGCTGGCGTCAGCTCCAGCTTCTCGACGCGGGCCACCGCGTCCAGCAGGTGCCGGATGCCGGTGTCCGGCGGCGGCAGCGCCAGCGGATAGGCCAGCAGCTCGGCCATCGATACCGAGGCCCGTCCGGCCAGGGGATGGCCGGGCCAGACCACCGCGCACAGCGGCGCAGGCAGGCGGACGGCACATTCGACCGCGCTGGCCGCGCGCGGCGACAGGGCGATGCCGATGTCGGCCCGTCCCGCCTCGATGGCCGCCATGATCTGGTCGCTGCCATCCATGGCAAGCTCGAAGGTGATGCCGGGGTACTGCCGGCGGAAGGTCGCGATCGTGGACGCTGCCAGTTCGGCGGCATGGCCCTCTATCGTGCGCAGCTTCACATGCCCCGTGCGCAGTCCCTTGAGCGCGTCCAGTTCCTCCAGCACCAGCTTGCGGTTCTGGCGCAGGCTCTCGACGTAGTTCAGGTAGACCTGGCCCGCCGGCGTCAGGGTCATGTTGCGGCTGTTGCGGTCGAACAGCTTGATCTGCAGTTCCGATTCCAGGCGGCCGATCTGCCGGCTCACGACCGAGGGCGCGAGGTCCAGCCGCTCGGAAGCCTTGCGTATGCCGCCGCACAGGGCGACCTGGTAGAAGCAGTCGAGCTCGTCGCTATGCATGGCCGGTCCGCGCCGGAACGCCGCGCGGCTCAGGGCAGCACATGGACCTGGTCGACGATGTCGGTCGTGAACGCCGACCGGTAATCGACCTTGGGACTCAAGAGCTTCTCGCGCACCATGAATTCATAGGTCTTCTTCCAGCGCGCGTCGGTCATGGTCAGCAGGCCCTGCGTCCTGGCGTCCCCGCCGTCGACCAGCCGCGCGTCGCGCAGCGCCTTGACGCCGTAGTCCAGCAGCGCCTTCGTCATCTGCGGGTTGTCCTTCAGGATCAGCGCGTTGCCGGGGGCGGGATTCTTCAGGTAGCTCTTCCAGCCCTCGGCGCTGGCCTCGACGAAGCGGCGGATCGCGTCCTTCTTCGCATCCAGCCCCGACTTGGTGGCCACGATGGTCTGTGCATATGGGGGGTAGCCGTAGGTGCCCAGCAGGAACACGGTGGGCTTGAAGCCCCCCTGGGTCTCGATGGTGTAGGGCTCGGACGCCAGGTAGCCCTGCACGGCGGAGTTCTTGTCCACCAGGAAGGGCTGGACCGAGAAGGTATAGGGCTTCTTCTGGGCGTCGGTGAAGCCGTACTTGGTCTTGAGCCAGGGCCAGTAGGTGGTTTCGCTGGCCTGGCCGATGTACAGGGTCTTGCCCTTCAAGTCGCCCAGGGTCTTGGGGCCGGGGTGGGAAACCAGGACGGTGGGCGACTGCTGGAAGGTGGTGGCCACCGTGACCAGCGGCAGGCCTTGTTCCACGGCCTTGTAGGTCTGCAGGTCGTCGCCCATGGCGACGTCGTACTGGCCGGCCAGCAGCAGTTGCAGCACGTTGATCTGCGGGCCGCCCATCTTGATGGTGACGTTCAGCCCGTGCTTCTTGTACGTGCCTTCGGCCAGGGCCTGGTAGAAGCCGCCGTGTTCGGCCTGGGCGTACCAGTTCGAGCCGAAGACGAGCTTGTCGGCGGGCGCGGGGGCCTGGGCGTGGGCCTGTAAGGCCAGGACCAGGGTGGCCAGCAGGGAGGGGATTAGGGCGTGGGAGGGACGCATGGGCGGGCTCCGGGTAAAGGAATGCGGTGGTGTTGCATGGTACCGGGGACGGGCGAGGGTCGCCAGATGGGGCCGCTACCGCATCTCGTGCCAGCCCCGCAGCACGACGCGCGACAACAGCGTCATCGCCGCGAACAGCACCACGCCGGCCACGGTGATGAGCAGCAGCGCGGCGAACAGGCGGGGGATGTTGATCTGGTAGCCGGCCTGCAGGATCTGGTAGGCCAGGCCGGTTTGCGAGCCGCCGGTGCCGGCGACGAATTCGGCCACGACGGCGCCGATCAGGGCCAGGCCGCAGGCGATGCGCAGGCCGCCGAAGAAGGCCGGCAGGGCCGAGGGCAGGCGCAGCCGCCACAGGATCTGCCAGCGGCTGGCCCGCTTCAGGCGGAAGAAGTCGAGCAGGCCGGGGTCGATGCTGCGCAGTCCCAGCACCGTGTTGCTGATGATGGGGAAGATCGCGACGATGGTGGCGCACAGGGTCAGCGCCACCAGGGTGTGCTTGACCCAGATGATGATGAGCGGCGCGACCGCCACGATGGGCGTGACCTGGAGCAGCACCGCATAGGGGAAGAGGCTGGCTTCGATGACGCGGCTCTGCACGAACAGGAAGGCCAGCAGCACGCCCAGCACGGTGGCGGCCAGCAGCGCGAGGCCGGTGATCTCCAGGGTGACCCAGAGCGAGCCGGACAGCAGGTCCCAGTCCCGCACCAGGGCCTGGGCCACGTCCATCGGTGCGGGCACCAGGTAGACGGGGACGTCGAACGCGCGCACCAGGGCCTGCCACAGCGCGATCACGATCACCGCGACCACGACGGGGGCGCCCAGGCGCAGCCAGGTGTTCATCGCTGTCCCTCCAGCAGCGCGGCCTGCAGGCGCGCGGCCTGCATGGCGAAGGCGGGCGAGACGCGGAAGGCGGCGTCGCGGGTGGGGGCCTCGATGGGAATGTCGGCCACGATGCGGCCGGGCCGGCGCGACAGGACGATGACGCGGCTCGACAGGTAGACGGCCTCGAAGATGCTGTGGGTCACGAACACCACGGTCAGCTTCTGACGCGCGGCCAGGCCCAGCAGTTCATCGTCCAGGTGCTGGCGGGTGATGTCGTCCAGCGCGCCGAAGGGTTCGTCCATCAGCAGCAGGCTGGGCTCGGTCGCCAGCGCGCGGGCGATGGACACGCGCATGCGCATGCCGCCGGACAGCTCGCTGGGGCGCGCGGTGTCGAAATCGGCCAGCCCCACCCGTTCCAGCGCCTCGCGCACCCGGCCGCGCCGCGCTTGCATGGGCAGACGGCGCGGGCCGCGTTCCAGGTCCAGCGGCAGCCGCACGTTGGCGGCCACCGAGGCCCAGGGCATCAGCGTGGCATCCTGGAACACGTAGGACAGGTCGTCGACGTCGCCGTGCCGCCGCAGGGTGCCGGCGGTGGGCATATCCAGTCCGGCGAAGATGCGCAGCAGGGTCGTCTTGCCGCAGCCGGACGGGCCCAGCAAGGTCACGAACTCGCCCGCGCGCACGGTCAGGTCGATCGGCGACAGGGCGTCCACGCCGTTGGGAAAGCGGCGGGCGACGCCTCGGGCCTCCAGGACCGGCGTGGCGTTCAATGCGTGGCGCCGTCGCGGAAGAAGCGCACGGTGCGTTCGGCCAGGGGTTCGCCGGTCTCGTCGCCGCACGCGCTGGCGGACGAGGGTTGCGGATCGACGTGGTCGAAGGCCGTGTCGCCTTCCGGGTCGGGCACGCCGGTCGGCCGGAGGTTGGCGAAGTCGAACAGGCCGCGGTCGAGCAGGTGCGAGGGCGTCACGCGCGACAGGGCGTTGAAGATGTTCTCGATCCGCCCGGGGAAGGCCCGTTCCCATTCGTCGATCAGGCGGCCGGCTTCCTTGCGCTTGAGGTTTTCCTGCGAGCCGCACAGGTTGCACGGGATGATGGGGAAGGCCTTCCATTGCGCGTAGGCGACCAGGTCGTCTTCCTTGATGTAGGCCAGCGGCCGGATCACCGTGTGGCGGCCGTCGTCCGACACCAGCTTGGGCGGCATGCTCTTCAACTGTCCGCCGTAGAACATGTTCATGAAGAACGTGGCCAGTATGTCGTCGCGGTGATGGCCCAGCGCGATCTTGGTCGCCTTCAGTTCGTCGGCGACGCGGTACAGGATGCCGCGCCGCAGCCGCGAACAGAGCGAGCACATCGTCTTGCCCTCGGGAATGATGCGGGTGACGATGGAATAGGTGTCCTGGGTCTCGATGTGGAAGGGCACGCCCAGTTCGGTCAGGTAGCGCGGCAGCACGTCGTCCGGGAAGCCGGGCTGTTTCTGGTCGAGGTTGACGGCGACGATGTCGAAGTCGATGGGTGCCCGCTCGCGCAGCTTGAGCAGGATGTCGAGCATGCCGTAGGAGTCCTTGCCGCCCGACAGGCACACCATCACGCGGTCGCCCGCCTCGATCATGTTGAAGTCGCCGATGGCGCGGCCGGCCTCGCGCATCAGCCGTTTTTCCAGCTTGTTGCGCTCGCGTTCCTGCTTGAGCCGCGCGCGGCCCGCGTCGGCGGTATCCGGAAGGGGCGATACGATGGCGTTCATGTCGGCGCTCCATGGCGCTGCGCGCCGTCCCCGGGGGCCCGGGTGGCCGACACCTCGATGCCGACGGCCGCGCAGTCGGCGAAGGCCTGGGGCTTGGCGACGCGCAGTCGCACGTCGCGGATCTCGGGGAACTGGGCCAGCAGCCGCGCGGCCAGCCGGTCGCACAGGGTTTCGATCAGGTTGACGTGGGTGCGCGTGCACTCGTCGATGATGCACTCGCGCAGCCGGCGATAGTCCAGCACTTCCTGGATGCCGTCATGGGCCGGCATGTCCACGCCTTCGAGGTCGATCTCGGCGTCCACGTGCAGGGGCTGGGTGGCGCCGCGTTCGTGGTCCAGTATGCCGATCTGGGCATCGATGGCCAGGCGGTTGAAGAAAATGCGGCGTGTGCCCATGGTTCCACTCAAGTCTGGCCGGCGGCGTTGCCCGCCGGCGGGTTCATCATGCTGAAGTCGCGGTCGAAGCCGACCAGGTGCTGTCCGCCGTCCACCAGCAGCGTCGTGCCGGTGATCGAGCGGTTCTGCGCCGCGAACAGGACCGCCTGGGCAATGTCCTCGGGGTGGCTGGCATGGCCCAGCGGCGACATCGCATGGGTCTGCGCGAACTGCTGGGGCGTCTGCAGGTGGCTGATCATGGTCAGCCCCGGCGCCACGCCCACCACCCGCACCGCCGGCGCCAGCGCCTGGGCCAGCATGGTCGTGGCGGCTTCCAGGGCGGCCTTGCTCAGCGTGTACGAGAAGAAGTCCGGGTTGTAGTTCCAGAGCTTCTGGTCCAGCAGGTTGATCACCGCCCCGCGGGCATCCGGCCCGCGCCGCGCCACGTCGGCGGCCAGCGCGCGCGCCAGGATCACGGGCGCCACCAGGTTGGGCAGCAGGTGGGTCTGGAGCAGCCGGGTGTCGAACGAGGCGACGTCGTCGTATTCGAAGGTGGAGGCATTGTTGACCAGCGCGTCCACGCGTCCGAATCCTGTCCGGACGGCGGGGACCAGCGTTTCGGCGGCGGCCGGGTCGGCCAGGTCGCAGGCATGGGCCTCGGCGCGGACGCCCAGGGCGCGCAGGGCATCGCAGGTTTCCAGCGCGGCGTCGCGCGAGGTTGCATAGTGCACGGCCACGTCCCAGCCCGCGCGGGCGAAGGCCAGCGCGATTTCCCGGCCGATGCGGCGGGCGGCGCCGGTGACCAGGACGACGGGGCGGGAAGAGGAAGGGCGCGCTTCGCGCATGGCGAGTCGGGTCCGGAAAGGCGGCAAAACGGGGATTTTAGCAAGGAGCCGCCTGGCCGCGCTCTCCGCCCGGCCAGGGCCGGGGGAGCAGGCGGGTGGTTTACAGGTTCAGGTCCTCGGCCGCCTGATAGACGGACCAGGGAAGGTATTTGGCCAGGGTTTCCTGCGGTATGTCGGCCACGGGGAAGAAATAGTATTCGCCGCCCAGCAACCGGCCGCTGTCCGGTTGCGCATAGGCCGTCCGCTTGTAAGAGGCCAGCTTGCCCAGGTCGTACAGGCTCAGCTGAAAGCCCCTGCCGCCATCGACGGGCCGGCGGCCCGCGCCCTCGATGGGGTCTCGCAGCACGACGGCGTCGATGGGTACGGCGGGCTGGGACACGCGGCAGAAGCCGGTGCTGTCGGATAGATTGAACTCGTCGGCGAAAGTCTGGAAGTTGAATGCCTTGCCGTAGCGCTCGCGGATGACGGTGGCGAACGAGCTGTTGAGCTCGGCCGCGCTGGGCAGCCGCCAGGAGAACCGGGCGATCAGGTCTTCGCCGATGGCCGCCGACCATCCGGGCGGCATGTCGTCGGGCGAGCACGGATCGACGTAGGTGTTGCGCATCTCCCTGGGCAGGTCGAGATGGCCGGGCAGCCGGAATGCCTGGCTCTGCGCCGCGGGCATCATGGCATCCACCTGGTCGGTGGCCGTGCAGCGGCCAACCCAGGTGAGGCCGTGACGCAGATCGATGAGCTGGCGGCGGCTGCCCAGGTACCGAGGGCGCAGCTTTTCCAGGTTGATGGCGGAGGCTTCCAGCAACTGGTTCAGCCGCAGCACGGTCGCGGCGTTGACCTTCTTGCCGGTGAGCTTCTCGATCGACTCATGGGCATTGATCAGGTAGGCGTAGCACAGGGTGTTCCACTGCTGGAAGTAATCGAGCAGGTCGGTGTATTGCTTCTGCACCAGGGCGGAGTAATAGCGGCCCTTGCCCATGTACTCCATCCAGCGGGTGAGCACGCCGGCATCGAGGAATGAACGCAGGCCGACAAAGCGGTTGTAGGCTTCGACCAGTTGCGCGTCCCGGGCCACCAGGTCGTTGCAGTGCCTGAGCATGTCGGCCGAGTAGTCTTCCAGCGAAATCGCGCCGCGCTCGTAGTTGCCGGAGGTGCGGTTTATCGAGATGGAGATCGCGTCGAAGGCGTTGAATACGCTGCGCACTTCGTCGAAGCTGCGATTGAACTCTGCCTTGTCCAGCCGTTGCAGGATCTGCTGGATGTTGGCGGACAGGTCGCGCAACTGCGCCTTGATTTCCGCCAGGGTTTCCTTGACGGGGTCGGAGGAGGGGAAAAGCTGCTCCAGGATCAGGTCGCCCACGGTGCCGATGATGGGCACGCCGATGGCGCTCGCGCCTTTCTTGACGGCGAAGCCGAGGGCCCACTTGGCGGCCTTGGTCCAGTGGCGGTTGACCAGCTCCTTCAACTCGTCGGGGATGTTTTCGTCGATGAGGTCGTCGTACCGTGGCGTGCCGCCGCATTCGTCCGGCGCCCCGGCCGCCGATCGCGCGGAACGCCGGGCGCCGTAGCCGGACAGCGTGTCGTAGTTCGTGGCGAAGCCGTCGGCGATGCCTTGGGCCATGCCGTCGACGAGCGCGTCCAGGTAGCCTTGCAGCCCCAGGCCCGAAGCCTGGGCGCGGTGCGCGAGCCTGGCCTGGTCCAGCGCGCTGCCCGTCGGGCCGAGGTCCGACAGCAGGATCCAGGCGTCGACGCCGAAGAACTTCTTCATCACGAAATCGATGCCGGCCGGAGACAGGCGGGTGCGCTCGTAAAGCCTGGCCAGGACGGTCGGCAGGAGGTTGACGTCGATCACGGGCTGGATCTTCGTCCCGAAGTTGTATTCGAACCCGTACAGCCGCCCCTGGGCGGTGTCGGCCACGGCCACCAGGAAATTGCGGCCTTCCGCGGTGGACACGAATGTGCCCGCGGCATCGGTGGTACCGCTGTCCACCAGGATGTCGCGGACGTCGTAGACCTGTACCTGCACGCCGGCTTGCGGGGCATCGCCGATCATGACCGATACCGAGAAGCTCTGGCCCGGCGTGGGCGCGGCCAGCAGGTCGGGATCGATCGCCGGGGATTGGGGCAGCATGTCGAGGCCGTAGCGGTACTCGATCTGGTCGGCCACGATGGCGCCGCTGCCGCCGCAGCCGGACAGCCAAGCCAGCATGCCGCTCGCGGCGGCGGTGTTCAGGAAATGACGTCTATCCATGGGATCTGGTTCGTACGAGGGACGGATCAGCCTATCAGCGCCGCCGCAGGGGCGGGATCCCTACAAGTGGGTATTCGCAAGGCAGTCCGCCGGTTGCGGCGCGCAGTCATGGGAAAATGGCGGCATGAGCAAGCTTCCCGATCTCGACCCCGCGTCCAGCGCCCATTCCCGCCTGGTTGCCGACCATCTTGCCGCGCAGATACGCGGCGCCGGAGGCTGGCTGCCGTTCGATCGATGGATGGAGCAGGCCCTTTATGCGCCCGGCCTGGGCTACTACGCCGCCGGCAGCGCCAAGCTGGCCGAAGGGGGACGGCATCCGTCCGGGGATTTCGTGACCGCGCCCGAGCTGACGCCGCTGTTTGCGCAGACCTTGGCGCGCCAGGTGGCCGAGGTGCTCGAGGCCTGCGGCGGCATCGAGGTATTGGAGTTCGGCGCCGGCACCGGCGCCTTGGCGGCGGGGATGCTGGCGGCGCTGGACGAACTGGGCGTGGCGGCGCGCTACCGCATCGTGGAGGTCTCGGCCGACCTGCGCGATCGCCAGCGCGCCCGGCTGGCCGCCTACGGCGACCGTGTGGCATGGCTCGATGTGCTGCCGGCCGCCTTTACCGGCTGCGTGGTGGCCAACGAGGTGCTCGACGCCATGCCCGTGCGGCTGTTCCGCTGGACCGAAGGCGGCCTGGCGGAGCGCGGCGTGGCCCTGGACGAGAACGCGCGCTTCGTCTGGCGGGACCGCGCCGCGCCGGCCGACCTGGCCGAGGCCGTTTCATCGAGAATGCCGCCGCTGCCGGGCTACGTGTCCGAGATCAACCCGCGGGGCGAGGCCTTCGTGCGCGGCATGGGGGCGTGGCTGCGGGCGGGCGCGGCGCTGCTGATCGACTATGGCTTCTCGCGCGCCGAGTACTACCACCCGCAGCGCATGGAGGGCACGCTGATGTGCCACCTGCGGCACGTGGCGCACGCCGATCCGCTCGTCGCCGTGGGCGTGCAGGACATCACCGCCCACGTCGATTTCACCGCCATGGCCGAGGCGGCGGCCGAGGGCGGGCTGGAGGTGCTGGGCTATGCCTCGCAGGCCGGCTTCCTGATGAACGCCGGGTTGATGGAGCTGCTGTCGCGCTTGGATCCGGCGGACGCGGCCGCCTATGCGCAGGCGGTGGCGCCGGTGCAGAAACTGCTGTCGCCGGCCGAGATGGGCGAGCTGTTCAAGGTGCTGGCCGTGGGCCGCGGCCTGGACCGGCCGCTGTCGGGCTTCGGCCGGGGCGACCGCAGCCATACGCTCTAGAGCCCGTGCGGGCGCCTTTTAGCGTGAACAGGCCCTAGGAGGCGGTCGCCAGGCCCAGGCGGCGTGCCGTGTCCATGATGGCGCGCGCGCGGCGGATGAAGGGCGCGTCCACCATGCGGCCGTCCACCGTGAAGGCGCCCAGGCCGGCGCGCGCGGCGTCCTGCTCGGCCTGCAGTACCCGTGCCGCGTGCCGGACTTCCTCGTCCGTGGGCCGGAACGCCTCGTTGGCCATCGCCACCTGGCTGGGGTGGATGCAGCTCTTGCTCACGTAGCCCAGCCGCCGGGCCATGTGCGCCTCGGCCAGGTAGCCCGCGCGGTCGGCGATGTCGGCATAGGCGCCGTCGCAGGCCCAGACGCCGGCCCGGCCGGCGGCCAGCCGTATGGCCAGCAGGACGTGGTGCACGGCGGCGCTGTCGCGCCGGTCGACGCCCAGGTCTTCGAACAGGTCGCCCAGTCCGACCTGCAGGCCCGCCACGCGCGGATGGGAGCCGGCGAGTTCCGCGGCCCGAGCCAGGGCCTCGGGCGTCTCGATGTTGACCAGGATGCCGATCGGCCGGGCAATGCCCCGCGCGCGCTCGATCTCGTCCAGCCGCTGCGCCGTGGCCTGGATGGCTCGGGGGGATTCGGCCTTGGGCAGGTTGACCAGGTCCAGCGCCGGCAGCGCCACCGCGTCCAGGTCGGCGCCGAAATGCGGCGTATTCCAGGCATTGATGCGCACGACCATGCGCTTGCCGGTGCCGGCGGCCGACGACGCGAGAAAGGCAGCGACGGCCGCGCGCGCCTCGTGCTTGCGATCGGGCTGCACCGAGTCCTCCAGGTCGAAGGACAGCGCATCGGCGTCGCCGGCCAGGGCCTTGGCGAAAAGTTCGGGGCGGGAGCCGGGAACGAAGAGTTTGCTGCGCATGGCGGGTCTCTTGAAGGCGGGACCGTCAACGGTCCTCGTTTTCCTGGTGCACGGCGCCGTCCCGCACCAGTGCCTGGTAGCGCCCGTCGTCCACGCCCAGCGCGGCCAGCACCTCGCGGTTGTGCTGGCCGATGGCCGGAGCCGGTGTGCGGATCGCGCCGGGCGTGCCGCTCATGCGCGGCACCACGTGATGCATGGGGAAGGCGCCCATATCGGGATCGGGATAGTCGGCCAGGATCTCGCGGTCGACGAAGTGCGGATCGTCCACGATCTGCGAGATGTCGTAGATGGGGCCGATGGTGACCTGCGCCTCTTCGAAGAAGCGGACGTTCTCGGCTTGCGTGCGCCGTGCGATGAAGGCGCCGATGATGGCGTCGAGTTCCTCGGCGTGGCGCACGCGGTCGGCGTTGGTACGGTAGCGGGGATCCTCGACCAGGTCGGGCCGGCCGATGGAGACGAACAGGCGTTCGGCCATCTTCTGGGTCGAGGCCGACAGGCCCACGTACAGGCCGTCATTGCAGCGATAGGCGTTGCGCGGACCGGAATTGGTGGACCGGCTGCCGGTGCGCGGTTTGATGCGTCCGGTCAGGCGGTAATTGGCGGCCTGCGGGCCCAGCACCGCGAACAGCGGGTCGAGCAGGGGCAGGTCGATCACCTGCCCTTGCCCGCCGTTGACCTCGACCTCGCGCAGCGCGATCAGCAGCCCCGCCACGCCGTACAGCCCGGCCACCGTGTCGGCCAGGTACATGGGCGGCAGCACCGGCTCGCGGTCGGCGAAACCGTTCATGGCGGCGAAGCCCGAGATGCCCTCGACCAGGGTGCCGAAGCCGGGGCGGCCGCGATAGGGGCCGGTCTGGCCCCAGCCCGAGATGCGCACCACGACCAGGCGCGGATTGCGCGCCAGCAGCACGTCGGGTGCGAGGCCCATGGCTTCCAGCACGCCGGGCTTGAAGCTCTCGACCAGCACCGCGGCCTTTTCCGCCAGCTCCAGCAGCAGCTCGCGCGCCGCCGGCTGGCGCAGGTCCAGGCCCAGGCTTTTCTTGTTGCGCGCGTACAGCTTCCAGTTGGTGTCCACGTCCTGGGTGCGCCAGGCGCGCAGCGTGTCGCCGTCCGGGCTTTCCACCTTGACCACGTCGGCGCCGAAGTCCGCCAGCACCTGGGTGAGCGTATTGCCCGCCACCAGCCGCGACAGGTCCAGGATGCGCACGTCCGACAGCGGGCCGCCGGCGTCGGGCTCGTAACCGCGTTGTTTCAACGATGCCATCACTCCGCCTTGATGTTCGCCTGCCGGGCGACGCGCCGCCATTGCTCGATGTCGCCCCGCAACTGGGCGCCGAATGCGTCCGGCGTCTTGGGGTCGGGCTCGGCGCCTTCGCGCAGCAGCAGGTCCTTGATCTCGTCCAGGCCCAGGATACGATTGATCTCGGTGTTCAGGCGAGCCACGACGGAGGCCGGCGTGCCGGCGGGAGCCAGGATGCCCCACCACAGGCCCGATTCGTAGCCCGGCGCGCCGTTGGCGGCCAGCGGCGCAAGCCCGGGCGCGACCGCCGAAGGCGTGGCGCTGGTCACGCCCAGCGCGCGTACCTTGCCCGCCTTCACGGTGGGCAGGATGGACGGTCCGCTGGCGATCAGCACCTGGATATGCCCGCCGATCAGGTCGTTGATGGCCGGCGCCATGCCCTTGTAGGGAACGTGCGTCATCTGCACGCCCGCCACCTGGGCGTACTGGTGGGTGGCGAAGTGATTGATGCTGCCCACGCCCGAGCTGGCGTAGTTCAGCTTGCCGGGCTGGTTTTTCGCCAACGCGAGCAGGTCCTGCGGCGTCTTGACCGGCAGTTCGTTGTTCACCGTCAGGATCATCGGCCCCTTGGCCACCATGGCGACCGGCGCGAACGCGTGCACCGCATCGAACGGCAGGCTGGTCTGGATGGCCGCATTGGTCGTATAGGTGGACGACACGAACAGCAGCGTGTAGCCGTCCGGCTGCGCGCGCGCCGCCAACCCCGCCCCCACGCTGCCGCCCGCGCCGGCCTTGTTGTCCACCACCACCGGCTGGCCCAGCGCATCGCCCAGGCGCTTGCCGATCGCACGGGCGAACACGTCATTGGAGCCGCCGGGCGGGTTGGGCACGATCAGCGTGATCGGGCGGGACGGGAAGGCTTCCTGGGCCAGGACCTGCGCCGGCCCGGCGCAGCAGGCCAGTGCCACGGCCAGGCAGGCGGCGCGGCGGCCGGGACGGCAAAGGAGCGAGACAGGGGCGGGCGGGACGATCTTCACGGGTGTCTCCAGTCATGGTTATCCGACGGATTCTAGACACTCGATAAACTACGAAAAGCGATTTTTCGTGATGCGTCAGTTTAGGAAATCTGATGAAACTGGAATTCCTGCAGACCCTTTGCGCCGTCCTGCGCCGGGGCACCTTCGCGGCCGCGGCCGAGGAAGTGAACCTGACTCCCGGCGCGGTCAGCCAGCACATCAAGTACCTGGAGCAGCATTTCGGGCAGCCTCTGTTCGACCGCGCGGCGCGCCAGGCGCGTCCGACGCCGTTCGCCCACGAACTCGCGGCGCTGGTCCAGGGCACGCTGGAGTCGCTGGAGGCCCTGCGCGCGCGGCGCCAGACCCGGGTGTCCGGCAAGGTCACGCTGGGAACCATAGACTCCATCCAGGCCACCTTGCTGCCCATGGCGATGAAAGTGCTGCAATCGGACTATCCCGAACTGGACGTGCACCTGGCCCGCGGCCGCTCGGAGCGGCTGCTGGGCGAACTGCGGGACGGCACCATCGATGCCGCGGTGCTGGTGCGGCCGCAGTCGGGCGGATCGAGCCGGCTGCACTGGCAGACGCTGATGCACGAGGCCATGGTGCTGGTGGCTCCGCCCGAGGCGCGCGGCGACACGGTCGAGCAACTGCTGCGCGGCCACGACTGGATACGTTTCGACAAGACTTCCACCGGTGGCCGCATCGCCGCGCAGTATGTGCGCCGGCTGCATCCGCGCATGAAAAGCCGCATCGACCTGCTGTCCAGCCACGCCATCATCGCGATGGTCTCGGCGGGGCTGGGCGTCTCCATCATTCCGCAGCCCTACGACCCGCTGCGCAAGGCCTATCGCTTCCGCGAACTGCCGCTGGGGCGCGGCGGGCCCCGTCGCCAGATCGCCTTCGTCTGCCGCCGCGCAGATGTCGACAGGCCGGCGCTGGCCGTGCTGCGCGCGGCGTTCGAACGGGTGGCGGTCCAGGCCAGGGACGCGGCGGCCGCCTAGACGGGATGCGGCAGCGCCGCGGGCGCCGGCAGGTAGCGCGGCTCTTCGCCCGCCGCATGCACCGGCCGGTAGCGCAGATGGCGGTCATGCCAGCGCGCGACCGTGCTGCGATGGGCGATGCTGACGATGGCCGCGCGCGGCAGGCGTTCGACCAGCAGGGCATACATGGCGGCCTCGGTTTCCTCGTCCAGCGCCGAGGTCGCCTCGTCCAGGAACAGGAAGTCGGGCCGTTGCAGGATGGCGCGGGCGAAGGCCAGGCGCTGTTGTTCGCCCGGCGACAGCCGCATCCCCCAGTTGTCGCGCCGCTGCAGCTGGCCGGCCAGCCGCTCCAGCCGGCAGTCGCGCAGCAGGGCGGCCAGGGTGGCGTCGTCGTGGGTGCCCGGCGGCGAGGGGTAGTCCAGCGCGGCGGCAAGCGTGCCGCTGGGGACGTAGCTGCGCTGTGGCAGGAACAGGGTGCGCGCATCGGCGGGGCGTTCGATGGCGCCTCGGCCGTAGGGCCAGATGCCCGCCATGGCGCGGAACAGCACGCTCTTGCCCGCGCCCGACGGACCGGTCACCAGCAACCGTTCGCCCGGCCGCACGGTCATCGAGAACGGCTCGGTCAACGGCCGCCGCTCGTTCCGGCCGGGAAGGGCCAGCACCAGTCCGGCGGCGGTGATGGCGCCAGGCGCCGGCGTGCGGTCCCGTTCGAGCAGCGCGATGCCGCGCAGGCCGTCGCGCGCCGCGTGCTCGGCCTCGGCCGCCCCCAGCGCGGACTGGAAGTCCAGCAGGCGGTTGGCGGCGGCCTGCCAGCCCACCAGCGAGGCATAGCCGTCCACGAACCACGACAGCGCGCCCTGCACCTGGCCGAACGCCGAGGCGATCTGCATCAGCACGCCCAGCGTGATGGCGCCGGAGAAATAATGCGGGGCGGCCACGATCAGCGGAAAGACGATCGCCACCTGCCCATAGCCGGAGTTCACGAACACCAGCCGGCGCGTGTAGATCATCAGCCAGCGCCAGTTCTCGCGAATATGGTCGAAGGATGCGCGCAGTCCCGCGCGTTCGGCGGGCTCTCCGCCATACAGCGCGATGCCCTCGGCGTTCTCGCGCAGCCGCATCAGCGCGTAGCGGAAGTCGGCCTCGGTCTGTTCCTGGCGAAAGCTCAGGCCGATCAGCGGCTTGCCTATCCTGTGGGTCAGCCACGACCCCGCCACGGCATACAGCACGGCGAACCACACCATGTAGCCCGGTATGGCGACGGTCCGGCCGCCCAGCGCGAACACCAGCGGCCCCGATAGGGTCCACAGCAGCGTGACGAAGGACAGCAGCGTCACCACCGAGTTGAGCAGTCCCAGCGACAGCGTCAGGCTGGTGCTGGCCAGGGTGCGCAGGTCTTCGGCCAGGCGCTGGTCGGGGTTATCGGCGCCGTGCGACTGCTCCACCCGGTAGTAGGCCTGTCCCGAGGTCCAGCGCTGCAGCCATTCGCCGGTCAGCCAGGTGCGCCAGCGCATCTCCAGCATCATGGTGTAGAACTGCTTCATGATGGCGATGACGATGAATGCCGCCGCGATCGCGCAGAAGTGCGCCAGTTGCAGCTTGAACGCGGCGAAGTCGCGCGCTTCCAGGGCGTTGTAGAAGACGCGGTTCCAGTTGGTCAGCCAGACGTTGGCGGCCACCAGGGCCAGGTTCAGGCCGACGACCAGCGCCAGCAGGCCGAGCGCCGCCTTGCGGTCGTCGGACACCCAGTAGGGCTTGAGCAGCCGCCAGGTGGCGCCCAGGCGCAACTGGCCGCGGATGTCGCGGGGAGCGGGGCCGGTGTCTGCGGCCGGGTCGTCGGGGCGGGGCGAGGGACATGGCGGACATCCACGTGGCAACGGTGCCACGTTAGCCACGCTGCCTTAAGTGCCGCTTAAGGCGGCCAGCCGGGCGGACCGCACGGCCTCGCGGATGCCGCCGGGCCGGTCCGCATGCCGGGCGGCGATGGCGCCGGCATCGACTCCCCTGACCGTGTCCCGCCACGCCGTCCATTGCGCCACGTCCACCGGCATCCGCCGTTGCGCGGCCGCCAGCAGTTGCTCGAAACGCTCGGGCTTGCGCAGGGCGTCCGCGCGTTCCAGCAGGGCCAGCACGCGTTCGGGGTCCCGGCCCGCGCGCGGCAGCTCGGCCAGGGCCAGTTGCAGCAGGCGCGCCATGTCGTTGCAGTCGTTCGAGGCGCGCAGCCGCTTGCCCAATCCGGCCGGGTCGGCGCTGTCGGAGCAGAGCAGCGCGTAGCGCGAGGCCAACGGCAGCCCCGCATCGGCGGCCTGGTCCAGCACGGCCAGCAGTCGGCCGTCCACCGCCAGGCCGGGCGCGACACGCGGCAGCGCGTCGGTGTCGGCCAGCACCTGCAGCATGCGGGAGGGCCGCTCCTGCATCAGGCCGCGCGACAGCTCGCGCCAGACACGTTCGGGCACCAGGGCATCGACCTCGCCCTCGGCCGCCATGCGGCGGCACAGTTCCAGGGTCTCGGGCGCCACCGCGAAGTCGTGGAAGCGCGCCGCGAAGCGGGCCAGCCGCAGGATGCGCACGGGGTCTTCGGCGAAGGCCGGGCCGACGTGGCGAAAGCGCCGGGCGCGCAGGTCGTCCCGGCCGCCGTAGGGATCGATCAGGCGGCCATCGGGGGCCTGGGCGATGGCGTTGATGGTCAGGTCGCGCCGGCCCAGATCGTCCTCCAGCGTGACCTCGGGGCCGGTGTGGAAGGTGAAGCCCTTGTAGCCGCGTCCCGACTTGCGCTCGGTGCGGGCCAGCGCGTATTCCTCCCGCGTGGCGGGATGCAGGAAGACGGGAAAATCGCCGCCCACGGGTACGAAGCCGCGGGCCGACATCTGTTCCGGCGTGGCGCCCACCACCACCCAGTCGCGGTCGCCCGCGGGCAGGCCCAGCAGCGCATCGCGTACCGCGCCGCCCACGACGAAGACCGCCAGTCCGTCGGTGGCCGGGTCGGGACCCGGCGCTGGCCGGGCGAGGTCAGCGTCGGCCATGGCGCATGCGGAACATGTCGAAGCGGGTGTGTTCGCCCTGCCCGAGGTAGTCGGGCGCCAGCGCCTCCAGCGAGCTGGGATGGATGCCCAGTTCCGGCGCCAGCGGCCCGTCCAGGACCGCGTCCCGCGTCAGGGTATCGAGATTGTCGCGCGTGATCAGCGGCGCGCCGGGCAGCATTTCCATGGCGGCGGCCTGCAGCTTGCCCAGGCCCATGGGCAGCGGCAGCACGCGGCGGGGATGGCCGCTCCAGGCGGCGGCCTTCTCGACCAGTTCCCGCAGCGTATAGGCTTGCGGTCCGGCCACGGCATAGGTCTTGCCGTAGGTACGGTGATCGCCCAGCGCGTTGACCATGGCCTCGGTCAGGTCGCCCACGTAGATGGGCTGCAGGCGCGCCGATGCGCCCGCCACCGGCAGCACCGGGAAGCAGCGCGCCAGCGCGGCGAAGGTATTGAGGAAGCGATCATCGGGTCCGAACACCACCGACGGCCGGAAGATGGTCAGCGCGCCCTCGGGCCAGGCATCGAACACACGGCGCACGGCGGCCTCGCCGTCGCCCTTGGAGCGCTGGTACATGCTGGCGCCGTGGGAATCGGCGCCCAGCGCGCTCATGTGCAGCATGCGGGTCACGCCATGCGCCACGCAGGCCCGGGCCAGGCGTTCCGGCAACTCGACGTGCAGCTTGCGGAAGGTCTTGCCGTAGGGCGTGCCGCGGTCGCCGTGCAGCGTGCCGACCAGGTTGATGACGGCGTCGCGCCCCTGCACCAGGCGGTTCAGCGTGGCGTCGTCGGACAGGTCGGCCAGGGCGATGTCCACCGTGGGCAGCGGCAGCAGGTGGCGGGCGCTCATGTAGCGGCGGGTCGGGACCAGCAGCTTGCGGCCCTGGGCCGCCAGGCGGGCGACCAGGTGGCTGCCGATGAAGCCCGAACCGCCTAGCACGAGTATGCGAGGGTAGATCATGGTCATGGCGTGCGCTTCCTCAGGGTATGGCGGTGGTCTCCACCGTCTGCGGGACGACCGTTCCCAGCCGGGCCTTGAGCGATTGCGGCTGTCCCGTGAACAGGGCCGCGTAGTACGTGGCGTTGGACAGCACCTTCTTGACGTAGTCGCGGGTCTCGGTGAAAGGAATGGTCTCGGCGAAGATCGCGCCTTCCACCGGGCCCGGCAGGGTGGCGCGCCAGGTATGGGGCCGTCGGGGACCGGCGTTGTAGCCGGCCGAGGCCAGCAGGGGGGAACCGCCCAGGTCGTCCAGCACGATGCGCAGGTAGCTGGTGCCCAGGGTCAGGTTGGTGTCCATGTCGTTGACCCGGTGCTGCGCGTAGTCGCTCATGCCGATGCGGCGCGCCACCCACTTGGCGGTGGCCGGCATCAGCTGCATCAGGCCGGAGGCGCCCACGCTGGAGCGGGCGTCCATGACGAAGCGCGACTCCTGGCGGATCAGGCCATACACCCAGGTCGCGTCCACGCCGATCTCGCGCACCTTGTCCACCAACTGGTCGCGGAAGGGCGTCAGGAAGCGCAGGTTGAAGTCGTGCTGGTCGCGCGTGCGCTCGGCGGTGTTCACCGCGCGGTCGTACAGGTTCTCGCGATGCGCGAGCTGGGCGGCGGCCAGCAGTTGCCGGTCGTTCATGCCGCGCAGCGCGTAGTTCCATTCGCGCACCGCTTCCGTGCGCCAGCCCAGGCGGAACAGCGCGACCGCGCGTTGCAGGCCCGGGTTGTACTGCGCCTTGGCCAGCTCGTCCGGGGTGATCGGCGCCGTGGACGTGGGGATGGTGGTGGCGATGCCCAGTTCCTCGGCGGCCAGCTGGCCGTAGAAGTTGAATTGCCCGGCGATGCTGCGGTAGCCGGCCTGGCCTTCCTGCACGGCGCCCAGCGCGACCAGGCCGCGCGAATGCCAGTAGATCCAGGTGGGGTCCTCGCGCATGGCGGGCGGCATTTGCTCGATGTAGCGGTTCAGCGTGCGCCAGTCCACGGGCTGCTGGCGCAGCACCATGCGCGCGCGCCAGCCCTGGTTGTATTCGGTCAGCCTGCCGCCTTCGCCCGCGCGATACCAGGCGACGGCGACCGGGTCGAGCTTGAACGAGGCCTGCAGCGCGAACTGGTTGCGCACCCAGTTGGCGTCGTCGGCCGGCAACTGCCTGGCCCAGCTGCGCTCGAAATAGTCGTAGCCCACCTGCAGATCGTTGCGCGCCAGGCGGCTCAGCGCGGTCACCACCAGCTCGCGGCCGGCGCGGTCGCGCGGCAGCGTGTTCTGCCGCACCAGCCAGATCATGGGCTGGTCCAACAGGCCGTTCAGCGTCTTCTGCTGGGCCGGATCGAACACGTAGCGCGCCATGCGCCGGGCATTCGCCAGCGAGTTGGTCTCCAGCATGTTGCGCATCTGCGTGGCGAAGTCGTCCCACTGCATGACGCCGTCGGCCTGGAGCCGGTCGTACAGCGACCAGCAGCTGTCGCCCGGTTCGAACTTGGACATGGCCAGTTGGGCCGTGACCCGTTCGCCGCGCGCGTGCATGGCCAGTAGCACCGCACAGTCCACCTGCGGCGTGTTCACCGTGGTGTCGGCCAGCGTGCGCACGGTGGCGTAGTCGGCCTGCTTGGCGGCGGCCAGCAGCCATTCGCCGCGCAGCCGCTCGGCCAGGTAGGTGCCGCGATGGGCGGCCACGAAGTCGTTCAGCTCGGATTCGGGCAGCGGCTTGCGCGGATCGTTCAGCTGTTGCCGCAGCAGCCAGTACTGCGGATAGGCGGCCAGCACATGGCCTTCCAGGCGCGGGATCAGCGAACGGACGATGTCCCAGTTGCCCGTCTGCACCGCGGTCCGCGCCGCCAGCAGGGCGTCGTCGGACCCGGGCGCCGAGACCTGCGCGCAGGCGCTGCCCATGGCGGCGCTTGCCAGCACGGCGGCAAGTGCTGTAATGCGAATTCTGTTGAGGAGAGCTGAATAGGCCATGGCAGCAAGAATAGCATCGGGTAAACCCAGGGAGGCCACCGCCGCCGCCCTGCGTCCACGCCTGCGCGCCCTGCGCGCGGCCATGAGCGCCACCGAACGCGCCGCGGCCGACGCCCGCATCGTCGGCCTCCTGCAAGGCAGGATACACGACTACCTGGCCGCCGCCCCAAGGAGCGGCAGGCGCGTGGTGCTGTCGGCATTCTGGCCCATCGGCGACGAACCCGACCTGCGCCCCGCCTTGCAGGCCTGGGCCCGCGACGACCGGCTGGAACTGACCCTACCCGTCATCTTGACCAAGGCCGCTCCCCTGGAGTTCCGCGCCTGGACGCCCGATGCCACGATGGCCCCCGGCGCCTACGGCATCCCCGAACCCCGGTCCACCCCGGCCCGCACCCCCGACATCGTCCTGGTCCCGACCCTGGGCTACACCGTCGACGGCGACCGCATCGGCTACGGCGGCGGCTACTACGACCGCACCCTGGCCGCCCTGCGCCAGGGCGGCCACGCGACCCTGGCCCTGGGCATCGCCTACGCCTGCGGCCGCCTGGCCCCCGACGTGCACGTACCCGAGCCGCACGACATGCGGCTCGACGCCATCATCACCGAAGAAGGATGCATGCCCGGCCCCCACACCACCGACCAGGGCGCCACACCCGCTACACCATAAGACGCCGCAGGTTGTTTCCGGCCTTGGGGCGCGGGGCGCTGTGAGGCGCATTCGGAGCCGCCGGAGTTGGCGCGGTCGGCGGGGAAGCAAGGGCGTGCATGTCTGAGCGCGGCAGTAGGGACAGTCCGGGGGACTGTCCCCGCGCGAGTTCACGCCCGCCCCGCCGACCGCGCCAACTCCGGGAAGTCCCGGCAAAGCCGGGACCGGCTACGCTGCGCCTCACAGCGCCCCGCGCCCCAAGGCCGGAAACAACCGTCTAAAGAACTCGAACGACCGTCACCGCTCCAACTCTTCCCAAACAGCCTGCGTAGCATCCGCCTGGTTCATCGTATAGAAATGCAACCCCGGCGCCCCCCCATCCAGCAACGTCTGGCAAAGCTCCACCACCACATCGTGCCCGAACGCCCGGATCGAAGCCCGGTCATCCCCGTACGACGCCAGCCGCAACCGTATCCATCGCGGAATCTCCGCCCCGCACATATCCGAGAACCGCGCCAGCTGCGTGTAATTCGTGATCGGCATGATCCCCGGCACGATAGGCGCCAGCACCCCCTTCGCCGTCGCCCGGTCCACGAAATCGAAATACGCATCCGCATTGAAGAAATACTGCGTGATCGCGCTGTTCGCCCCCGCCCGCATCTTCTCCACGAACCGGTCCAGGTCCGCCTCCGGCCCCTGGGCCTGCGGATGCATCTCCGGATACGCCGCCACCTCGATATGGAACCAGTCACCCGTTTCCTTGCGGATGAAATCCACCAGGTCCCGCGCATAGCGCAGCTCGCCCATGTCGCCCATGCCCGACGGCATGTCCCCGCGCAGGGCCACCAGCCGCCGGATCCCGGCCTGCCGGTACGTATGGAGAATCTCGCGCAGGCTCTCGGGCGTCGAACCTATGCACGACAGGTGCGGGGCGGTCTCGTAGCCCAGCTTCTGCAGCATCGATACCGCCAGCATCGTGCCGTCGCGGGTCGAGCCGCCCGCGCCGAAGGTCACGCTGGCGAAATGGGGATGCAGGCCTTGCAACTGCTTGGCCGTGCGGACCAGCCTTTCCTGCGCCGGGGTGTCGCGCGGCGGGAAGAATTCCAGGCTGAAGACCGGCGCGGCGTCAGCCGGCGCCGCGTCGGGAAAGACGGATGAACTCACTTGCGGGCAACCTGTAGGAAGAGGGTCAGTTGGGCACGATGGCCGACAACAGGCCCGAGATCAGACTGTAGAGCAGCGCGCCGATGACCGCCCACCAGAATCCGTTGACCTGGAAGCCCTTCAGGATCGAGCCCGCGAACCAGAACAGCAGCGCGTTCAGCACGATCAGGAACAGGCCCAGCGTGACGACCGTGATCGGCAGCGTGAGCAGCACCAGGACCGGCTTGACCAGCGAATTGAGCAGGCCCAGCACCAGCGCCGCGATCAGCGCCGAGCCGAAGCTCGCCACGGTGATGCCGGGCAGCAGATAGGCCACGACCAGCAATGCCACGGCGTTGAGCAACCAGACGAGTAACAGGGTCATCGCGAACTCCTTGCCAAGGGGAAAAGGGGGCGTCCGGGGCGCGGCGGCCCCGGAAGGGGAACGATCAGTAGCGGTAGTGCTCGGGCTTGTAGGGGCCCTCGACCGGTACGTTGATGTAGGCGGCCTGGTCGGCGCGCAGTTGCGTGAGCTGCGCGCCCAGCTTCTTCAGGTGCAGGCGCGCGACCTTCTCGTCCAGGTGCTTGGGCAGCACGTAGACCTGCCCCTTGGCGTACTTCTCGTTGCGGGTCCAGAGCTCGATCTGGGCGATGGTCTGGTTGGCGAACGAGGACGACATCACGAACGAGGGATGGCCGGTGGCGCAGCCCAGGTTCACCAGCCGGCCCTGCGCCAGCAGGATGATGCGCTTGCCGGAGGGCAGGATGATGTGGTCGACCTGCGGCTTGATCTCTTCCCACTTGTATTGCTTGAGCGAGGCGACGTCGATCTCGTTGTCGAAGTGGCCGATGTTGCAGACGATGGCCTCGTCCTTCATCGCGACCAAGTGCTCGTGCGTGATGACGTGGTAGTTGCCGGTGGCCGTGACGAAGATGTCGGCCTTGTCGGCCGCGTAGTCCATGGTCACGACCTTGTAGCCTTCCATGGCGGCCTGCAGCGCGCAGATGGGATCGACTTCCGTCACCCAGACCTGGGCCCGCAGCGCGGCCAGCGCCTGGGCGCAGCCCTTGCCCACGTCGCCGTAGCCGCACACCACCGCGACCTTGCCCGCGACCATGACGTCGGTGGCGCGCTTGATGCCGTCCACCAGCGACTCGCGGCAGCCGTACAGGTTGTCGAACTTGGACTTGGTGACCGAGTCGTTGACGTTGATCGCGGCGAAGGCCAGCTCGCCCTTCTTGGACATCTGGTAGAGACGGTGCACGCCGGTCGTGGTTTCCTCGGTCACTCCCTTGATCTGGGCGAGACGGGTGGAGTACCACTTCGGATCGCGCTTGAGGGTGTTGCGGATCGAGTCGAACAGCGCGACTTCCTCGTCGCTGCCGGGCTTGGCCAGCACGGTGGCGTCCTGTTCGGCGCGGGTGCCCAGGTGCAGCAGCAGCGTGGCGTCGCCGCCGTCGTCCAGGATCATGTTGGCGTGGGTGCCGGCCGGCCATTCGAAGATCTGGTGAGTGTATTCCCAGTAGTCGGCCAGCGACTCGCCCTTGATCGCGAACACCGGCGTGCCCGAGGCGGCGATGGCCGCGGCGGCGTGGTCCTGGGTCGAGAAGATGTTGCACGAGGCCCAGCGCACGTCGGCGCCGAGGGCCTTGAGCGTCTCGATCAGCACGGCGGTCTGGATGGTCATGTGCAGGCTGCCGGCGATGCGGGCGCCCTTGAGCGGCTGGGTGGCGGCGAATTCCTCGCGGATCGCCATCAGGCCGGGCATTTCGGTTTCGGCGATGCTGATCTCGCGGCGGCCCCAGTTGGCCAGTGCGATGTCGGCGATGCGGTAGTCGGGGGTCTGGGCGTTGGGTACAGCGTTCATGGGGACTCCAAAGTGCTTGCCCTTTGACGCCGCGGCGTGAGCCGGGAAGGCTCGCCGCATGGCCTGCAAGGGGCAGGATGTGGGGCGAGCGCCGTTGCCGTGGACCGGCGCCGCCTGGGGCCGCCGCCGATCCGTTACCTGAGCCTGGCGGCCTGGCGTGGTGCCGGTCGTCGCAACGCTCCTCAGGTGGCAAGCATTGTAGCGGGTTCCCGCGCTGCCGGCATGACAGGCGGGGGCGCGGGACGCGGCCATCCGGTATCAGAATGTCGCGGGGGCCAGGTCCGGATTGCGCTTGAGCTCGGCCAGCAGATAGTCGGCCAGCGCGCGGCAGCGCAGGGGGATATGGTCGCGCTGGGGCAGGTAGAGATGGACGTCGACCTGGCGCGAGACATAGCCGATGGACAAGGGGAGCAGCCTGCCCGCGCGAATGTGCGGCGCCGCGTAGTAGCTGGCGATCTGGCCGATGCCCGCGCCGTGCAGCACCGCGCGGTGCTGGCTTTCGGCGTCCTGCACCGACAGGGCGCCCTCGGGATTGAGCGTGACGATGTCGCCGCCCGACTGGAAGGTCCACGGCCAGAGCCGGCCCGTGCGCGGATGGCGCAGCAGCACGCAGCGGTGGTCGCGCAGGTCGTCCACGTGGCCCGGCACGCCCCATTCGTCCAGGTAGGCCGGCGAGGCGCACAGCACGTGGTTGAAGGTTCCGGCCTTGCGGGCGACCAGCGAGCTGCTGGGAAGCTCGCCGCCGATGATGCCCACGTCCACCCCGTGTTCGACCACGTCCGGCAACTGGTTCAGGGTCAGCATGTCGACCCGGACCTGGGGGTAACGGTCCATGAAGCGCCCCATCAGCGGCGCGACGAGTTCAAAGCTGATGGCATAGGGCAGCGCCAGCCTGACCGTGCCCACCATCTGCTCGGTGCGGTCGCGCAGGACGTCGAGTCCGCCCTGGATGGTTTCCATGCCGGCGCGGCAGCGCTCATGGAAGGCCCGGCCTTCCTCGGTCAGGTTGATGCTGCGGGTGGTGCGGTAGAACAGGCGCACGCCCACCTGCTGCTCGAGCTGCCGGATCTGGGCGCTGACGGCCTGCGGCGTCACGCCCAGCGTGCGGGCCGCCTTGCTGAAGCTGCCCGCTTCCGCCGCCCGGGCGAACGTGACGATGAGCCGCAAGTGGTCCATATTTGCAAATGCAGCTTGAAAGTGATTCAAGCGATTATCCACTACACGATAAATATCGACCACCCTAGACTGCGTCTGCATCGAACGCCTTCGGGGAGATGAATATGGATGGCAAGCGCAAGGACGGCATGCGGCCGGGCCGGCGGGCGGGATTGCGCGCCGGGGCCGGGCTGGCCGCCTGTTGGCTCGCGGGTGGAGGCCTGCTGCCCCGGCCCGCGCTGGCCCAGGGGTTTCCCGCCAGGCCGGTGACGCTGGTCGTGCCCTTTCCGCCCGGGGGCGGGGTGGACCCCATCGCGCGGCTGCTGAGCGAGAAGCTGGGCAAGGCCTGGGGGCAGCCGGTGGTGGTCAGCAACCGCCCCGGCGGCGGCAGCAGCATAGGTACCGGCATCGTCGCCCGCGCCGAACCCGACGGCTACACCCTGCTGGTCACCGCCAACACCTTCGCCATGGCTCCTCACGTCCTGCCCCGGAACCTGGGCTACAGCTTCGACGTGCAGCGGGACTTCACGCCCATCGCGATGATTTCCTCCACGCCCATGCTGCTGCTGGCGCATCCCGGCCTGGGCGTGAAGAACGCCCGCGAGCTGGCCGAGCTGGCCCGGACCGGGCCGCCCCTGGCCTACGCGACCTCCGGCAACGGGTCGCCCATGCACATCGCCGGCGAGCTGTTCAACCGCGCCGCCGGCCTGTCGCTGCTGCATTCCCCTTACCGGGGCGTGGGGCCAGCGCTGGACGACGCGCTGGGCGGGCAGGTCAAGCTCATCTACCTCGGCTATGGCGGCGCCAAGCCCTACATCGAGACCGGGAGGCTGGTGCCGCTCGCCGTCGTGGACCAGCGCCGCAGCCGGCTGATCCCCGACCTGCCCACGATGGCCGAGCAGGGGTTCCCGGGCGTGTTCGTGGACATCTGGTTCGGCGTCTACGGCCCGGCGGGGATGGCGCCCGCGCTGGCCGACCGCCTGAACGCCCGGATCAACGCGGCGCTGCGCGAGCCGGATGCCGTGGAGCACTTCAAGCAGCGCGGCGAACTGGTCGTGGGCGGACCCCGCGACGTGCTGGCCAAGGCCACGCGCGACGACTACGAGCGCTACGGCGAGATCGTCAAACGCTTCAAGATCCAGGCGGATTGAGCCATGTCCGCGCCCAACTTCCTGATCTTCATCACCGACCAGCACCGGGCCGACCACCTGGGCTGCTATGGCAATCCCGTGCTGCGCACGCCCCACATCGACGCGCTGGCCTCGACGGGCGTCCGCGCCGAGCGTTTCTACGCCGCCAGCACGACCTGCATGTCGAACCGCGCGACGCTGATGACGGGGCGCCTGCCGTCGGTGCACGGTGTCGTCCACAACGGCATCAACCTGTCGCTGGACCAGACCACCTTCGTGGAACTGCTGCGGGACGCGGGCTATGCCACCGCGCTGATCGGCAAGTCGCACCTGCAATGTTTCGGCTACGACCATCCCGACAAACGAGCCTGGCGTCCCGTCGAGGGACGCCGGTCGCCCGCCGAAGTCCTGCGCGACGCCACCAAGCGGCCGCGCATGGGCGAAGGCTACGACAACGAATGGACGCCGGACTGGAAGGCGGGGCGGCGCCGGCGCGTCGACACGCCCTACTACGGCTTCGATCACGTCGAACTGTGCACGCTGCACGGCGACCAGGTGCAGGGCGACTATGCCCGCTGGCTGGCCGGGCGCCATCCGGATCCGGACAGCCTTCGCGGACGGGACCATGCGCTGCCCGCCCAGGGGTACGGGGCGCCCCAGGCCTGGCGCACGCGCCTGCCGGAATCGCTCTATCCTTCGTCCTACATCGGCGAGCGGGCCTGCGGCTGGCTGGAGTCCCTGGCCGCGCAAGCCGGGCCGAAGGCACCGTTTTTCCTGATGTGTTCTTTTCCCGATCCACACCATCCCTTCACGCCGCCAGGCAGGTTCTGGGATATGTACGATCCGGCCGGCGTGCCGCTACCGGCGTCGTTCCATGCACCCGGCGCTTCGCCGCTGGTGCGGAGCGTGCACGATTACGGCCGCGGCGGCGGCACGCGCGAGGGCTATACCGCCTTCCCCGTCTCGGAACGCGAGTGCCGCGAGATCACGGCCCTGACCTACGGCATGATCGGCCTGATCGACGAGCAGGTCGGCCGCGTGATGGCGACGCTGGATCGCCTGGGCATGCGCGAGGACACGATCGTCATCTTCACCAGCGATCACGGCGACATGATGGGGGACCACGGCGTGATGCTGAAGGGGCCCATGCACTATCAGGGCGTGGTCAGGGTGCCTTTCATCTGGAGCGACCCCGCGCTGCCGGAAACCCGGCGCGGAACGGTCTGCGAGGCGCCGGCCGGGACCCTGGACATCGCCGGGACCGTGCTCGACCGGGCGGGCATCGCCGCCTACAACGGCATGCAGGGCCTGAGCCTGCGCGAGGCGCTGGAGCGCGGCGCCCCGCTGCCGCGGCCGGGCGTGCTGGTCGAGAACGAGCCGGTCATGTTCCAGTTCGGACGTCCGCGGCGCTTCCGCCTGCGCACGCTGTTGACCGGGCAGTGGCGGATCACGCAGTCGGACGACCGGGCGCTGTGCGAACTCTATGACCTGGAAAAGGATCCGCTGGAGCTGCGCAATCTTTGGGACGATCCGGGCGCGGCAAGCCGGCGCGCCGAACTGACCGATCTCCTGCTGGCCGCCATGATCGAGCATGCCGACGCATCGCCGCTGCCCGCCGGGGTTGCGTAAAGCTCAGCGGTGGCCGTGCGGCGGATGCAGGTCCGGGTAGACCAGGGACAGCAGCGCCAGGTCCCGCAGGTCTTCGGTGGACAGGTCGGTTGGCGCCAGCGTGCCCAGGGCCCGCATGCCCTTGCGCAGCCAGGCGCGCGACTCGCGTCCGTCGGCGAAATAGCTGCCGGCGAAGATCAGCGCCTTGGCGATATCCGGGCGCGGGCCGTCGCGCCACTGGCGCGAGAAGAAGTGTCGCAGGTAGCGGACCTGGACCACGAGACTGCGGCGGGTGGTCTCGCTGGCCAGCCCGCCGCCGCGCAGATCCCATTTGATCCAGTTGACGATGCGGGGCGCCAGGCTGGGCGCTTCCCATCCGGGGCCGCGGCCCGGACCGTTGGCGACCGCCCAGTTCAATACCAGCGCCCGGTGCCACTCCCGTCGCTGCTCGGCGTCGGCGGCGTTCAGGTCGTCGAAGCGGTGCAGCTGGCCGATCCAGTCCTGGCCCCAGGGCTGATGATGCCAGCCGCGCGAATCCGGCAGGACGCGTTCGATGCCCTGGAAGGAAAAGGCCCGGGGAGCGGTCATGGAGCGGGGGCCGCTGCCGGCCGGCCAGCGCCGCGCGGCGGGCCGCAGCGACGGCGACCGGCCATGGACGGGGTCCATCAGATAGCGCTCGTGGCGCTTCAACCCATGGACGTAGTCGCGGACGAAACGGGACAGGAGGCGGCGCAATCCGGCCGGCGGGCGCCGGTCGCCCCGGACGTGGCCTGCCCCGCCGGTGGCCTGCCGGGTCACAGGAAGTGGCGCAGATCCGTCAGGCACGGGGACTTGAGGTGACGGGCTAGGCATGGCGTCTTGGGCGGAACGGACAAGGTGAAGGGGACGCCGGGCTCGAGCAGGAGGACGATCTGGAAGTCCCGCGGCAAGTGGGGGTATAGCGGCGTCAGTTCTCCCAGATCGAGGTTCGGCAGGGAGACGTTCAGGAACAGCGTCGTCGGCTGCCATTCGGCCAGGACCTGGACGAGGTGCCGCCGGTCGTGCACGGCGCGCGCATGGCAGCCCTGCTGGCTGAGGAAGTCGCAGACGTCGGCGCAGAACCGCTTGCCCATGTCGGCCACCAGCACGCGCTTGTTGGTGCGCGCGGGCGGGAGGGAGGGCGAGGCGACGGCCAGGGCGAAGTCATTGCGGGGGATGCGCTTGGCGCTGCGGCGCGGCGTCTTGCGCGCGGGGCGGGCCTTGGCCGCGGGGGCGGCCGGTTCGTTCCGGGCGGGGGCGGCGGTCATGGTGGCGGTCCGGTCAGTGACGTTCGCCCGCGCAGGCCGCCAGGCGCCACGGGCTGGGCCGCAGCCAGGGAGCATGCAGCGCGGGAAGGCCCGCCAGGACGCCCTGGATCCATACGCCCGCCTCGCGCGGCAGGCGCAGCAGGTCGGCGGGATCGTCCACGCCCTGGATGACGACCGCCGGCGCCAGCCGGCGGCACAGGCGGATCAGGCCGGAGGTGCCGCCCACGCCGTGCAGGCGGCGCGCGCGATGCAGGTATGCCGGAGCGATCCTGACGATGTCGGGACGGGCATCGAGCAGGAAGTCCACGGTGCCGCCGGCCGCGCCGAAATCGTCGATGGCCAGCAGGCAGCCCAGTTTGCGCAGCCGGCCGGCAAGGCCGAGGGCTTGCCGCGATTCCAGCCTGTCGTCGCTCTGGGCCAGTTCGATCACCAGCCGCCGGGCGAGCCGGTTGTCGGCGCGCAGTTCGTCCAGCAGGGGGGCCCAGCCGGCCTCGTCGGCCAGCATGTCCGGCGAGACGGAGCAGCCCAGCGTGATCCAGGGGTGGTCACGCAGGACCGCCATCACGGCCTGGACAAGCGCAAGGCCGGGCGCGTCCCGCGCGTCGTCGTCGGGCGATGCCAGCAGGCGGGACGTGACGCTCTGGTAGAGGTTGCGCGTGCCATCCAGCAGCGACGAGACAGGCTGGAACGCCAGGGCCCGGGCGCCGGGTCCGGGCATGTCGACGTAAGCGGGCGGCGGGGCGGGAAAGGAGAGAGGGAGGGCCGGCTGCGCTGGCGATGGATGGGTAACCTGCATGGAATGCTGCCTTCGACGTCAGTTCTCTCGACCTGCCGTCCATGCCTATGGACCGATAGTCAAGAATGCAAGGATAAGGGGGGCATCGCATCTTTATCTGAGCAAATCTGAGCAAGCGGCCCCGATTCCGCGATTCAGATCGTGGCGGCCATGGTGCGGCTGCAGTCCAGGACCAGGTCCAGCATGGCCTGGGACGCCGGGCTGAGGCTGGCGTCGCGCAGCGTTATCAGGTCGAGGCTGCGGGTTGCGCCCTGGTCGGCCAGGGGCAGCAGGCGGACGGTCCGGCTGGCGGTGACGGCCATGGTCGGCAGCAGCGTGACGCCGAAGCCCTGGGCCACGAAGGTCAGCAGCGACGTGGTGTTGTGCAGGTTCAGCGGCGCCTGTTCCACCAGGCGCGACAGTTCGGGCGAGGAAAAGCGCGAACACAGGCCGTTGGCGATGAACTCGGCCGGATCGATGTCGCGCCAGCGGACCGGCCGTTTCAGCGCGTTCAGGCGGTGCCCGGCGGGGCAGACCAGCACGAAGGGATCCTTCAGCAGCGGTTCGGCCTTCAGGTCCGGGTCGGCATTGGAGGCGGGCGCCGTGGCGATGCCGAAGTCGACGACGCCGGCGGAAACGGCCTGGATCACTGCCGCCGAATCGATGTCCCGCAGGTCGATGCGCACGCCGGGGCGGGTCGCCCGCATGCGGGCAATGGCGGCCGGCAGCAGACGGGTGGCCGCCGACGGCACGGCGGCGATCCGGGCGATGCCCTGGCCGCCCTGCGCGTAGCCGCGCATCTGGGCCAGCGCGGCATCGAAGGCATGCAGCGCCCGCTGCGCCTGGAGATGCACGTGCCGGCCCAGCGGCGTCAGCCGGTTCTTGCGCTCTCCTTCGAACAGGGCTCCGCCCAGTTCCGCTTCGATCTGCTTGAGGGTCATCGATACCGCGGCGGGCGTGCGGCCCACCCTGTCCCCCGCCTCGACCAGCGCCCCGGTGTCCACCACCGCCACGAAAGTCCGTAGTTGGTCGATCTTCATTCAAGAAAAATTTGAATTTATTGAATATCTTTTAGTTTGACTGAATTTCATCCGGATCTCTACAGTTCCGCTACCAATGACGCAGGAGCTGGAACCGGGAATGGGCATCGACAGGTCGCAACCCTTTCGCATCGACGGGCTGCAATACAACAACTGGTCCGAGAAAATCTTCCGCCAATGGCGGGAAGGCGGCCTGGACGCCGTGCACGTCACCATCGCGTATCACGAGAACTTCCGTGAGATGGTGCAGGTCATCGAGCGCTGGAACCGCTGGTTCGAGACTTTCCCCGAGCTCATCGTCCTGGCCCGCGGCGCCGACGACGTGCGCCGGGCACGCGAGGAGGGGCGCACGGCGGTCGTGTTCGGCTGCCAGAATCCTTCGCCCATCGAGGACGACATCGGGCTGGTGGAAGTGCTGCACACGCTGGGCGTGCGCTTCATGCAGCTCACCTACAACAACCAGTCGCTGCTGGCCAGCGGCTGCTACGAAGCGAACGACGGCGGCGTCACGCGCATGGGGCGCGAGGTCATACGCGAGATGAACCGCGTCGGCCTGGTGATCGACATGAGCCACTCGGGCGAGCGTTCGACGCTGGAGGCGATCGAGCTGTCGCGGCGTCCCATCGTCGTCAGCCACGCCAATCCGCACGCCTGGGCGCCCGCGCTGCGCAACAAGTCGGATACGGTCATCAAGGCGCTGGCCGCGTCCGGCGGCATGCTGGGCTTTTCCCTGTATCCCCATCACCTGAAGGACAAGTCCGCCTGCCGGCTGGAAGCGTTCTGCGAGATGGTGGCCCGCACCGCCGAGCTGGCCGGCGTGGAGTCGTTGGGCATAGGTTCGGACCTGTGCCAGGACCAGCCGGACTCCGTCGTGCAGTGGATGCGGATGGGGCGCTACACCAAGCGCATGGACTACGGCGAAGGATCGGCCGCGCAGCCGGGGTTCCCGCCGCAGCCCGACTGGTTCCGGGACAGCCGCGACATGGCCAGGATCGAGGCCGGGCTGCGCGCCGTCGGCTTCTCCGAACGGGACACCGCGATGGTGCTGGGCGAGAACTGGCTGCGCTTCTTCGAGGCGGGTTTCGGACCCATGCAGGCCGAGACGCGGGAGGCGGCGTGATGAGCATCCACAGAGTCGGGCCCGGCAAGCGCATGTCGGAAATCTCGGTCTTCAACGGCGTCCTGTACCTGGCGGGCCAGGTGCCCCGGGAGACACGCGGGCGCGACATACGCGAACAGACGGCCGAAGTGCTGGCCATGATCGACGGGCTGCTGGAAGGCTCGGGCAGCAACCGGTCCCGGCTGCTGTCCTGCCAGATATTCCTGCGGGACATGGCGCTGTTCGCGTCCATGAACGAAGTCTGGGATGCCTGGGTCGCCGCCGGCCAGGCCCCGGCCCGCGCCACGGTGCAGGCCGCGCTGGCTTCGCCCGGGTGCGACATAGAAATCGTCGCGGTCGCCGCGGCCTGAACCGTCAAGAAGGAGACCTTTCATGTCCATGCATCGCGTTGCCGCCGCCGTCCTGGCGCTGTCGTGTGCCGCGGGCGCCCACGCGGCGTCCTTTCCCGGCAAGATGATCCACCTGGTCGTGCCTTTTCCCCCCGGCGGCGTGGCCGATCTCGTGACGCGCACGGTGGGCCAGAAGGTGGCCCAGGACATCGGCCAGCCCGTGGTGGTCGACAACAAGCCGGGCGCAAGCGGCATCATCGGCGCCGAGCACGTGGCGCGGGCGGCGCCCGACGGCTATACGCTGCTGGTGGCGAACCTGCCGGTCATGTCCATCAACGAGCTGCAATACTCGGACCTGCCTTATTCCGCGAGCCGCGATTTCACGCCCGTCGTCATGCTGGCGGACCAACCGTACATCATCGCCGCCAAGCCCGGCCTGCCGGTCGCCGACCTGGCCGCATTCACCCGGCTGGCCAAACAGAAGCCGGGCGCGCTGACCTTCGGCTCGGCGTCCAGCTCGACCTACCTGGCGGGCGAGCTTTTCAACGCGCGGGCCGGCACGCGGATGACGCACGTGCCCTACAAGGGCAGCGCGCCCGCCATCAACGACCTGCTGGGCGGGCACATCGACCTGCTGCTCGATCCCGTCATCACGCTGCTGCCGCATGCGCGCGCCGGGAAGATCCAGGCGCTGGCGGTGACCTCGCCCACGCGCATCGACATCGCGCCCGAGATCCCGACCTACAAGGAAGCCGGCCTGGAAGGGCTGGACATCACCTCCTGGCAGGGCATCGTGGCGCCCGCGGGAACGCCGCGCGAGGTGGTCGAGACCTTGAACGCGGCGTTCAACCGCGCGCTCAAGTCGCCCGAGGTCGCGGCGCCCTTGAAGGAGCAGGGAGTCTCGGTGAAAGGCGGATCCGCCGCCCAGTTCGCCGCCTTCGTCGAGGCCGAGAACCAGCGCTGGGCGAAGCTGGCCCGGGAAGTAGGCTTCCAGCCCACCAAGCGCTAGGAGGCCGCGCATGTCTGACGCCGATGAACGCCTGCGCGCGCTGGGGCTCGCGTTGCCGCCGCCCACGCCCACGCTGTTCTCCTACGCGCCGGCGATCCGGTACCGCGATACCGTCCACGTAGCCGGACAGATACCCAAGACCGGGGCGGATACGCTGCTGGCGCAGGGCGTCGTGGGCGAATCGGTGGACGCCGCCGCGGGCCGCGAGGCCGTCAGGCTGTGCGTGCTGCATGCCCTGGCATGGGTGAAGCACCTGGCCGGCGGCACGCTCGCCGACGTCGAGCGGGTACTGCGCGTGAACTACTTCTTCCAGGTCGGCCGCGAACGCGGCGGGTGGTCGCAACTGGCCGATGAAGGGTCCGAGCTGCTGGTCGCGCTGTTCGGCGAGCGCGGACGCCATCCGCGTTCCGTCATCGGCGTGAGCGAACTGCCGCGCAACGCGCCGGTGCTGGTGGACCTGGACATCGCGCTCCGGGAAGGCGCCCCCGGCGCCTGAAGCCCGGGGCCGCTACACCGCGCCCTGCGGGTACCAGTCCAGGTCGGCCTTTTCGCGGTTCGGATCGGCGGGCACCTGCAGCTCCAGCAAACGCGAGGCGATCGCGGTCCAGCTGTGCTCCAGCGCGTGCTGGCGGATGTCGGTGCCCGACAGTTCCAGCGCCCCCATGCAGGCCGCGCGCAGGTTGTCGTGCAGGACGCCGGTGCGTCCTTCGCTTACGACCGCCATCGGTGCCTCGCTGCGATAGGCGGCCACCGGCGTGCCGCAGGCGATCGCCTCCAGCATGACCAGGCCGAAGGTATCGGTCTGGCTGGGAAAGACGAACACGTCGGCGCCGGCGTAGTAGCGCGCCAGTTCGCCGTGCGGCTTCATGCCCAGGAACACCGCGCCGGGGAACTTGCGCCGCAGCCTGGCCTCGTCCGGGCCGCCGCCCACGACCACCTTGGTTCCCGGCAGGTCCAGGGACAGGAAGGCATCCAGGTTCTTTTCCCTTGCCAGGCGGCCCACGCTCAGGAAGATGGGGCCGGGGTAGGGCAGCGCGTTGCCCGCTTCGGGCCGGAAGCGCTCGGTGTCCACGCCGCGCGCCCAGATGTGGAGATTGCCCAGGCCCTTGGCCGCCAGCGTGTCGCGCACGGTGGGAGTCGGAACCAGCACGCGCTGCGAGGGCCGGTGGAACCAGCGCATGAAGCGCCAGGTCCAGTTCGCCGGGATGCCCATCCGCGCCTGGAGATAGTCCGGGAACATGGTGTGGAAGGAAGTGGTGTAGCGCCATCCCCGCTGCCGCGCCAGCCGCCGCGCCGCCAGGCCCAGCGGCCCTTCGGTGGCGATGTGCAGGGTGTCCGGCTCGCGGCCCGCCAGGGTGCGCAACAGGTGCCGGCGCGGTTCCACGCACAGCCGCACGTCGGGTTCGGTCGGGGTGGGGATGGTGCGGCTGCCGACCGGGCTGACGACGATGAGTTCGTGGCCCCAGGAGGTCAGCGTTTTCTGCATGTACGTCCAGGTATGGACGACGCCGTTGATTTGCGGATGCCAGGCATCCGTGACGAGGACGATGCGCATGGGCCGTAGGGGTCGGTGCGATGGCGCCTATTTAGCCTGCGGCATGTGACAGGCCGAAGACTGTCATGATGCGGGCGCCACGGCCCGGCCCGCCGATCAGCCCTTGCGCCGCGGGTAGCCCTGGGCCCGGATCCGCTGCCACACCGCCTGTTTTTCCTCGGGACTCATCTGCACCCAGTTGGCGACTTCCATGGCGGTACGGCCGCATCCGCGGCAGATGTCGTCGAACAGGGTGGAGCACACCGCCACGCAGGGCGAATCGGGGGTGGAGGAGGGAGCGGGAGAGTCGGAAACGGGTAACTTGGCGGTCATATCGCGGCAGTGTAACGCCAACCGCCGCCCCTTCCGGCCAGGGCCGCCCGGCCCGCATATCCTTACTTCGTCGTCCCTGAATAATCCCCGCAGCCCGCATAAACACTGGATATTAGGGCGATATCCGATGGTCGGAACTCCTAGTTTGTTGTCCAATGGAGGCTGT